>NZ_NHOX01000045.1:0-194329 GCF_002252745.1 Halorubrum sp. Ib24 | reverse complement strand
GCTCCTCGCTGTCGAGCCCCTCGACGGTGTCGTCGTTGACGTTCACCTGCGTCACCTCCAGCGGACCGGTGTCGTCGACCGTGTAGCCGTGGTTCTGCGTCGTCATCACGACCTTGTCGGTGCGGAGGTCCTTAACGGGCTGGTTGACGCCGCGGTGGCCGAACATCATCTTCTCGGTCGAGCCGCCGAGCGCGCTCGTGATCACCTGCTGACCGAGGCAGATTCCGGCCATCGGCAGTTCACCGGCGAAGGCGTCGACGACCTCCTGGGCGGCGACGAAGTTCTCCGGATCGCCCGGACCGTTCGAGACGAAGAGGACGTCGGGGTCGACGTCGGCCACGTCCTCGGGGGTCGCGTCGTACGGGAGGACGGGGACGTCCGCGCCGCGCTCGGTGAGCGAGGTGATGATCGAGCCCTTCGCGCCGCAGTCGAGCATCGCGACGTCGGCGGCGCCGCCGCCCTCGTGGACGGTCGGCTCGGTGACGGACACCTGCGCGCCGATGTCGACGTGGTCGCTCATCGGCTCGCACGCCTCCATCTCCGCGACCGCGTCTTCGGGGGCCACGTCCGGACCGGCGGCGATCCCGCAGGCCATCGCGCCCTCCTCGCGGACGGTCGTGACGATTTCGCGGGTGTCGACGTGGTCGACGGCGGGGACGTCCTCGCCGGCGAGCCACTCGGCGACGTCGTCGGTCAGCTCGCGGGCGATCGCCGCGCGCGGCTGGACCGACTCGGACTCGAATCGCTCGGTTCGGACGCCGTAGTTCCCAATCAGCGGGTACGAGAAGGTGAGTATCTGTTCGGCGTAGGAGGGGTCGGTGAGCGACTCCTCGTAGCCGGTGTACGCGGTCGTGAACACCAGTTCACCGCGGGTGCGCCCCGGCGCACGGGCGCGCGCTTCGAGCACGCGTCCGTCGGCCAGCGCGATATAGGCGTCCGACATTACGAGAAACGTACGCGCAAAGGGTAATAAATGCGTCGTTCGTAGATTCGTTACGATATTCGTAACGAGTAAGTCGCCGGGGTGAATGGTTCGGGTATGGACGACCTCGATCGCCGGATCCTCTCGATCCTGCGCCGGGACGCGCGAACCCCGTACACGGAGATCGCCGACCGAGTCGGCACCTCGGAGGGGACCGTGCGCAACCGCGTCGACCGCATGACCGAGGAGGGGATCATCGAGCGGTTCACCGTTACGACCCGCACCGGCAACGTGAAGGCGATGATCGAGATCTCGGTGGAGATGAACGTCGACACCGCCGCCGTCGGCGATCGGATGGTCGAGTGGGAGGAGGTGGACTTCGTCTGGCAGGTCTCCGGCGAGGAGGACGTCGTGCTCGTGGTCGACGCCGTCGACACGCGCGCCGTCAACGAGCTGATCTCGCAGGCCCGCGAGATGGACGAGGTGAAGTCGACCAAGACGCGGCTCATTCTGGACGAGCGACTCGGCTGATCCGGGTCGGTCAACCAAGTTGTCCGCGTCGGCGCCGTCGCTGGCGGGCGGAAAATAACGGAAAAAATTCGGACGAACGACGCCCCGTCGCCGGGAACGACGGACGTGAGTCGTCTATTCGAGCGTACCCTGAGTGACGAGCGTGTCGTTCTCCAGGTAGTGCTCGATGTGGTGGCCGTGCTCCTCGACGTCCATGAGGACCTCGCGGAGCAGCTCCTCGGTGTTGTAGTCGCCGAGGTTGTTGGCGAGCTGGATGTGCTCGCGGAGCATCTCGGTGATGTCACCGAACATCTCCAGGTCGTTCGCCAGCCCCGTCCTGATGTCGTAGGCGTCGGCGTCCTCGGGGCTCACCGGGGCGTGCTCCTCGTAGTTCGCGCCGCCCGACAGCGGCACGCCGCCGAGCGCCTGCGCGCGCTCGGCGATCACGTCGGCGCCCTCCTCGAGGTCCTCGGCGACCTCGCCGAGGTAGACGTGGATGTCGTGGAACTCGGCGCCCTCCACGAGCCAGTGGTGCTTCTTGATCTGATGGTACAGCACGTACGTCGCCGCGAGGTCGGTGTTGAGCGCGTCGACGAGCTGCTCGGCCTTCTCCTCGGGAACGCGGAGCGCTTCGCTCTCGTGGACGTCGCCGTAGCGTTGACGTGCCTCTTTCTGGGTGCTCATGTCTACCTCTACGTACGCGCGCGGGGCACTTAACTGTTTTCACGATGGTAATCAGATTTTAGTTTTCAAAAAATTATTTTTCTGTATTATTCACGGCACCGACGAGTTCGCGCTGCTCGGCGAGCACGGTCCGGTCCAGCGTGGCGATCAGGTCCCGCTCGCCGCGGCCGAGTTCGGCGGCGACTCGACCGTCAGGGCGGGCGACGAGAGAGTTACCGGCGTAGCGGCGGCGATCGTTCCCGCGTTCGCCCCCCGACGCTGTCCCGCGTCCCGTTCGTCCGGCGCCGACTACCCACCGGACGCCGTCGAGGCCGCGCGCCCGGAGGAGGAGCCGCCAGTTCTGCGCGTGAGCGGCGGGCCACGCGCCCGCGACGAACAGCGCGTCGACGGCGCGGTCGGTGAACCACGCGCTCTCCGCCACGAAATTCAGGTCGTAGCAGGTCAACAGGCCGGTCCGACCGGCGGGGGTGTCGACCACGACCCGATCGGTGCCGGCGTCGACTCGCTCCGCCTCCTCGCCCCACAGGTGTCGCTTCCGGTAGACTGCCGCCCGCTCGTCCGGGGCTCCCGCGCCGCCGGAGAGGGTGCCGGCCGGCGGCACGTACGCGGTCGCGTTGAACAGCGCGTCGCCCGCGCGCTCCGCGTACCCCGCCGTCAGCGCCACGTTCCCTTCGTCGGCGACGTCAGCGAGCCGGTCGAGCGCCGCCTCCCGCTCCAGCGCCGCCTCGCGCAGCCGGTCGTCGTCGACGAACCCGGTCAGCGCGTACTCCGGGAAGACTGCGACGTCGACCCGGTCGGGCAGGGCGGCGACGCGGTCGCGGAGGCGGCCGAGGTTGCTGCCGACCGCGAGGTCGTCGACGGCGAGCTGCGGCACGGCGACGATCGGCTCGTCGTCGGGATCGTCGGGAGCGTCGGGATCGATCACGGGGACCGATTGGACGGACGGCGGAATAAACGAACGGGGGCGCCCGCGAAGGGAAACGTCTTAATGGACTACGCGCGCAGTTCGTGGTGTATGAGCAACGGCGACGACGACCCGGCCGACGCCTCCGAGGAGGCCGACGCCGCGGACGACGCGGAGGAGGCGGGGGGCGCCGGCGAGTCGACGGACGCGGCCGCCGCGCCGACGCTTCCGGACGAAGCGACCGAGGACTCGCTGAACGAGTACCTCGACGAGATCGCGGCGCTCCTCGACGACGCCGAGACGGAGGCGGACCTCGACGACGTCGACGCCCTCCTCGACGACGCCGAGGCGGGGATCGAGGAGGCCGACCTCCCCGAGCCGGACGAGGACGACGAGGACGCGGACGACCCGCGCGGCGACCTCGAGGACCGGGTCGCGGAGCTCCGCGAGGGCGTCGAGGAGGCGCGCGGCCCCTACGCCGAGGACGTCGTCGACGCCATCGAGAGCGCCGCGGCGACGCTCGAGGAGACCGAGTGGACCGCCGACGGCCGCGACGACGCCGCCGACGCGGTGACGGCCTTCGTTGAGGCGGCCGCGGACGCCGTCGACGACGAGGTCGACGCGGACGCTATCGAGACGGACCCGGACGCCGCAGACGACGCGCCCGCCGACGCGGAGAGTGACGCGGAGAGTGACGGGAGCGGGACCGACGAGGACGACCGCATCGACGCCCTCGTCTCGGCGCTCGACGCGGTCGCGGCGGGCGTCGCGGACGCCGACCTCGACCCCGACGACGACGCGGCGACGATCGCCGCCCTCATCGAGGCGACCGACGCGCTCGAGTCCGGGCTCGACGACGCCGAGGAGTGGGACGACCTCGAGACGCACGAGCAGCTCCGCGCCGAGGGGTACTACGACGTGCTCGGCCACTACAAGGACTTCCCGGTGGAGTGGGCCGCGCTGAAGGAACACGAGGCGCGCGGCAACGTCGACATGATCCTGCTCGCGCTCCACTCGCTCACCTCCGACTTCATGGAGCGGCACTGCCTCGAGGCGTTCGAGCGCATGGGGAAGCGCGGGAAGACCGAGGCCTCCCTCGAGGAGCTGCTCGGGCGCGCGGAGAAGCGCGACCAGTTCGCGATCCGCATCCTCGGGAAGATGGCCGCCGGCGAGGCGACCGAGACGCTCGTCGAGTACGTTCCGGAGAACTCGAACCCGCAGCTCCAGAAGGCGACGTTCAAAGCGCTCGGCGAGATCGGCGCGAGCGAGGCGGTCCAGCCGCTCGCGGACGCGCTCGTCGACGACGGCACCGAGGAGCTCGTCCGTCCGCACGCGGCTCGCGCGCTCGGGCTCATCGGCGACGCCCGCGCGGTCGACCCGCTCGCCGACGTGCTCGCCGGCGACGGCTCCGACGACGACCGCGCCGCGGCCGCCTGGGCCCTCCGACAGATCGGCACCCGCGAGGCCCTCGAAACCGTCGCCGAGTACGCCGACGAGCGCTCGTTCCTCGTCTCGACCGAGGGCGAGAAAGCGCAGCGCTCGCTCGACGCGGCGTCGGCGACCGCCTGACTCGCCGGCCTGACCGTCGGGCTGAACGACCGACCCTTCTTGTCCGATGCCGCGGGGAGACCCCCCGTGTCGCCCGGATCGACTCGTCTCGATAACGCCGCCGTCGCGAGGGTCTCGACCGCGAGCGCGGTCGCCGTCGCCCTCGGACTGCTCCTCCTGACGGCCGCCGCGCCGGTCGCGGCGGCGGGCGGCGCGGCTCGACGCGCGAGTCCGGCCGTTTGACCCCGCCGTCGCGCGGCCACCACGGTCGAAGAACCGGACGCTCGTGGCCGAGCAGCCCCGGATACTCGAATTGTTCCCGAATCCGACCGCGGCGGAGAACCGCGGCGAGTACCTCGTCGTCCGGCTCCCCGAGCGCGGGAACTGGTCGCTCTCCGACGGCTACCACGAGGCGGACGTTCCGGCGAACGCGAGCGGCGTCGTCGCGCTCTCGATGGACCCCGCGAACGCGACGACCTTCCTCGACGACGACACCGCGGTCGGCGTCCACGGCGCCCACGACGGCGGCGCCGGCACCCCCGAACTCCGCGCGCTCGACGACCACTTCCCGCTCGCCGCGTCCGGCGACCGGATCGAGCTCCGCCGGAACGGGACGACGGTCGCCGTCGTCGACTACGACCGCGCGCCCGAGGGACACCGCTGGCGCGCGGACTGGGGCGAGTGGCGGCCGCGGGGGTACGAGCGCCGTTCCGCGACCGAAAGGGCGAACGCGACCGTGCGGCCGTTCGTGTTGCCGGACAGCCCGGGCATGCCGGTCGAGCCGCTACGGGGAGCGGAGCGCCGACTGCTGCTCGCCGGCTACACGCTGGGGTCCGAGCGCGTCGCCGACCTGCTCGTCGCGGCCGCCGATCGCGGGGTCGAGGTGCGCGTCCTCGTCGAGGGGTCGCCGGTCGGCGGGTTCTCCGCGCGGAGCGCCCGGCTCCTCGACCGCGTCGCCGCCGCCGGCGTCGAGGTGCGCGTCCTCGACGGCGACCCGGAGCGGTTCCGCTTCCACCACGCGAAGTACGCCGTCGTCGACGACCGCGCGGTCGTCCTCACGGAGAACTGGAAGCCGTCCGGCACCGGCGGTCGGACCAACAGAGGGTGGGGGGTCGTCACCGGGACGCCCCGGTCCGCGACCGCCGGCGCGACGGCCGCGGACGACCTCGCCGCCCTGTTCCGGGCCGACGCCGCGGCGTCCGACGCCCGGTCGTGGGAGGCGTTCCGCGCGGGGACCGAGTTCAGCGAGGGTGACGCGGCGACCGGCGGCTACCCGACCCGCTTCGAGGCGCCCGCGTCGACGGCGGCGGACGTCGAGCTCCTGACCGCCCCCGGTAACGGCGCCGACCGCTTGGTCGAGCGGATCGACGCCGCGGACGACCGCGTGCTGGCGCTCGTCCCGCGGACGGGGGGCCCGGAGAACCGCCTCGTCCGGGCGCTCCGGCGGGCCGCCGAGCGCGGCGTCGACGTCCACCTGCTGCTGTCGAACGCGTGGTACGACCGGGAGGCGAACCGCGCGCTCGTCGAGGCGCTCGCGGGCGAACCGATCGAGGTCGCCGTCGCGGAGCCGCGCGGCCGATACGGGAAGGTCCACGCGAAGGGCATCGTGGTCGACGACACGGCGATCGTCGGGAGCCTCAACTGGAACGCCGGCGCGGCGACGGAGAACCGGGAGGTGCTGCTCGCGGTCGAGGACGAGGGGGTCGCCGACTTCTACGCCCGGGCGTACGCGGCCGACTGGCGCGGCGGCGGGATTCACTTGCCGCTCGGGATCCTCGGCGGGCTCGGCGCCGCGCTCGCGGGTGCCGGCGTCGCCGCTCGTCGGGAGGTGACGTTCGCGTGACGAGCGCGCGTGGAACGGGGCGCGAAAATCGGGTTACCGTTGCGGTCAGTCGTCGAGCGCGGCCGTCGACGAGAGCGCCTCGTCGATCTCGGCCTCGGCCATCTTCTCGACGAGCGTGTCGATGACGGCGCTCCGGCGGCCCTTCACGAACTTGATCGAGCCGACGACGAGGTGACCGCCGCCGGAGACGCCCGCCTCCGGGAGCTCGTCGTTCAGCTCGGTCACCATGTTCGGGATGTCCAGACGGACCCCGTCGGACCGGAGCACGCAGAAGTCCGGGCCGTAGCCGATCGTGATGACCGGGTCACCCGTCTCCCGCACGCGGGTGTCGTGGAGCTCGCCGGTCGTCTTCCCGGGCGCCGGGTAGGTGAACCGGTGAGCGTACTCGTCGAGGTCGATCCGATAGAGGTGCGCGCCGGAGGCGAGCCGCTCGTGGTTGACGTGGTCGTCGAGCGCGTCGAGCTGCCGGGCGACGTCGCGCTCGGCGCGCTCGGAGAGGAAGCCGACCAGCTCTTCGTGGCGCTGTTCGTCCTCGCAGCCGACGTTCAGCGCGTCGTTGACGAGGGTCTTCCCCTCGGAGTAGCGCAGCCAGTGGGCGGCGTAGTCGAGCGCCTCGCCGATGTCGAGCAGGTCGGACTCGTCGTAGCCGGCCGCTTCGGCGAGCGCGACGTAGTCGTCCATCGCCTCCGCCTTCGAGCGGTCTGAGAGCCCGGCGACGGCGGGGACGTGTTCGAGCTCCTCGGAGATCGACGGGTCGATCAGCCGCGCGAGCTCGACGCACATCATCCCCGTGGTGACCCGGTAGTCCTCGCCGTGGAGGTACGGGTTGACGTGGGCGTCGAGCAGCGGCTCGACCGCCTCGGGGTCGGGGTGGTGGTGGTCGACGACCGCGATGGGGATGTCGTAGTGCGCGAGGTTCTCGTAGGCGGGGACGTCCTCCTCGGTCGACCCGTTGTCGAGCATCAGCAGGAAGGGGAGCTTCTGGCCGTGGCGGGCGCGCCCCTCCAGCGCGAAGTTCAGGTCGCGGGTGACGTCCTCCATCTCGTAGTACGGCGCCTTGCTCGGGAGCCGCTTGAACAGGTGACGGGCCGCGTCGGGGTCCTCGTGCACGTCGCAGACGAAGTTCTCCAAGGCGAGCTGGACCGGGATCGCCGCGCACATCCCGTCGCCGTCGGCGTGGTGGCGAACGCGGATCGGGCGCCCGGCGAGAGCGGTCCGGCGGAGGAGCCGGGCCAGTTCGCGGAGCTCCTCGTGGATGGGCTCGAACGCCTCCCACTCGACGAGGGGGTCGACGTCGGCGGGCGCGGCGCGCTCGTCGAGCGCGTCCTCGAACCGCTCGCGGGCCTCCGCGGCGCGCTCGTCGGGGAGCTGTCGCAGCGAGTCGACCTCCAGCTGGAGGGCGTTCTCACGGGTCTCGACCGTCCCGCCGACGTGGACCATGTCGCCGACCGCCACCTCGGGGTACGCGCGGACGCCCGCCTCTTCGAAGGCGGCGCAGGAGACGACGCCGGAGGCGTCGGCGACGGCGAAGATTGTCGGGCCGCCGGTCTGTTTCGCCTGAACGACCTCGCCCTCGACGGTGACCTCGTCGCCCGGGGAGAGCCCGCGGACGCGCGAGATCGTCGGCTCGTGAGCGACGGTCTCGGTGCGGTAGTCGTCGAAGTCCTCGTCGTCGACCGCGACGTCGCCGTTCTCCTTCACCTCGGTGAGCCGGACGATCAGTCGGTCGCCGACGGCGTAGTCGCCGTCGATGTTCGACTCGTGGACGAGCCCGGAGAGGGCGTCCGAGACGTCGACGAAGACGCCGTAGTCGACGACGCCGTTGACTTCGGCGTGGTACAGTGCGTCGACCTCGGCGTCCGCGAGGGTGCAGTTGGGTGCTAAGTCGTAGACGGTCGGCCGGCCGTCGGCCGACCCCTTCGCCGCGGCGGCGTCGGGTTCGGGGCTCGAATCGCCCCGCGTGCCGGAATCCCCGGCGGTGTTCTCGCTCATGGAATCCATTCGGGAACGGGCGGTGTTAAGCCTGTTCTCTCGCGTCTCCGCCCGTCTCGACGCGCTCGGCGCGCGGACCCGTCGTCGTCCGGTCCGGAACCCCTATGGGGCGACGGCGCCTTCGCTCGCGTATGCGACTGTTCCGCTCGGACGAGCTCCTCGGGATCGCCCGAGAGACGATGGAGTTCGTCCTCGAGGCGAGCGAGGAGACGCACCCCAACGAGTACATGGGGTTCCTCCGCGCGGACGACGCCCGAAAGCTCGACGTCGACCGAGACGGGCAGGTGATCACCGACGTGCTCGTCATCCCGGGCACGGAGTCGAACCCGACGAGCGCCAGCGTGCGAACGCACATGAAGCCGAACGACATGCGCGCCGTCGGGTCGGTCCACTCGCACCCGAACGGGGCCCTCCGGCCGAGCGCGGCCGACCTCGCGACCTTCGGACAGGGGCAGGTACACATCATCGTCGGCGCCCCATACGGGTGGGGCGACTGGAAGGCGTTCGACAACGAGGGGAATCAGACGACGCTGGACGTGCTCGACGTCGAGGTGCCCGACGAGCACTTCTTCGACTTCACGCAGGAGGACATCGACAGCGAGCTCGTCGAGGAGCGCCGCGACGACGGTGGCTTCCTCTCGTGGTTCAGATGACGCGGGTCGTCGCGCAGGGGACCTTCGACCTGCTTCACCCGGGCCACGTCCACTACCTCGAGGACGCGGCGACGTACGGCGACGAGCTCCACGCCATCGTCGCCCGCCGCGCCAACGTCACCCACAAGCCCGAGCCGATCCTCTGCGCCCGCCAGCGGCGCGACATGGTCGCCGCCCTCGACGCGGTCGACGAGGCCCATCTCGGCGATCCGGAGGACGTGTTCGTCCCCATCGAGCGCCTCGACCCGGACGTTATCGTGCTGGGATACGACCAGCACCACGACGAGGCGGGTATCGCCGAGGCGCTCGCGGCCCGCGACATCGACTGTCGGGTCGAACGGGCGTCCGGCCGGGAGCCCCGACACGAGGACGAACTGCTCTCCAGCGGCGACATCGTCGATCGCGTCCTCCGGCGGCGCGGCCCGGGCGGGGTCGACGGCAACGGCTCACGCGAGAGCGGCGGGTCACGCGAGGGCGACGGGTCACGCGAGGCCGTCGACGCGCCCCGGGACGGCAGCGAACAGGGATAGATCCGGAGCTAACCGGCGCGCCTGGGGCGAATTCACCGAAGCGCGGGACATATATGGGTCCGTTCCCAAACCCGGGTAAGTGACGGTACCCGACCGATTCCCCGCGGTTCTCGCGGCGACGGCGATGGGCGTATACCTCCTGCTCGTCGTCGGCGCCACGACCTCGCTCACGGAGGCGGCGGCCGCCTGTTCGGGCTGGCCGCTCTGCGGCGACGGCGCCGCGCTCCCCACGGAGAGCGCCGGGTGGGTCGCGCTCGGTCACCGCGCGATCGCCGCCGTCGTCGGCGTCCTCGTGGCGCTCTCGGTCGCGCTCGCGTGGCTCGACGAGGCGAGCCGTCGGGTCCGCGCGGCGCTCTTGGCCGCGCTCCTGCTGTTCCCCGCCCAGTCCGGCGTGGGCGCGCTCGTCGCCGTCGGCGACCTCCCCGTCTCGCTTGGACCCGTCCACCTCCTGCTGGGCGTGGCGATCTTCGGCGCCGTCCTCGCCGCGCTCGCGTGGTGGCTGGAGGCGGCGACCGGCGCTCCCGACGACGCACCGGTCGACTTCCAGCCCGGGACCGACGACCTTCCGCCGGTCGAGGAGGCGCCCGAGCCCGAGATCCCGAGGGCGACGCTCCCCCGACTGAAAGCGACCGCAGCGGCGTACTTCCGGCTGATGAAGCCTCGCCTGATGTGGCTGCTCTGTCTCGTCGCCGCGGCGGCGATGGCGCTCGCCGGGGGGCCGGGGTTCACGCCGTACGCCGTGGCCGCGACGCTCGCCGGCGGCGCGCTCTCGATCGGCGCGTCCGGGACGTTCAACCACGTGTTCGAGCGCGACATCGACAGGCGGATGCAGCGGACCAACGATCGCCCGCTGGCGACCGACCTCGTGCCGGTGACTAACGCGCTGGCGTTCGGGCTCCTGTTGACGGTCGTCTCGCTCGGGCTCTTCTGGACGGTGAACCCGCTCACGGCGGCGCTGGGACTGGTCGCGATCGTGTTCTACAGCGTCGTCTACACGCTCGTGTTGAAGCCGAACACGGTCCAGAACACCGTCATCGGCGGCGCGGCCGGCGCGCTCCCGGCGCTCATCGGCTGGGCGGCGGTGACCGGCGAGGTCGGCGGCGGCGGGCTGCTGCTCGCCCTCGTCATCTTCCTGTGGACGCCCGCGCACTTCTACAACCTCGCGCTGGCGTACAAGGACGACTACGAGCGCGGCGGCTTCCCGATGATGCCCGTCGTCCGGGGCGAGACGACTACGCGCCGCCACATCGTCTGGTACCTCGGGGCGACGCTCGTGGCGGCGGTCCGCGCTGGCGGCCGCCGCCGAGCCGCTCGGCGCCCTCTACGCCGCGGTCGGCGTCGCCCTCGGCGCGGTGTTCCTGTGGGCCGTCGTTCGGCTCCACTACGAACAGACCGAGGCGGCCGCGTTCCGCGCGTTCCACGCCTCGAACGCCTACCTCGGTCTGCTGCTGTTCGCCGTCGTGATAGACGCGCTCGTGGTCTGAGTGAGCCGGCGCCGGCGTATCGGCGCTGATAGCCGAACCGTTATCGTTTATACACCCCCTCGAGAGAGTCACGGTAATTGAATGGACGTCTCGCCGAGAGCGGTCGTCCGATCGCTGTGGCCGGTCTGGGGACTCGGCGCCGTACTCCTGCTCGCGCTCGTCGCGGAAGCCGTCGCCCTCTCGGTCGGGATCGTGCCCGCTCCCGGCGGCTACTGGGTGGGATTCGTCTCGACGGCGCCGGTCGTCGTCGGGGTCGGGTACGTCGTCTACCGGATATCGAGGTCGGATCTCTCCCCCGCCCGGTACCCGCGGCTCAACCGCTGGTGGGTCGCGGGCGCGTCGGGATTCCTCCTCGTCAACGTCGGATTCATGATGACGCTGCCGACCGAGACGGCGTTTCAGGTGTTGGGCTGGGTCCGCTGGGCGATCGGCTTCGGCGGGGGGATCGGACTGCTCATCGGGCTGTTCGAGGCGCAAGCGATCGAACGCGAGGTCGCGGCGGAGCGGAGTCGCCTCCGACAGGCCGACCTCCGCCGCGAGCGCGACCGGCTCGAGGAGTTCGCGAGCGTCGTCTCGCACGACCTCCGGAATCCCCTCAACGTCGTCCGCGGGCGTATCGACCTCGCCAGACGGGCCCACCCCGAGGACGAGCACATCGAGGCGGCCGAGCCCGCGCTCGATCGGATGGACGAGATCATCGACGAGACGCTCACGCTCGCCCGCGAGGGGAAGAGCGTCGACGACGCCGGCGACGTCGACCTCGCGGAGTGCGCGCGAGAGTGCTGGTCGCGCGTGGACACGGCGGACGCGACGCTCCGCGCGGACGGGTCGGCGACGGTGCGGGCCGACCGCGACCGACTGTCGCACGTCTTCGAGAACCTCTTTCGGAACAGCGTGGAACACGGCGGCCGCGACGTGACCGTTCGCGTGGGGACGCTGGACGGGGCGGACGGCTTCTTCGTCGAAGACGACGGGGTCGGGATCCCGACGGACCGAGTCGACGAAGTGTGCGAGACCGGCGTCACGTCGTCTGCCGACGGAACCGGGTTCGGACTGGCGATCGTCGATCGGACCGTCGACGCCCACGGATGGGAACTGCGGATCGGCGAGGGGGACCGCGGCGGCGCGCGGTTCGAGATCACCGGCGTCGACCGGTCGGAGTAGCGACACGAGCGATCGCCGTGGGAGGATCCGACCGCGCGGCGGGTTTTTAAGTCCGTTCGACGCGAAACGCGAGACGTATGACCCGAGTCGAGATCGAGTACTGCGTACCGTGCGGGATGTTGAACCGCGCTCAGGACGTCTCGGAGGCGCTGTTCAAGCAGTTCGGCGAGGACCTCGACGAGGTCGCCCTCGTCACGGGCGACGACGGCGTGTTCGTCGTCCGCGCGGGCGACGAGGTCGTCTTCGACAAGACCGAAGACGAGTACGACGTGGACGCCATCGTGCGCGCCGTCAGGCCGCACGTCGGCGCGACGGCGTGAGGCCTCGTCACTCCTCTTTATAAATCGGACGCGCGGAGTTCGTCACTACGAGGACGCTGCTCGTCGCCATCGCGAGCGCGGCGAGGAGCGGGTTGAGCACGCCCGATATCGCCATCGGGATCGCTACCGCGTTGTAGACGAACGCCCAGCCGAGATTCTGCTTGAGCCGCCGGTTCGTTCCGCGCGTGACCGCGAACAGTTCGGGGATCGCGGAGAGACGGTCCTCCAGGAGGACGGCGTCCGCGGCGTCGGCCGCCAGGTCGGTCCCGCTCGCGACCGAGACGCCGAGGTCGGCCGCGGCGAGCGCCGGCGCGTCGTTGCTCCCGTCGCCGACCACGGCGACGCGCTCGGTCGCCGCGAGCCGCCGCACGGTCTCGGCTTTCGCCTCCGGCGGCACCTCCGCGAACGTCTCGTCGACCGCGGGGTGCTCCTCGAACCGCCGGGCGGCGGCGGCCGAGTCCCCGGTGAGCACCACGACCCGCCGCCCGCCGTCGGCGAGGTCGGTGACGACCGCTTCCCAGCCGTCACGGACCTCGTCGCCGACGACGAGCACCCCGACGACCGACCCCTCCCAGCCGACGAAGACGGGGACTCGCCCCGCTTCGCGGGCCGTTTCACCGGCCGCGTCGAGCGACGCCGGGACGGTCCACTCCGCCCCGGCGAACAGCGACCGGTGGCCGACGACGACCTCCTCGCCGTCGACCCGTCCCGTCACGCCGCGGTCCGAGACGGTCACCGCAGCGGTCGACGTGCCGTCGGCGGCGTCGGGGGGCGCGTCGGCGGGTCGCGTCCCGTCGCCTTCGTCGCCGGCCGTCACACCCCCGTCGGTCGCCGTCTCCGGTCCGGCGCTCGCGTCGTCGCGTGCGGGACTCCCGCCGTCGGCGGCGACAGCGTCGACGATCGCCTCGGCAACGGGGTGTACCGAGGCGCGCTCGACCGCCGCCGCTCGGCGGCGCACCTCGTCCGGCGACGCGCCGTCGGTGACGGTGTCGAGCAGTCGCATCTCGCCGTCGGTGAGCGTCCCCGTCTTGTCCAGCACGACGGTGTCGATGTCGGCCGCCTCCTCGAAGACGGCGTCCGAGACGATCACGATCCCGCGGCGGGCCGCGTCGCGGATCCCGGCGGCGATCGCGAGCGGTGTCGCGAGCCCGAGCGCGCAGGGACACGAGACGATGAGCACCGTGAGTCCGACGAGCGCGGCGTCCACGGGCGCCGATCCGAGCGCGAAGGTGGCCGCCGCGCCGAGGACGGCGACGGCGACGACGAGCGGAACGAACACGGTCGCGAGCTTGTCGACCAGCCGTTGGATGCCCGACCGCGAGCTCTGGATCTCCCACAGGAGCCGAACGAGCGTGTCGAGCGTGCTCGTCGCGTCCTCGCCGACCTCGACGACGACCGGCGCGTCGGTGACGACCGTCCCGCCGCGGACCTCGTCGCCCTCCCGCTTCGTCGCCGGGAGCGACTCGCCCGTGACGAGCGCCTCGTCGACGGCGGCGGTCCCCTCGGCCACGGTCCCGTCGAAGGGGACCCGCTCGCCGGGGCGCACGAGGAGCCGATCGCCGGGGTCGACCGCCTCCGCCGCGACGGTCTCGCCGGACTCGGTGCGGACCGTCCGGTCGCCGGCCGTCGTGAGGTCGGAGAGCATGCCGGTCGCGCGCCGTTTGATGAGCGACTCGTAGTGGTTGCCGGCGGTGACGACTAAGATCACGGCGATCGTCACGTCGAAGTAGAGGTCGGTGCGGCCGAGGAGCATCGCGAGCGTGCTGTACGCGTACGAGCTGGCCGCCGCCAGCGACACCAACAGGTCCATGTTCGGCTGCCGCGCCCGGAGGCTCACGTACGCGCCCCGCAGGATCGGATAGCCGGTGTAAAACAGGACGATCGAGGAGAACACCCACACCTGCGCGAACAGGTAGGTGCCCGAGACGCCGCCGAGGTCGAGGATCGGTTCGTAGCCGAAGTAGGTCGGGTACAGGAAGAGGACGTACCACAGCATCGCCATCATCCCGAAGAACCCGCCGCCGATCAGGAAGCGGACGACGGCGACGTCGTCGCCGTTCGGGTCCGGGTCGGCCCGGTCGCTCGCGGTGTACCCCGCGACCGAGAGCCGCTCGGGGAGGTCCGCGGCGCTCACGGTGTCGGGATCGTAGTCGACGCGGATCGTGTCGGTGGCGTAGCTCGCCTCCGCGGCCGCGACGCCCTCCTGCTCGCCGGCGGTCAGTTCGAGGAACGACTCGCACGTCGCACAGTGCATCCCGTCGACGTGGAGGAACGTCGTCTCCCCGTCGAACGCCTCGTCGGCCCGCGCCTCGGGGCGACGTTCGTCGAGTTCGTCGACGTCGTCCAGAGAGCGGGCGACCGCGAGGCAGCCGCGACAGCAGAACTCGCCGTCGACGTCGGGGGCGGTGTGGGGGTCGTCCCCCGTCGGAAGATCACAGAGGGTGCAGTTCGACATTGGGTTCGAGTCCGGCGGTCGGCCGACGACGCTACGCCTCGCCCGGATCCGCCGCGTCGGACGAGGCCGACCCGGGGCGGAGGCTCCCGCCGGTCGCGACGTGGAGGCTCCCCCAGATGATCAACACGTTCACGAGCGTCACGGCGACGAATATCTCCGCCCGGTCGGCGATGAACACCGCTGCCGGGACGAGGCCGCCCAACACGAGGAGCACGGCCCGCTGGAGCGAGAATTCCATATCGAAACGTACGGGCCAGCCAACATATATAACGTCCGTGTTTTCAGCCCCCGAGAACGGATCGATATTATATATCTTTCAGTCTATAAGCCGGCCTATGGGACAAAACCAAGCCGCACACGCATCGAGTGACGATGTGAGCGGTGAAGAGGAGTTCGACCCGATCGGAACCCTCACGCTCATCGCGATCTACTTCGTCATCCTGTTGCTCGCGTGGGTGTACATCTACTACATCGAGTTCCTCGGCCGCGACCTGGTCGTCGTGGGGTGACAACGTATGCACATTCACGCCTACGAAAAACTCTGGCTCGCGGCGTCCATCCTCCTGATACTGCTGCTCATCGGCTCGGTCACCTACGGCGCCGTCGGCCCCGGCGTCGCCATGGTCTCCGACAGCGAACCCCCCATCGACGCCCAGGCGCTCGACGAGGACGACCGCTTCTCCGAACCCCGCGTCGAACAGGTCGGCGACAACGAGTACGCCGCCTACGTCGTCGCCTACCAGTTCGGCTTCGAGCCGAGTCCGATCGTCGTCCCCGAAAACAGCACCGTGACCTTTTACGTCACCTCTCGGGACGTCATCCACGGGTTCGAGGTCGCCGGCACCAACGCCAACACGATGGTCGTTCCCGGTGAAGTCTCCAAGATAACTGTCAAAACCGACGACCGACAGGAGTACGGGCTCATCTGTAACGAGTACTGCGGCGCGGGCCACCACGTCATGGAAGGGAAAGTCAACGTCGTCAGTCAGGCCGAGTTCGACGAGCGGAACAGCGGGGGTGACGACGCGTGAGCGACGCCATCGAGGCCGAGCAGTCCTTCGTCGACAAGTTCCCCGACGAGGCGCGGGTCGTCCGCGCCGCGCTCCTCAGCTCCTTCCTCGCGCTCGCGCTCGGAGCGATCTTCGGGATCATCCAGACGCTCCACCGAACCGGGGTATTCCGGGGGATCATCTCCTCGACCGACTACTACACGTCCCTCACCGCGCACGGCGTGTTCCTGGCGATCAGCTTCACCACGTTCTTCCTCGTGGGGCTGTTCACCTGGGCGGTGACCCGGAGCCTCGACCGACCGCTCATCGACATCCGGATCACCTGGACGTGGTACGCGATCATGGCGGTCGGCATGACCATGACCGGCGTCTCCATCCTCGCCGGCTTCGTCCCCGCGCTCGACATGAGCGCGGACGTCCTCTTCACCTTCTACGCACCCCTCCAGGCGCATCCCATGTTCTACGCCGGCCTCGCCGTCTTCATCGTCGGCTCCTGGATCGCCGGCGCCGACTGGTTCCGCACCTTCCTCGCCTGGAAACGCGACCACCCCGACGAGCGCATCCCGCTCCAGACGTTCATGGTGTTGACCACCATGGCCATGTGGTACATCGCCTCCTCCGCCGTGGCCGCCTCCGTGCTCATCTTCCTCCTCCCGTGGTCGCTCGGCTTCATCGACTCCGTCAACCCCACCCTCACCCGCACCCTGTTCTGGTTCTTCGGCCACCCCGTCGTCTACTTCTGGCTCATGCCCGCCTACCTCCTGTGGTACACGGTCCTCCCGAAGATCGCCGGCGGCCGGCTGTTCAGCGACCCCCTCGCACGCGTCGTGTTCGTCCTCTTCCTCCTCCTCTCTACCCCGGTCGGCATCCACCACCAGTACCTCGACCCCGGGATCGCCGAGGGGTTCAAGTTCATCTCGATGACCAACACGATGTTCCTGCTGTTGCCGAGCCTGCTCACCGCGTTCACGGTCGTCGCGAGCGTCGAGTACGGCGCCCGCCAGCGCGGCGGCACCGGCCTCCTCGGCTGGCTCACCGACCTCCCGTGGCGCAAGCCCGAGTTCACCGGCATGATGCTCGCGGGCCTGATGTTCGCCGCCGGCGGCTTCTCCGGCATGGTCAACGCCGGCATGAACATCAACTACATGATCCACAACACCATCTGGGTGCCCGGCCACTTCCACCTCACCGTCGGCACCGCCGTCGCGCTCACCTTCATGGCCGCCACCTACTGGATCTGGCCGCAGATCTCCAACAAACCCGTGTACAGCCGGGCGATCGGGCTGTTCCAAGTGGTCGTCTGGTTCGTCGGCATGGCGCTGATGTCCAACGCGATGCACGCCCAGGGGATCATGGGCGTGCCCCGCCGGACCGCCGAACCCGAGTACAGCGGCTTCGACTACCCGACGATGTTCGGCGGGTTCGAGGAGCTCAACGTCCAGATCGCCATCGGCGGAACGCTGCTGTTCGTCTCGACGGTGCTGTTCATCGGGAACCTCGTGCTCACGATGGGGAACCCGAAGGTGTCCGGGCTCGCCGAGTCGCTCCCGCCGGCGCTGTCCGGCCCCGACGACGCCCCGCAGGTGCTCGACAGCCTCCGGCTCTGGGTGGGGATCGCGCTGACGCTCGTCGTCCTCGCGTACGCGCTCCCGCTGGCGGCGATCATCAACCGCGGCGGACTGCTCGGCCCAGGCGTGGGCACGTATCCGGCGTGGATCGCACCGACGCTCGACGCGCTCGCGGCCGCGGTGACGCCGATACTGGGCGCGGTCGGCGGCGCCGCCTCGCTCGCCGGGGTGATCCTGTGAGCTTCGACATGACCCGCGGCGGGCTCTTGGTCGCGTTCGCGGTCTTCGGCGTGATCGTCTACGAGATCCGGACGGTGCTCGACTTCGTCGGCATCGAGCTACCGCTGCTGCCGTACATGGCCGCCGTCTTCGTGCTCGCCGGCGTGCTGTTGTGGGTGATCACCCTGACCGGCGGCTGGCGGACCGAGCCCGAGGAGGACGAGCCGGCGTAGGGGCTGGACCTCTCCGTCCGGCCGATCCCTCGGTCGATTCTCGGCCTACAGTTCCTCCTATCGACTCTCGGTCCGCCGTTCCTCCCGTCGGTGCTCGGTCTGCCGGTTCCGGTTCCGCACGGCCGTCACACCGCGAGGGTTTTGTGGTCTCCGACCAATATTCGCTATGGCACGGACGCGCGTCGCGGTCAGGTGTGTCGACTGCTCGTTCGAGGCGAGGTACGACGGCCTCCCGACCGCGCGGGCCGCGCTCGACGAGCACGAGTCGGCGACCGGCCACGAGGTGAGGTGGGAGATCGAGTCGCTCGCCGACGGGGTCTCGCGCGCGGGCGACGACGCCGGCGTCTGCGGTCAACCCGAGTGCGCCAACGCGGACTCGCCGCTCGTGGATCCGGAGCCCCCGGAGCGGTAGCGCGGCGCGGACGACCGCCGATCGGCCCGGGGCGGAGTCACCGACCCTTTTTATGATCCGGCCCGTCGGTGGTCGCGTATGTCAACACGGCGTGACCCCCTTACGTTCGGCGTGCTCGGCACCGCGGGGATCGCTCGCGACGCGGTGATCCCGGCGATCGCGGCGAGCGACCACGCGGTCGGCGCGGTCGCATCGCGCGACGGCGACCGAGCGGCGGCGTTCGCCGAGTCGGAGTCGATCCCGCGGAGCTACGGCTCCTACGAGGCGCTGCTCGACGACGACGAGCTCGACGCGGTCTACGTTCCCCTGCCGAACGGGCTCCACGCCGAGTGGACGACCCGCGCGGCCGACGCCGGGCTTCACGTGCTCTGCGAGAAGCCGCTCGCGGCCGACGCGGCGGAGGCGCGCGAGGTGGTCGACCACTGCGAGGACCGCGGCGTCACGCTGATGGAGGGGTTCATGTACCGGTACCACCCCCGCACCGAGCGGGTCCTCGAACTGGTCGATCGAGAACTGGACGACGTGCGTACCGTCAGTTCTGCGTTCCGGTTCCCGCTGTACGGCCGACCGAACGACGTGCGGCTCGACCCGGCGCTGGCCGGCGGGTCGCTGATGGACGTCGGCTGTTACCCCGTGTCTCTCGCGAGGGCGGTCCTCGGCGAGCCGGACCGGGCGTACGCGCACGCGAACGACACCCGCGACGCCGGCGTCGACACGGAGCTCGCCGGCGTGCTGGAGTACGCGGACGGCCGGTCGGCGCGGGTCGCCTCCGGCTTCGACACGCGGCTCGTCCAGCGCTATCGGATCGACGCGACGAACGGCTGGATCGAGGTCGAGCGGGCGTTCGACGCGCCCGACGACGAGCCGGTGGAGCTGACCTACGAGATCGACGACCGGCGCGGCGTCGAGACGTTCGACCCGGTGGACCAGTACCGGCTGCAGGTCGAACACTTCGCCGACTGCGTCGCGGACGGCACCGCCCCGCTGACCGGCGGTGGAGAGGCGATAGCGAACATGCGGGTCGTCGACGCGCTCGCCGAGAGCGCCGCCGAGGGCGGCGCTGTCGACGTTTCCTGAGCCCGATCCGCCGACGGGTCGCGTGCGCAACCCCGTCGAGCGAGCGTTTATTAGCGTTCGGCCCGAATAGTGCTTATAATGCCCAATACTGCTGCCAGCGACGCCGGGGCGGGAGGGGACGAGAGCGCCCGTCGTCCGACCCCGCTCGCGGACGCGGACGCGCTCGACGCGTTCGTCGCCGACGCGGACGCCGCGCTCGTCGAGTTCTACACCGACGGGTGCGGCATCTGTGCGAGCATGGAGCCCGTCCTCGGGAACGTCGCCCGCGCGCTCGACGTCGATGTCGCCCTCATAAACCCCCGCGACGATCCGCCGCTCGTCGAGCGGTTCGACGTGCGGAGCGTCCCGCTGTTCGTGCTGTTCGTCGACGGCGAGCCCGTCGCGCGCCGAGCGGAGGGATTCATCCCCGGCGAGGAGCTCTCCGCCTGGGTCCGCGAACACACGGAGTAACCGGTCACGGCGGGACGAGACGCGCTCGTCGCTGGCGAAGCGAAAGAAACGGTGCGAAACGGAACGAAAACGCGTCCGAGTTCCGGGTCGACGCCGGCGTCGACCTTACAGCCGGCCCACGTTCTCGACGGCGACGGACTCGACGCCGTCGACGTCGGCGAACGCCTCCTCGACCGCCTCGGTGCCGCCCGCACCGTCGGGGACGATGACTGTCGGCAGGAGGGCGACGAGGCCGAACGCGACGTCGTCGCGCTGGAAGCCGCGGATCTTCGCGCCCTGCGGGAGCGACTCCTCGAGTCGGTCCTGCAGGTCGTCGAGGTCGACCTCGGGGCTGTTCGGCATGACCTTGATTTTGGCGGCGACGTCTCCCATAACTAGGGCCCTCGGAAGCCGCAGTCGTGGCACTCGTAGAGGTTGCTCTGCTTCCGGCACTTCGCGCACCGGTGGATAGTCGCCCCGCAGTCCGGGCAGGAGAACCGCGCGGCGTTCATACCGGCCACCTGAATACCACAGGAGACACACTGACGGGTGCCCTGCGTTTCACTCTCGCTCATACTCTGAAACACCACCGCGCGACTTTTAACCGTTGTTCTTTGAGTCCGACGCCGATCGCGGCGTGCGATTCGGTACCTCGACGCTCGGGCGTCGAGCCCGCGGAGCGCGGCTGACGGTAGGTGGGAGCGGAGGACCGCGGAGCGCGACTCGCGGTCGGCGGCAACGAGGGATCGCGGCGCTCAGCCGACGATCAGCGGTCCGATCAGCACGCCCATCAGGTGGACCCGCCGGGCGCCGACCCGCGGCGGAACGAGCCCGAGCACGCCGGCGACGAGGAAGACGCCGACGCCGAACGCCCCCGCGAACAGGAACGAGACGGCGGCGAGCAGCGCCAGGACGCCGACCGACAGCCGAGTGTAGTCCGCGTCCCCCACGACGCGGAGGTACGCGTCTCCGACCAGGAGGACGAGCGCGAACCCGCAGGCCGCCGCGGTCCCCGCGGCCGCGAGGAGGATCGGGAGCGCGAAGGGAACGCCGGCGCGATCGATGGCGACCGTGACGCCCGTTCGGGGCGTGCCGAGCGCGACGAGCGCGAACAGCGCGAATATCGTGTTCGCCGTGTTGGCGCCGCTCGTGGCGACGACGAACCCGCGGTCGCCCTCCTCGCGCGGGACCGCCGGCAGCGCGGCGACGGCGGCGATCGCCGCGGAGACGCCGGGGACGTAGCCGACAACCGCGCCCGCGAGCGACCCGGCGCCGGCGCTCACGCCGAGGTCCCGGCGACCCATCGTGATCCGCGCGTCGGCCTGCGGCGGGACGCCTTCGCCGCCGAGCGCGTCGACGAGCACGGGCGCGCCGAACAGTCCGGCGAACAGCGGCGCGAGGACGCCGCCGGCGTCGAGCGGCGCCGCGGGGTCGACGTCGAGGGTCGCGAAGCCGAGGGCGGCGCTCGCGAGGAACGCGACGAAGCCGCCGACCGCGGCCCGCTTCGACGACTCGGTGAGCACGAGAAAGGCGACGACGCCGGCCAGAAGCAGCGGGAGGTGCGCCCGTACCGTCGGATAGCCGCGGACCATGGCCCAGGTGATCGGCACGGCGAGGGGCACCGCGAGCGCGACCGCCAGCCCGGAGCCGACCGCCGACAGCCGGATCGCCTCGCGCCCCCTGCCGGCGATCACGAGCCGGTGACCCGGCAGCGCCGCGACCGCCGTCGCCGCGTCGGGCACGCCGAGCGCGAGCGCGGGGACGATGTCGAGGAAGGAGTGGACGACGCCCGCGCCGAGCATCGCGACGCCGACGAGGAGCGGGTCGGCGGAGACGGAGGGGGCGAACCCGGCGAGCAACAGCGCGAAGTTGTTCGCGTGGAGGCCCGGGACGAGCCCGCTCACGGCGCCGAGCGCGACGCCGCCGCACAGGAACGCGAGCGCGGCGGTCGCGAAGGTCGGGTCGACGACCGGGCGGACGAGGGCGTCCATCGCGGCGAGGTGGCCGCGGCTTGAGGCATAAGCGGCGGGGTGATCGGTGAGCCGAGCGCCGCGGCTCGGGGGGACTGAGGCGAGGCGGTCGAAAACTCGAGCCCGTTTACGCCTTCTGGGCCGCCTGCGACTTCTTCTGAGTGACGTAGCCGGCGATCCGGTTGCGGACGCCCTTCGACTCGACGGTCGTCAGGGCCGTGACGCTCTCCTTGTTCGTCTCGAAGTCCGTGTTGAACGAGTCGGGATACCGCTCAAGCAGGACGTTTCCGAGCTGCTTGATGTACTTGGGTTTGATGGCCATACCGAGCGATACCGCCGGGCCGAACTAAAAGGGTTCGTTACGCCGCGAACGGGCCGCAGGCGCGCTCGCGTCGATCGCCCGCTCGGTCGCGGTCACTCCTCGTCGCCTCCCGCCCGCTCCCGCCAGCCGGTCGCCTCGTCTATCCGGGCGAACGCCTCGCGCTCGGCCGGCCCGCCGCAGCGGTCGACCACGTCCGCGAAGTACGCCAGCCGGTCGAGCAGTTCCGCCGTCTCGAAGGCGGGCACGTCGAGCCGCGAGGCGGCGACCGTCGCGTCGACGACCGCGCCGAACCCGCGGTTGATCGTCGGCACGCGCTCTCTGAGCACCGCGCTCTCGGCCGGATCGAGCGACCACGTCCGAATCGTGGTGTCGCCCTCCGTCTCGCTTCCGACCTCCTCGGCGGTGACCTCGACCCAGGCGTCGGCCGTTTCGAGGACCGGCTCGTCGACTTCCCGGACCGTCAGCGCGGCGTCGACGAAGGTGCGCGGATCGGACGTGAACTGGACGACGCCGCCGCCGCGTTCCGTGAAGTTCCGCCACGTCCGGGTTCGGCCGTAGGTCCGCGCGGTGACGGGGTCAGCGGGGTCGTCCGGCGCGTGGAGCCCGAGCGCCGCGACGTTCCAGCGGTCGTTCGGGCCGAGCGTCGTCACGATCGACTCGGTGACGCCGCGGAGCGCCACCGGCCAGCCGTCCGGCGCGACGGCGTCGGCGACGTCCGCCGCCCCGCCGCGGCTCCCGTCGGATCCGTCGTCGGTCACGGCGCCACCTCCGCGCCGCGTCGGAGCGCGACGTACAGCGCCGCGCAGGTGATATCCGCCGTCGTCCCGGGGTTGATCCCCTCGTCGACGAACGCCGTCGCCAACCCGTCCGCGGCGTTGAGGTCGGCACCGTGGACCGCGTCGGCGTCGACGCCGCCGACCCCTGCGGCGGTCTCCGAGCCGACCCCGTCCGCTCCGTCGAGCAGCGCGGCCGCCCGAGCGCTCGCCTCGCGCGCCGCCTCGAGGCCGTGGGTCGCGGCGACCAGCGTGTCGTGCTCGGCGGCGAGGAGTCCGAGGAAGGCGCGCGCGGCCCGATCGGTCAGCGGCCCCGTATCGTCCCGTATCCACTCGGCGGCGCGGAACGTCCGCGGGAACCCCTCGACCCACTCTTGCGCGTTGCGGTCGGGGGCGCGGTCCGAGCGGTCGGGATCGGCCGAGAGCGCCATCACGTCCCGCAGCGTCAGCCCCCGCTCGCGGAGCGTCGACGCCGCGTCGCTCCCGCGGCGGACGTCCAGCTCGGCGGCGTCCGCGGGCGGGTCCGCGACCGCGACGTCGACGTGCTCGAACGCGCGGTAGAACGCGACCGCGTCGTCGACGGTGGCCTCGCGGGTCACTCGGTCGACGGCCGCTGGGGAGGGGGCCCGCGCGGAGCGCCCCGCGGACGCGTCCGCTCCCGCGACGGTCGCGCGGACCAGCGGAACGAGCAGTAGCAGGCAGCCGAACTGCGTGTTCGTCCCCGCTCGGTCGGCCATCCCCACCACCGCGCGCTCGAAGGCGTCCCCGACGGGGGCCGCCCCGCCCGCGGCCAGTTCGAGCCCCTCGCGGGCGCCGACCGCCCCGCCCAGGAACGATTCGAACCGGAGGTCGCCGAGGTCCCGGCGGCGGTCGACGTTGCCGGGCTTGGGAGTGCCAGCGACCTCGAGCAGGAGCGCGAGCGTCGCGTCGTCGACCGGGTCGCCGGCGGCGGCCACGGCGGCGCCTCCCGCCGCCGCGCCGCTGTCGCCGCAGTTCCCCCTCACGCCAGCGCGCACCGCCTCGGCGATACGCCGAGCTCGACGACGCTCGGCGGCGCCCCCGCTACGGCGTCGCCACGTGCGCGGCGTACTCGCGACGCGCGGGCCGACGCGTTTTGGCGACAACAGTTAGCCCGTGACGGAACCCCTGTCATCGCGGTCAGGATCGCAGACGACGCGCTCCCGAACCATCCGTCACGTGACCAGCCGCCCCGCCCTCCGACCGGGCGCCGACGGCGACGAGCGACGCCCGGACCTCGCGCGACCTTCACCTCGTCGTCCCCCGTCTCGGCCGCGCGGCGACGTAGTCGCACCCGTCCCGGCTGCGAGAGAGACTCGCCCAGCGACCGCGCGCACCCGGCTGCGGCAGTTGGCGTTGACCTCGCGACCGGCGTCGCGGCTGCGCAGACCGCGCCGCCTCGCCACCGGGCCGACGTTCCCTGCGAACGTTGACTCCGGGGGTCGGACCGCGCGTCCGGCGAGCGCGCGAGAGCTGCCGGTCCGATCCACGCGAGCGGCTCGGCGGGAAACTCCGACGCCCCGGCACGAGCCGCGCGCCGCCGTGCCTTGGCGGGGTCAAGCGCGATCCCGCGAGCATCGCCGCGTCGACGTGCGGGCCGCCGCCCGCCAGTCGGCGTCGGCCGCGCCGCTGGACTGGCGGCCACAAACGTGCCCGTCGTTCGGCTCGCCGTCACTCCGCCACCTCCGCGTCGGTCGCCGACGCGTCCGTCACCGCCGCCAGCGCGCGCTCGCAGGCCCGAGCGACGCGTTCGGCGTCGTCCGCGTCGTCGATTCGGGTGTCAGTACGCTCGACGTGGCGGTCGGGGAGCTCGGTCGGGTCGGCCGAGTCGAGGACGAACGCGTCGGCGAACGGGTACGCGTCGGCGACGCCCGCGGTCGAGGGGTCGCGGCCGACGCCGGCCATGAGGTCGGCCGCCGGCCCGGAGAACACCTCGTCGCCGACGAACGGCGAGACCGCGACGACGGGGGTCTCGCGAAGCGCCGCCTCGAAGCCGGGGAGCGCGAGCATCGGGCCGACGCTCGTCACGGGATTCGAGGGGCCGATCACCACGGGGTCGGCGAGGGCGTCGAGCACGGCGGCGGTCGGCTCGGCGTCGTCGGCGCCCCGGAACTCCACGTCGGCGACCCCGGGCTCGCCGCGGCGCGCGACCCAGTACTCCTGGAAGTGGATCGTCTCGCCGGCCTCGGTGTGGACCAGCGTCGCGACCGGGTCGTCGGACATCGGGAGGAGTCCGACGTCGAGGCCGAAGGCGTCGGCGAGCGTCCGGATCGCCTCGGTGAGCGTGCGGCCCTCGTCGAGCAGGCTCGTGCGCGTGACGTGGACCGCTCGGTCGCGGTCGCCGATCTCCATGAACTCGCCGACGCCGGAGAAGCGCCGCCAGCGGGCGATCTCGCGGCCCGCCGTCTGCGCCTCGACGTCGAGGTAGCGCGGGGCCGTTCCGAGTCCGACCTCCCCTGCGAGCCGGCGCAGCTCGGCGTGCGTCTCGGTGGTGTCGTCCGCGATCCCCCACCACGTCTCACGGTCGAGGACGCCGCCGCCGGCGAACAGCACGGTGTCGACGTCGGGGCACACGAGGTGGCCGCCGAGCTCGACGTCGTCGCCCGTGTTGGCGACGACCGCGATCGCCGCGGGGTCCCACACGCGGGTCGCCCCGTCGAGGAGCTTCGGCGTCCCCGTGCCGCCGGCGAGGAACGTGACCATACGCGGGCAAGGCGGCGGGCGGATTTGTATCCTCGCCTCCGCGGGCGGCGACGCGGATCGGCGTCGGGAACCCCGATGAGGCCCTCGAGCGGTGGTGGGCCGCAGAGGCCTCGTTGAGCGCGCCGTCCCCGTCGTTTAGAGCATCGATAAGCCGGCGACGGGGACGACGGAGGCTCGATGCGACTCACCGGACGCGCGTCGGCGATCGCCACGCGATCGGTGGTCAAACTTAACCGGTTGTTTGTGTTTTAGTAGCCTATTTAATATGTATCTGCGTACACCTATCCGAGAACAATGCACCTGCTACGGACCGTCTACCCGTTCTCTCTGGCGGGTGCAAACGTCGCTATGGGGTGGCTGCTCTACCGGCTGTCCGAACCGGTTCTCGGAGTCGTACTCGTCGTAATCGGGGTCTTCGTCATACTCACCTCGATAGGGAGCGCCGTCAGCCAGCATCGACCCGTACTCGGGGAATCCACGTGACGTTCATCCCTGAGCCGTCGCGCTGTCCTCCCTGAGCCGTCGCGCTGTCCTCCCTGAGCCGTCGCGTTGACCCATACGTCTGTATTCGGCGCGATCCCAATCGATGACTACTCGCGAGCGACGCTCGTCTGCATCCCGTCCGTGTTGAACGCGCCCCCGACGCCGTCATCGTCGACGACGATGACCCCCGCCCCGGACCCGGTGATCTCATCGAACTCCTCGATCGCCCGGTCGGCCGCCGCCTGCGCGCCCAGCCCCTCGTCGAGGAAGTCGACGGCTCGCCGCGAGAGCGTGACGCGCGCGATGTCCTCGCCGGCCCCCGTCGCGCTCGCGCCGCCGGCCTCGGTACAAAAGAAGCCGGAGCCGACCTGCGGCACGTCGCCGACCCGCCCCGCGAGCGCGAACGACCGGCCGCCCGTGGACGTCGCCGCCGCGAACGTCTCGCCGTCGGACGCGACCGCACCGACCGTGTCGTGGTCGGGCGCGTCGCGCTTCCCGTCGCCGTCCGCGTCGCTCCCGGAGCCCTGCCCCGCGTGATCGTCCCCGGACCCGAACCGCGACGCGAGCCAGTCGAGGTGCTCGCGGGGGCCGCCTCGCGGCGGGTCCTCCGCCTCGTAGCGCTCGCGCGTCTCGTCGGTGAGCAGGTCGACGCCCGTCTTGACGCCGAACTCGTCGGCGAGGTCGACGGCGTGGGCGCCGGAGACGAAGACGTGCGGCGTCTCGGAGCGGACGACACGTGCGACGCTCGCCGCGTGCTCGACGCCCGGCATCGAGCAGGCGGCGCCGACCGCCCGGTCCGAGGTCATCACGCCGGCGTCGGTGCGGACGACGCCGTCGGACTGGACCGCACCGCCGACGCCGGCGTTGAACCGCGGGCTCGATTCGAGGGGCGCGAGCGCCGCTACGACCGCGTCGAGAGGGGTCTCGGCGTCGGCGCCGCGGTCGGCCGCCTCGTCGAGCGTCTCCTGTCTCCGCGCCGGTTCGTCCGGGACGCCGCCGGCGCCGCCGTGGACGACGACGCGCATCGAGGGGCGCTGTGGCATATTCGGAGGTCCCCCGGCGCCCCGATAAGGGTCGGGAAAGCGGCGGAAGTCGATCCGAGTCCCCGCCGCAAGACCTATTTCCGCGCCTCGGGGAGTCGCCACCATTGTGGACGAGCACCGAGAGCGCGCCCACGACGACCCCGCCGCGGGTCTCGAAGCCGACCCCGACGGAGAGTCTGCCGTTCGGGGCTCGGTCCGTCGCCGCCTCCGGAGCGCAGTCCGGGCCCGCGTCGGAGTCGACCGGCGCGCCCTCGCGGCGTTTCGGGTCGCGCTGGGGATCGCCCTCCTCGTCGATCTCGGACTGCGCGCTCGGAACCTGACGGCCTTTTATACCGACGCTGGCGCGCTCCCGCGCTCGGCGCTCGCGGAGGCGTACCCCCTCGCCGCTCGCCTCTCGCTGCACGCGCTCTCCGGCGAGGCGTGGTCCGTCGCGCTGCTGTTCCTCGTCGCCGCCGTCGCCGCCGTCGCGCTCGCGGCCGGCCACCGTACCCGCGTGGCGACGGCGGTCTCGCTGGTCCTGCTCGCGTCGCTACAGGCGCGGAACCCGTTCGTGCTCAACGCGGGCGACAAGCTGCTCGTCCAACTGCTCGCGGCCGGGCTGTTCTGCCCCCTCGGCGCGCGCTGGTCGGTCGACGCCGTGCGCGGCGGCGCGTCGCTCGGGGACTCCGTCCGAGCGGCCCGCGAGGACCGTTTCGCCGGGCCGGCGTCGGCGCTCCTGTTGGCCGTCGTCGTGGTGGTCTACGGCGCCAACGCGGTCGAGAAGCTCAGGGGGACGGCGTGGGCCGGAGGCGAGGCGGTCGGACAAGTGTTCCGGCTCACGTACCTCCACGGGCCGCTCGGAGGGCTGCTACCCGAGGCGGCGCCGCTGCTCGCGGCCGCCACCTACGGCTGGCTTGCGCTGCTCGTCGCGTCGCCGCTGCTCGTCGCGTCGGCCGGACGGGTCCTGGCCGCGCTCGCCGGATGCCTGTTCGCCGCGCACCTCTCGATGGCGTTCACGCTCCAGCTCGGCGTCTTCCCGCTGGTCTCGGCGGCCGCCCTGCTCCCGTTTTTCCCGCCGTTCGTCTGGGACCGCGTCGAGGGGGCCGTCGGACCGTCCGGCGCGCGGCTCCGCCGGGCCGCGGAGTCGGCCCTCGTCGGCGACCCGCGAAACGAGGGGCCGAGAAACCGAGCGGCGCGCGTCCTTCCGGACCGGGCGGTCCGCGGTCGCGTCGCCGCCGCCGTCGCCGCCGTCCTCCTCGTGTCGCTGCTCGCGTGGAACGGCATGGCGGCCGGGCTCGTCGACGCGCCCGAACCCGTGGCGGCGACGGCGGGCCCGGCGGAGCACGGCTGGGACATGTTCGCGCCGAACCCGAGTTCGATCGACGCGCGCTTCCTCGCGACGGCGGCGACCGCCGACGGCGACCGGATCGACGCGCTGTACGGCGACCCCGTCGCGGTCGACCGGCCTCCGTCGGACGCGCGGGCGTACCCCACCGCGCGCTGGCGGAAGTACCTCACCCTGCTGGCGGACGACGAGGCGCCCGCCCGCGTCGACCCGCTCCTCACGTATCTCTGCGACCGGTCGGCGGGACTCGCGGGGGAGGACGTCGCGTCGGTGACCGCCGCGGCGGTCGAGATCGACGTGACGGACGGCGGCGAAACGCGGGTCAGGGAGCTCGGAACGCGGGAGTGTCGGCCGAGGTAACGTTCGGAACCGGGGCGGCGACCGGGGCGACCGACGAGCGGCTGACCACTTATCTGTCCCCCGCCCGAACCGATCGACGTGACGGAGAGCGAGCGATCTCACCCGCCGACGTCGGTGCTCCTGCCGACGGTTCACTGGACGGAGGCGTGTTCGGAGGTGGCCGCCCAGCTCGGCGAGGGCGACGAGCTGTTGGTGATCTGCGACGCCGACGACGACCCGGTGGCCGAGCGCCGGGGCGGGGGCGTCGGACGGGATGGCGGCGCTGGAGAGGGCGACGCTGGAGAGAGCGTCGGACGGGAGGGCGACGCTGGGGAGGCCGACAGCCTGCCGGACGTCGTCCGCGTCGTCGTCGCGGGAGAGCCGGAGGGGTGTTCGGGGAAGTCGAACGCGATCGTCGCCGGCATGGAGGCCGCCGGACACGACCGTATCGTCTGGACCGACGACGACTTCCGTCACCCGCAGGGGTGGCTCGCGGAGCTCAACGCCGACTACGATCGACAGGGACCGACGACGGAGGTCCCCGTGTTCGTCGGAGCGGACCCGCTCGGTCGGCTGTTCGAACCGGCGTACGTCATCGGCGGGACGCTGCCGCTCTCCCGCGGCGGAATCGCGTGGGGCGGCGCGGTCGTGTTCGAACGGGACGACCTCGACGAGGGCGCCCTCCTCGGCGACCTCCGCCGGACCGTCAGCGACGACGGGACCCTCGCGGAGCACCTCGACGTGAGCGCCGCCGACCGCGCCCGAACCGTCGCGGCGGGCGGGTCGACGCGCGAGTCGCTGGAGCGGTTCGTCCGCTTCTTCCAGATCACCCGACACCACGAGCCGGCGGCGGCCGCGGTCAACCTCCTCCTCTCGGTCGGCCTCGCGGCGTTGTGCCTGCTGGCGCCGATAGCGGGCGTGGCGTTCGTCACGGCCCTGTCGGGCGCGGCGTACGCGAGGTTCGGGATCCGACGGGCGACGTTCCTGCTCGCCGGTCCGGGTGTCCTGATTTCGCCGGCACTGCTCGCGTACGCGCTCGCGCGTCGGACGTTCGTCTGGGGCGGTCGACGCTACCGGTGGCGGTCGATGTTCGACGTCGAGGTCGTGGAGCGGTGAGCCGGATAACAGCCTGAATCCGGCGCTGTCGGGCGGTTCGGCGCGCGCTACAAAACGGCAGGCACTTTACGCGGGTCCGACAACGCACGAACGTTCATGAGCTACGATAAGGTCGACGTCCCCGACGACGGCGAGGCGATCACGCTCGCCGACGAGGAGACCGGCGAGCTGAACGTCCCGTCGAATCCCATCATCCCGATCATCCACGGCGACGGGATCGGCACCGACGTCGGGCCGGCGGCGCAGCAGGTCCTCGACGCGGCCGCGGAGGCGACCGGGCGGTCCATCGCGTGGATGCGCGTCTACGCCGGCGCCAGCGCCCGAGAGATGTACGACGAGAACCTCCCCGAGGACACCGTCTCGGCCATCCGCACCCACCGCGTCGCGATCAAGGGTCCGCTGACGACCCCCGTCGGCGCCGGCTTCCGCTCGCTGAACGTCGCGCTCCGCAAGACGCTCGACCTGTTCGCCAACGTCCGCCCGACCTACTACATCGACGGCGTTCCCTCGCCGGTCAAGAACCCGGAGGAGATGGACATGGTCACCTTCCGGGAGAACACCGAGGACGTCTACGCCGGCATCGAGTGGGAGGCCGGCACCGACGAGTCCGAGGAGGTACGCGACTTCCTCGAACAGGACATGGACGTGGCCGACGTCATCCACGACGGCCCCGTCGGCATCGGCGTCAAGCCCATCTCCGAGTTCGGCTCAAAGCGCCTCATCCGCGAGGCGGTCGACTACGCGCTCGCCAACGACCGCGACTCGGTCACGCTCGTCCACAAGGGGAACATCATGAAGTTCACCGAGGGCGCGTTCCGCGACTGGGGCTACGAGGTCGCCGAGGAGGAGTACGGCGACGACGTCATCACCGAGGACCAGCTCTGGGAGGAGCACGACGGCGAGCGGCCCGAGGGCACGCTCGTCGTCAAGGACCGCATCGCGGACAACATGCTCCAGCAGCTGCTGACCCGCACGGACGAGTACTCCGTCATCGCGACGATGAACCTCAACGGCGACTACATGTCCGACGCCGCCGGCGCGCAGATCGGCGGCCTCGGCATCGCGCCCGGTATCAACCGCGGTCACGGTCGCTGTCTCGCCGAGCCCGTGCACGGCTCCGCGCCCAAGTACGCCGGCGAGGACAAGGTGAACCCCACCGCGATGATCCTCTCCGGCCGCGAGATGCTCGACTACCTCGGCTGGTCGGACGCCGCCGACCTCGTGCGTGAGGCCGTCGAGGAGACCATCTCGTCCGGCAAGGTCACCTACGACCTCCACCGGCAGATCGAGGGCGGCGAGAAGCTCGCGACGAGCGAGTTCGGCGACGCCGTCGTCGAGAACATCGAAAAACGGTCATAGACAGTTTTTCGAGCGCTCGGAAATCTTCGATTTCCGAGAACATCGAGAAGCTCGCGTAAGCGCCGCTCACCGCCTCGGTTCGTTTTTTGTACTGCGCCGCTCCGACACTGAGCCGCGGCGCCGGGAAGAATAGCGCCGAGGGAGTTACCGCCCGGACTCGTAGAACTCCTCGCGGTAGACGCGCCCGAACGCGTTCCGGCGGAGGGTGCTGGCGGCCGCGTCGGGCTCCTCCTGAAACGTCGCCGCGACCACGGTGTCGGCGAAGGGGATCGGGTGCCAGACGAGGTTGTCGACGTTGTCGGAGCCGATCCGGACCACGTCGTCCGCATCGAACTCGCTGTCGGCGAGCCACGCGTCGAACTCGGCCTCGTCGCCGACGTGGACCGCGAGCAGCTCGGCGAAGGTGGCGTCGCGGGCGGTCCGGACGACCTCTGGCGTGACGCGCTCGTCGTACTCGTCGGCGTCGAACTCCATCGCCTTCGTCGCCTCGCGGACGACGACCTGCGCGACCGGGCCGACCTCCTCGTAGCGTTCGAGCGCGTCGGCGCGGGTCTCGGGAGCGAACGTCCCTCTGGTGTGCATACGCCGCGTTGGTCGCCGACTGAAAAGGGCGTTCCGTTACGCGGACGGATCGGGGTCGTCGGTGGCAGGGTCGTCGGTGGCAGGGTCGTCGGCGTCGGGATCATCGACGTCGCCGCTGGCGTCGTCGCGATCGGCGTCGGCCTCCTCGTCGCCCTCGCCGTCCTCGAACATCTTCCGCGTCAGCTCGCGGGCCTCGCGCAGCGCGGCTTCGGTCTCCGGGTCCGTCGCGCCCGACTCGTTGACGGCGCCCCCGGCGCGAGGGGCGTCGCCGCCGGCCTGGTGACTGTGGCCGTGTCCGGCCCCGCCCCCTCCCGCGTGGTCGTGGTCCCCGAGATCGACGTCGGGTCGCCCGCGGTCGACGGTGTCCTCGAACACCTCGTGGTACTCGGCGTCCTCGGCGCGAGGAGTTACTTCGGCGGCGAGCCCGGCCGGGTCCTGCTCGCTCCAGTCGCGGACGCGGTCGTCGAGCCACGCCTCGTGGTCGTCGCCGTGGAGCATCGCCGTGAACGCGAGGTGGTGCGCGAGGTGTTCGCCGTCGCGCTGCGGGGTCTCGCAGACGGGGCACGCGTATCCCATTCTATGCATGGGTTCGCGCGTGAGGCGTAAATTGGCGTCGGACGAATACGGAGATGACGACGTTTGTTTATAAGCGAGTGATTGCGGAGCGGCGGTGAACACCTCCAAAGCCCCGGCCGCGAGGACTCGCGCGACTCGCTGCGCGCTTCGGTCGCTCGTTTCACTCGCTCCCTGCAGTGCTTGCGTCGTCGTGCTTCGTCCTCGCGGCCGCCCCTTCGAGTCCCACCCGACCGCACGGCACCGCAGCCTCACACCTCCCCAGCCTCGCCACGGTCGCCGATGGCGACCGCGGGCTCCCTCGCGCGGGCTGTCGCCGGCGCGTAGCGCCGGCTTCCAGAGGGACCTGCGGTCCCTCACGGCTCGGCCGCGAGGCGGCCTCGCAGGCACGCGCCACCGCACCGCACGCTGGTTTATAAGTGATCGTCGCCGTCGCTCTCGGGCGTCCGTCTCGCGTCGTCGCTCTCGGGCGTGCCGGGCGACGCCCCTATCGCCACTATAACAGCAACTTTATCACTCGCACGGGGCGAATTTCCGGTAAGACTACTCCGTTAGGAGGTCCAACAGTGACTGAAGCCAACACACAACCGGAGGTGAACATCGGTCTCGTCGGTCACGTCGACCACGGGAAGACGACGCTCGTGCAGGCGTTGTCCGGCTCGTGGACCGACCAGCACAGCGAGGAAATGAAACGCGGTATCTCGATCCGGCTGGGGTACGCGGACGCGGCGTTCCGGCGCTGTCCCGGCGTCGACGCGCCCGAGTGTTACACCGTCGACGAGGAGTGCGAGGACGGCTCCGAGAGCGAGCCGATCCGGACGGTCTCGTTCGTCGACGCCCCGGGTCACGAGACGCTGATGGCGACGATGCTCTCGGGCGCCTCGATCATGGACGGCGCCGTGCTGGTCGTCAGCGCGACCGAAGACGTCCCGCAGGCGCAGACGGAGGAGCACCTGATGGCGCTCGACCTCATCGGGATCGAGAACGTCGTCATCGCACAGAACAAGGTCGACTTGGTCGACCGCGACCGCGCGGTCGACAACTACCGGCAGATCCAAGAGTTCGTCGAGGGCACGGTCGCGGAGGACGCGCCGATCGTCCCCGTCTCGGCCCAACAGGAGGTCAACCTGGACCTGCTCATCGACGCGATCGAGACGGAGATCCCGACCCCCGACCGCGACCCCGGCGAGAACGCCCGGATGTACGCGGCGCGATCGTTCGACATCAACCGGCCGGGCGCGACCGCGGCGGACCTCAAGGGCGGCGTCGTCGGCGGCTCGCTCGTCAGCGGCGAGCTGTCGGTCGGCGACGGGCTGGAGATCCGTCCGGGTCGCGAGGTCGAAGAGAAGGGCCAGACGGAGTGGCGGCCGCTCGAGACGACCGTGCGCTCGCTGCAGGCCGGCAGCAACGACGTGGAGTCGGCCCGGCCGGGCGGGCTGCTCGGCGTCGGCACCGGGCTCGACCCGAGCCTGACGAAGGGCGACGCGCTCGCGGGGCAGGTCGCCGGCGAGCCCGGGACGCTCCCGCCGACGCGCAACGAGTTCGAGATGCAGGTCGACCTCCTCGACCGCGTCGTCGGCAAGGAGGACGACGAGAGCGGCGAGAGCGACATCGAGGAGATCAGCACCGGTGAGCCCCTGATGCTCACGGTCGGCACCGCGACGACGGTCGGCGCGGTGACGAGCGCGCGCGACGGCGAGTGCGAGGTGAGCCTCAAGCGGCCCGTCTGCGCCGAGGAGGGCGCGCAGATCGCGATCAACCGGCGCGTCGGCGCGCGCTGGCGGCTCATCGGCGTCGGGACGCTCTCGTAGCGTGACGGACGACGCCCGGGCGGACGGTTCGGACTCGGCTCGCACGGGCGACACTCCGACCGCGGTCCTCGCGGACGACGGCCCCGACGACGCCCCGGTCGTCGCGCTCGACGCGAGCGCGCTGATGGCGCCGGTCGAAGCGAACCTGCGGCTGTTCGAGGAGCTCGACCGGCTCCTCGGCGCGTACGAGGCGGTCGTCCCGACGGCGGTCGTGTCGGAGCTGGAGCGGTTACAGGGCGGAAACGGCGAGGCGGCGACCGCGGCGAGCGTGGGCGCGGACCTCGCGGCGCGGGCCGAGACGGTGGCGACGGACGAATCGTACGCCGACGACGCGCTGGTCGAACTGGTCACCGAGGGCCGGGTCGACGGCGTCGTCACTAACGATCGACCGCTGGCGAACCGGGTGCTGGAGGCGGGCGCACCAGTAATCGGTTTAAGGGGTCGGAACGCACTGGCGATAACGGAACCCTAGCGGACGCGGACAACCAAGAACATGTACAAACGAGTTCGACTCAAGGATACGGTCGAGGTGCCGCCGAAACACCTGGCGGACGTCACCGACGAGCGGGTGAAAGCCCTGCTCCAAGACAAACTGGAAGGACGAATGGACGAGGACGTCGGCAGCGTCGTGAGCGTCATCGACGTCCACGACATCGGCGAGGGGCGGTGTTACACAACCGCCCCGGCGTCTACTACGAGGCCGAGTTCGACGCGCTGACGTACGACCCCGACATGCAGGAGGTCGCCGACGGGACGGTCGTCGAGACCGTCGAGTTCGGCGCCTTCGTCGGGATCGGGCCGGTAGACGGCCTGCTCCACGTCTCGCAGATCACCGACGAGTACCTCACGTTCGACGGGGCGAACCAGCAGCTCGCCTCCTCGGACTCCGACAAGACCCTCGGCGTGGACGACGCCGTCCGGGTCCGCGTCGTGACAAAGAGCATCGACGAGCGCAACCCTCGCGACTCGAAGATCGGGCTCACCGCGAAGCAGCCGGGGCTCGGGAAACACGAGTGGCTGGAGGGAAAGCGGCTTCACCGCGAGCAGACCGGTGAGGAGGCCGACTGATGGCCGAAGACCGCCTCGCCTGCCGTGAGTGCCACCACGTCAACGACCCCGACTCGCAGACCTGCGAGCACTGCGGGTCGTCGTCGCTGACGGAGGACTGGGCGGGCTACGTCATCATCACGAAACCCGAGGAGAGTCAGATCGCCGAGGAGATGAACGTCACGAAGGCCGGCTCGTACGCGCTGAAGGTACGGTAGCGACGCCGGAGCGGCAAAGACCGAGAGTCACGCGCCCCGACTCATGCTCACCCTTCCAGACTCCATGCGCGACGCGTTCAAAGAGCCGCTCGGCCCGGTGACGACTGACGCCGAGGAGCTGCTCGCGGGGGCGGCGGAGACGGCGGCCGAGTACGGAGACGGGGGCGCCGCGGGCTCGGGCGCCCCCGACGCCCCCATCGTCGCCGTCGGCGACGTGGTCACGTACCACCTCCGCGAGGCGGGCCGCGTCCCCGACGTCGCGCTGATCGACGGGAAGACCGAACGGGAGGCGGTTCGCGCGGAGATCGAGTCGGCGCTCGCGGCCGCCGAGGACCGCCGCGTTCGCGTCGAGAACCCCGCCGCGTCGCTGTCGGCGGCGCTGCTCTCGGCGCTACGCGACGCGCTCGATGCGGGCGAGCCGGTCATCGTCGAGGTGACGGGCGAAGAGGACCTGGCCGCGCTCCCGGCGATCCTCGCGGCGCCCGACGGCGCGAGCGTCGTCTACGGTCAGCCCGGCGAGGGAATGGTCCGGGTCGCGGTCACGCCCGAGTCCCGCGCGGAGGCGCGAGCGCTGTTCGAGGGGCTCGACGGCGACGTCGAGGCGGCCTACGAGGCGCTGGGGATCGCGCCCGACCGCGACCGGTAACCGGCCGACGACGGCCCCGTTCGGTTCTGATCGCGACCGCGCTCACGGCGGGTCGACGTAGGCACTCGACGCCAGCGCTCCGAGACCGACGACGAGCCCGGCGGCCGCGGTGAGCCGCGGCGTGGCGGGGAACGGCTCGTAGACGAGGTACGGCTCGATCCCGAGATCCGTCAGCCGCCGGACCGCGGCGGTGCCCCACAGGCCGCTCGCGAGGATCGCGCCGCCGGAGACGACGCCCAGCGTTCCGGTGACGAAGCCGAACCCGGATGCCGCGTCCTCGACCGCGATGAGCGTCCACGTCCGGTCCTCGCTCGGGTCGGGATGGCGGTCGACGTACAGGGCGACGACGGTGAGTCCGACGCTCGCGGCCGCCAGACCGACGACGCCGACGAGCACGGCCGCGACGGCCCCGAGGCGGGTCATCGTCGGGTTCCCCGCGAAGTACGTCTCCCTGACCGCCACCGGGAGCGCCGCCGTGACCGGCCCGACGAGCGCCGCCAACAGCGCGAGGAGACCGCACACCCGGAGCTTGGTCCGGACGGACAGCGGCACGATGACGTGTTTCGACCGGAGGAGGTCGTATCGGGTGCGCTCTGTCGGCTCGACGAACGGTTCCGTGTCGTCGGACATCCGACCGACGGTTGGTGCTAATCGGACTAAACCGTGTCTCCGGCGGTCGCTCCGGCCGCCTCCCCGACCGTCGGCCCGGGGCGCGTCGTCGGCGCGGTGATCGAGAGTGACGATCCCAGATCGCGGGCGTGAGGGGAGCGACTCCGCCCTCACCCCCGCTTCGAAATCCTTTTACAGCTTTCGAGGGGATATACGCTTAACTGAACCATGGACGTCGATATCATCTCCGAAGAGGAGAACCCGATGTTGCACCGCACGGACATTCGATTCGAGACGACTCACGAGGAGGCGACGCCCTCCCGGCTCTCGGTCCGCGACTCGCTCGCGGCCAAGCTTGACAAGGCCTCCGAGGAGGTCGTCGTCCACGAGCTGAACACGAAGTTCGGCATGCGCAAGACGGTCGGCTACGCGAAGGTGTACGACACCGCCGAGGACGCGCTCGACGTCGAACAGGAGCACATGCTCGAGCGCAACAAGATCGGCGACGAGGCCGACGCGGACGCCGAAGAGGCCTGACGGCGCGCCGGATGCGCGTTCTCGGTATTGAGGGGACCGCGTGGTGTGCGAGCGCCGCGCTGTACGACGCCGAGACCGACTCCGTTCTCATCGAATCGAACCCGTACGAACCGGATAGCGGCGGGATTCATCCGCGCGAGGCCGCCGAACACATGTCCGAGGCGATCCCAGAGGTCGTCGACGCGGTCCTGACGGCGGCCGAGACCGAGCACGGCCCGGATGCGATCGACGCGGTCGCCTTCTCGAAGGGACCGGGGCTTGGCCCCTGTCTCCGGACCGTCGCCACGGCCGCGCGTGCGCTTGCCGGGGTGCTCGACGTCCCCCTCGTCGGCGTCAACCACATGGTGGCGCACCTGGAGATCGGCCGCCACCAGTCCGGCTTCGAGAACCCGGTGTGTCTGAACGCCTCCGGCGCGAACGCGCACCTGCTCGGCTACCACGACGGTCGCTATCGCGTGCTCGGCGAGACGATGGACGCCGGCGTCGGCAACGCGATCGACAAGTTCACGCGCCACGTCGGCTGGGACCACCCCGGCGGGCCGAAGGTGGAGGCCGCGGCCGCGGAGGCGGCCGCCGAGCGCGAACCGGACGCCCAGCTGGTGGACCTCCCGTACGTCGTCAAGGGGATGGACTTCTCCTTCTCGGGGATCAGCTCCGCCGCCAACGACGCGTACGACGACGGGGTCCCGGTCGGGGAGATCTGCTTCTCGCTGCAGGAGCACGTGTTCGCGATGCTGACGGAGGTGTCGGAGCGGGCGCTCTCGCTGACCGGCGCCGACGAGCTCGTCCTCGGGGGCGGCGTCGCGCAGAACGACCGGCTCCGCGGGATGCTGTCGACGATGTGCGCGTCCCGCGGCGCCGACTTCCACGCGCCGGAGCCGCGGTTCCTCCGCGACAACGCGGGGATGATCGCCGTGCTGGGCGCGGAGATGGCCGCGGCGGGCGACACGGTCCCGATCGCCGACTCCGCGATCGACCCGAACTTCCGGCCGGACCAGGTGCCGGTGACGTGGCGCGACGACGACGCGTCGGTCGCCCGCGGGCGGGGAGACCGGGAGCGAGAGGACGGGGGTGGGAGAGCGACGGCGGCGCCGGGCGGCGGGGCGCGGAGGCGACCGTGGAGATCGCGGCGGCCGGAGCGGGCGAGGACGCCGCGACGGGCGAGACGCGCCGCGTGATCAAGCGTCGGGTACCGAAGCGGTACCGACACCCCCAGTTGGACCGCGCGATCAGGCGGGAGCGGACCGTCGCCGAGGCGCGCCTGACGAGCGAGGCGCGGCGGGCCGGCGTGCCGACCCCGCTGGTGTACGATGTCGACGTACCGGCGGCGACGCTGACCCTCCAGCACGTCGGCGACCGCGACCTCGCCGCCGACCTCGACGAGCGGTGCGCGACCGCCGTCGGCCGTCGCCTCGCGCGGCTCCACGGGGCGGGAATCGTGCACGGGGACCCGACGACGCGGAACGTCCGGATCGAACGCCGAGGGGAGCGCGACGCGCGGGCGACCCTCATCGACTTCGGGCTCGCGTACCACACCGGCCACGTCGAGGACCACGCGATGGACCTCCACGTGTTCGAGGGGTCCGTCCGCGCGACGGCGACGGAACCGAACCCCCTGATCGAGGCGTTCGAGGCCGGCTACGCTGAAGCCGGCGACGGGGACGTCCTCGACCGACTGCGGACGGTGGAGGGGCGCGGGCGGTACCGGTAGCCGGGTCCGCCGGCCCCCTGCGGCGGCGAGCCCTCGACCGAGGAGCCGGTCCCGCCACGATTTATATCCCCGGCGAGCGATGTGCCGGTATGGCAGACAAACCGTCCTCGGGAGAGATACTCGGAATCCCGTACAACTTCGAGCGGCCGAGCCTCGGCCGGCTGCTGTCGTCGTACTGGCAACCTGGCAAGGGGATGCTGGTGGAGAAGCCGTTCGGCATCGGCTACACGCTGAACCTCGCTAACTGGCGGTCGTGGGTCGTCCTCGCGGTCGCCGGCGGGCTCTACTACCAACAGACCCAGTCCGCCGCGGCCGGCGGCGACGGCGACGGCGGCCTCGACGGAGAGGCCGACGACGGCCCCGTCGAAGTGATCGTCGACGACGACTGAGCGCGCCGCCGTCGCGATCCCCGCGGCGACGACCGAGTCCCGCAACCAGTTCTCACGATCGATTTCGGGACGCTGTGTTTTAAATACTGGAACAACGTAAACGGAACAATGAGAGTTCAGTTCGAGTGCTCGTGCTCGGAGGAGATCTCCGAGTTCACCCGCGGAGAGACGAGCCGCGGCGTCCACGTCGAGTGCGGGAACTGCGGGGCCGTGTACGCTGTGACGATCACCGAACTCGACTGACCGGATCGTCTCGCCGGGACTCGCCGCCCCCGTCCGGTCCCCCGGTTTTTCCCGGTCCCGTCGATCGCTCCGTCCCCGTTCGGTCCGCGACCGCCGCGGACTCGAAGCGGAGTCGAACCGTCGTCCCGTCGTCGGTCGTCTCGAACCCGACGGTCCCTCCCTGCGTCTCGCACATCCACTTGACGAGCCAGAGGCCGATGCTGCTCGCGTGCGAGAGCGGCGTCTCCTGTTCCGCGCGCAACACCGCCTGCTCGTCGTCGGGGATCCCCGGGCCGTTGTCCTTGACCTCGAGAGCGGTGGTCGTTCCGTCCTTCTCGACCCGCGCGTCGACCCGACGCGTCGAGCCGTCGTTGTGCGTGACCGCGTTCTCGAACACCTCGCGGACGGGATACTCGACCGATCGATCCGCACGGATCCACGCCTCGGCGGGCGATTCGATCGTGATCGTCACGTCGGGCCCGTCGACCGCCGCCGCCGCGTCCCGGACGGTTTCGACCAGATCGATCCGCCCGTCGGGCGGGTCGGGCGACGCCTCCTCGATGACGCGCAGCTTCTCGCTTATCTCGACGACGTCGTCGGTCGTCGTCCGAATCGTCTCCAGACAGTCCCGGCTCCGCTCGTCCTCGACGCGGTCCGCGAGCAGGTCCGCGTAGCCGCGGATGACGTTGAGGTCGTTGCGGATGTTGTGGCGGAACACTCGACTCAAGACTTGGAGCTGTTGGTTCGAGGTCTCCAGCTCCCGCCGGGCCGCCTCGGCGCGGCGGCGGTGGTAGGTCAACGCGCCGTAGAGGAACAGCGAGGAGACGCCGACGACCGCCCATCCGCTCACGAGACGGCCGGGCGTCCACGCGGCCGCGTCTCCGGCGGCGACGGCGACCGCCACGTCGACCACGAGGACGAGCAGCGCTCCCGCACAGAGAAACCCGACGGCGAGCGCGCGCGGCGATCGGTCGTAGATCCGGCCGGGGAAAAATTCCATATCGGTGTTCATAAACCTCAGACGAACTCAGTCGTAAGTAACGACAGAGCGGCCCGTCTTAAATCTGATCGCGGTCACCACTCCTTACAGGCGGTACAGACGAGGGCGCCGTCGTCGAGCCAGCGCCGCGCGACCGACTCCCCGCATCGGTCGCAGGCGCCGCCGTCGGTCGTCCACGTCGCGGTCGACGTCGCCGGGTCGGCGTCGATCGACTCCGCGGCGTCGGCGTCGGCCTCCCGCTCGGTACCGCCGTCGGACGGCTCTCCGTCCGCGTCGCCGGCGAACTCGTCGAGCGAGCGGTCCTCGGGCATCTACGCCTCCCGACGGAGCCGGGCCACGACGTAGTCGCGCTCCAGTTCGCCGAGGAACTCGCCGAGCCGGGGCCCCTGCGTGTCGTCGAAGAAGAGCCGGTAGCCGGCCGCGAAGAAGTCGCCGACCTCGACGTCGTGCGCGCGCGCCGTCTCGTACATCTCCGCCTGGATCGCGTCGCCGTCGTGGCCCGCGGCGACGAAGTCGGCGAGGTCGTCGAGCGCGGCGGCCACGTCGTCGTCGAACGCGGCGTCCGGCAGGTCGGTCTGGAGCCGGTAGTCGTACTCGTTTCCGGTACGCTCGGCCCAGTTGCGGGCCTGCTCGACGCGGGCGAGCGCGGCCTCGACGGTCTCCTCGGACGCGTCCTCCGGGATGTGGCCCTCGTCGCGGGCGAGCCGCTCGCGGAAGTCGGGGTCGTCGACCATCCCGAGGACGGCCGCGAACGTGTACGGGAGCCGGACGGGTCGCTCCGTCGGCGGATCGTCGGCGCGGCCGACGACGAAGGGGTAGGCGCGCTCGGCGAAGGCGGTCAGGTCCTCGTCGTCCACCTCGCCGAAGTACGCCCGCTCGAAGCGGTCGAAGCGGTCGACGAGCTGGTCGAGCCGTTCGACGTCGAGGTCGCGGGCCTTCTTCGGGTGGAGCGCGAAGAAGTAGCGGAGCACCTCGGGCTCGATCAGGTCGAGCAGCTCCGGAACGGTGACGACGTTACCCGCCGACGAGGAGAGCGGCTCCCCGTTGAGCGTGAACCACTCGTACACCATCGGGACGGGCGGCTCGACCCCGAGGACGTTCCGGGCGACGTCGACGCCCGAAGGCCACGACCCCTCCGCGTGGTCCTTACCGACCGGCTCGAAGTCGACGCCGAGCACCTCCCACTGACCGGGCCACTCGAGGCGCCACGGGAGCTTCCCCTCCCGGAACGTCGCGGTCCCCTCGTGGCCGCAGCCCTCGATGACCTCGTCGCCGACTTCCATGTCGGTGCAGACGTAGTCGACGGTCTCCGCGTCGAGGTCGACGTCGACGACGGTCTCGGTCACCTTCCCGCACTCCGCGCAGATCGGATTGAACGGGACGTACTCGCCGTCGACCTTGTCTTGGTACTGAGAGAGGACCTCGCGGACGCCGTCAAGATCGGAGAGGACCGTCCGGGTGACGTCGTCGAAGTCGCCGTCGGCGTACAGCTCCGTGTTCGAGACCATCTCGACGGGGACCCCCAGCCGGTCGGCGTCGGCCTTCAGGAGGGCGGCGAAGTGGGCCGCGTACGACTCTCGCTCGCCGAACGGGTCCGGGATCGCGGTGTACGGCTTCCCGAGGTTGCGGCCGAGCGCGCCCGCGTCCACCTCGCCGAGGCCGACGATCTCGCCGTCGGCGTTCGCCAGCTTCCGCGGGAGCTTGCGGAGCGGGTCCTTGTCGTCGGAGGTGAACACCTGCCGGACCTCGCGGCCGCGCTCGCGGAGCACGGCGGCGACGAAGTACCCCCGCATGATCTCGTTGAAGTTGCCGAGGTGCGCGACGCCGGACGGGGAGACGCCGCCCTTGATCACGATCGGGTCGTCGGGATCGCGCGCCTCGATCTCGTCGGCGACGACGTCGGCCCAGAAGGCGCGGAAGTCGCCGTCCCCCTCAGCCCCGTCGGCCTCCTCGCCCGTCCCCGTCGCACCGGCGGCGTCCCGCGCCTGCTCGGAGAGGATGTGAGGGGAGTCGTCGGCGCTCATGCGTCGCCGCCCCCCGTCCAGTAGGTCGGCTCGTCGCTGGCGGTCGGGACCACGTCGGTACCGGTGTGGTCGCCCCGGAGCGCGGCGTCGACGACCGCGCCCGGGTCCGTCCCGTCGAGGACGATCGAGCGGATCCCCGCCCGGTCTATCAGCTTGGCCGCGAGCAGGTCCACGGGGGCGGAGGCGCCGGCGTCCCGACTCATCGGGAGCACGACGTCGACGAGCTCCGCCGGCGACATCGATCCGAACTGCGTCGCGTCCGGGTCGGCGTTGGGGTCGGCGTCGTACACGCCGTTCGCGCTCGTCGCGTACACGAGGAGGTCGGCGTCGACGGACTCGGCGAACGCCGCGGCGACCGCGTCGGTCGTCTGCCCGGGGGTGACGCCGCCCATCACCGACACCTCGCCGCGACGGAGCGCTGCGGCGGCCTCGTCGTACCCCGTCGCCGGCGAGAGGTTCGCGCGGCCGTCGAGCGCGGCGATCAGCAGGCGGGCGTTGAGCCGGGTGGTGCCGATGCCGAGCTGGTCGAGTTCGACCTCGTTGGCGCCGAGGTCCCGCGCCGTCTCGATGTACTCTCGCGCGACTCCGCCGCCGCCGACGACGATGCCCACCTCGCAGCCGTCGGCGGCAATCCGCTCGATCGTCTCGGCGTACGCGGCCACCCGATCGGGGTCGAGATCGGGCGCGAGCACGCTCCCGCCGATAGAAACGACGACTCTCATTACCGTCGCATACCCCTGTCTCGCTCTTAAGGATTATCAAGGCCGGACGCCGCCGGTTTCCGAGGCGGTCGCCGCGTCGACGGGCGCGGGCGCTCGGCGCATCGGCGGGAAACGCCTAAGCCGCTCGCACCCCGCCTTCGTGTATGCACCCGATAGCGATCGTGGGGCCCGGCGCGGCGGACCTTGCCGGGGCGCTCACCGACCGACTCGACGGCCGGACCGGGCGTTGTGAGTCATGCGGACGGCGCCGACGGCGGACGGGCGAGCGGAGGGCACCGCGGGGCGTTCGCGTCGAGCGCGCGGACGACCGGCGCCGACACGAGGTATCGCCCTGAGCACGGCGAGTGGACGGCGCGGGCGAGTCGACGGGTCGCGCGTTCCTCGACGGGCTCGCGCCCGATCACGAGGTACCTCGTCGCGGTCTGCGACTCAGACTGCGGCGTGCGACGGTCCTGCTTCGGACGGACGCGGAACGGAAGACGTGCCGGGACGGTCATCCCGCCGCCGACGCGCCGGCGGCGTCGACCTCGACCGCCTCTCGCGGGCCGACGCCGCGGGCGTGGATCCACGCGCGAGACGCTCGTGCGGCGGGTCGAGCTCCGCCGACGCGGACGGTCGGGAGCGATCGCGGACGTTCACCGGCCGCGTCCTGGGCGCGGGACGCGGCCCGGGGACGGACCGCACCAGCCCACTTGGCTTCGAGAAGTACGAGGGGGTCGCCCGCGGAGCATGGACGCGATCGCGGCCGACTAGACCGAGCGCGACGGCGTGTTCGACGTCCGAATGCACCATCGGACCGGCGTTATCGAGGGCGGGCGGGACAGTCGTCTTTGTCGTCGTTCTAGCGGGGCACCGTCGGGGGAGGCGTTCCGCACCGTCGAGGACGGGATCGACGGCTGAAAGCGAGGTACCGATCTTCAAAAGAAGGAGACGACCGATGGCGGAGATTCTGGGTTCACCGGCGTGACTATCGGCTCTCGCCGCGCGAGTGGCCGGTCCTCGACCGGGCATTGACTGTTCCTCGGCCGCACAACTGACCGAATATCGGCCCCGCGTCTGGCCGGCGGACCGGCCGCGCGGACCGCGAGCGCGGGGTCGGTCGGGATATTTACCGGCAATATACGCTGGTTAAGCCGAGAATTACCGATCCATCGCCGCGGCATAACCATCGATAAGTGAACTGCGTATTACGGCTTCAAAACGGGTTATGAAATATCTAAGCCGTTCAGAGGCTTTTGTGAACGGTCTGTCAGACACGTTTTAGCCGATGTCCCCCGTCTAAAACGCCGCAAAAGCCGCTGAACACCGTCCAACGGTCGCACCTTTATAACATCCTCCGGGAGCAATCGGAGGGTGTACCATGAGCGCGACTGCAAATCCCTCCGCGAACGCGAACCCAACCGACGACCTCAGCAAGGAAGAGCGGCTGAAGCGGTACCTGCTCGACCGCGCCGAGGACGGCGAGATGTACTTCAAGGGGAAGTTCATCTCCGACGACGTCGACCTCTCGACGAAGGAGATCGGCGCCCTGATGGTGAAGCTCCGCGACTCCGCCACCGAGCTCACCGTCGAGAAGTGGTCGTACACTGGCGCGACGACCTGGCGCATCGAGCCCGCCTGACGAGGACCGTCGAGCCCGCCCGGCGGCGGCAAACCACGCGCTCACGCGCGTCCCCGCTTTCTCCCCCAACGCGGCCCCCGCTCTCCGGGGGTCGACCGTTTCCGAACCGCTCCGACGACGCGTAGCGTCGGTCGGCGGCGCCGCGGTTCGAGGCGCGCCGCTGGCGACGCGGGGTTTATACTCGCCGACCAGTTACGACCGACGATGCCAGAACACGAGGACGGGGAGGCGTCGGCCGCGGCCGACGTCCCGCGTCCGGAGCCGCTGCGGACGTTCTTCAGGGTGGACGAGATCCGTCGAGACGACGGGCGCGTCCGGTACGTCGGGGAGTCGTACGTCCCGGAACGCACCCTGCTGCGGAAGCTGGTCCCGCCGTTCCGAGACGCCGGCTACGAGGTCGACCTCGAGGCCGACGGCGACGGTCACGTCGTCGTCGCGACGCCCTTCGACCGCGGGCGCGACGGGGTGCCGTGGCTCAACGTCGTCCTGTTCGCGGCGACGGTGTGTTCCACCCTGTTCGTCGGCGCGTACGGCTGGTACTACGTCGGCTGGGAGGAGATCGCCGCGAACCCCCTGACGATACTGCAAGCGTGGCCGTTCACCGCGGCCGTGCTCGGCGTGCTGATGACGCACGAGCTCGGGCATTACGCCGCCGGTCGATACCACGGAGTCAGCGTCTCGCTGCCGTACGTCATCCCCTTCTTCTTCCCCTTCGGGACGCTCGGAGCGGTGATCCGGATGCGCGGGCGGATGCCCTCCCGGAAGGTGCTGTTCGACATCGGCGCGGCCGGACCGATCGCGGGACTCGTCGCCACCGTCGTCGTCACCGTCATCGGTCTCTCGCTCGACCCGATCCGCGTCCCGGCGGAGCTCGCGAACGCCTCCGGAACGATGATCCGCTTCAACAACCCGCCGCTGCTGGAGATCATCGCCGACCTCATCGGCCAGCCGACGGGGTACGAGGACCCGGCGCTCACGGCGCACCCGGTGGTGATCGGCGGTTGGGTCGGGATGTTCTTCACCCTCCTGAACCTCCTGCCCGTCGGTCAGCTCGACGGGGGCCACATGGTCCGCGCGATGGTCGGCCCGCGGCAGGAGACGATCGCGGCGCTCGTCCCCGGCGCCCTCTTCTCGATCGCCGCGTACCTCTACTTCTGGCGCGGCCTCGGAATCGACGAGTCGGTCGGCCTGTGGGGGTTCTGGGGCCTGTTCGCGCTCGTCATCGCGTTCAACGGCCCGGCGAACCCGGCCGAGGACGAGCGGATCGGCTGGCCGCGGCTCGCCGTCGGTCTCGCGACGTTCGCGCTCGGGGCGCTCTGCTTCCTGCTCGTCCCGATTCAGGTCGTCTCCGGCTGACCGGCGGACGGGCTCGGCGCGTCGACGGGAGGGCGCGACGGTCCCCGGCTCAGTCGTCGCGGCGCTGCTTCATCCCCTGCCTGGTGAACTGCGGCGTGGCCCGGAGGCCGCGCTTCTTCCGGAACGAGCGGTAGAGCGCGATCGCCAGCGGGACGGCGAGCAGGAGGACGACGCCGGCGAGCCGCCACGCGTCGGCGAACGAGTAGAGGATCGTCGCGGAGAGGACGCCGACCGCGAGCAGCACCGAGTAGGCGATCCGCATCGCGAGCTTGTCGAGGACGTTCGAGTCGTCGTCGATCGTGACGTCGACGTGGAGGTCGCCCCGGTTCGCCCGTTCGAGGAAGTCGTCGGCCTTCGGCGGGACGGTGAACAGCGCCTCGGTGGTGCGCTGGACCTGTCGCCCGGCGCCCTCGGCGAGGTCGCGGGCGGTCTGCTCGTAGTACCCCTCGTCCCTGAGGTACTCCGTCGCCGTGGAGATGAAGTCGAACTCGGGGTCGAGCGTGACGCAGACCCCCTCGACGACGGTCGCGACGCGCAACACGAGCGCGAGGTCCGGCGGGAGCCGGAGGGGGAACTCGTAAATGGTCGACTCCACCTGTTCGATGATCTGGTTCACCTGGTACTGCTCGATGTCCTCGCCGCTGGCGTCGGCGATGGCCAGTTCCATCACGTTCCCCATCACCTCGCGGTCGGCCTCCGGCGAGAGGGTGCCCATCGCGATGAGCGTGTCGAGGATGCCGTCGATGTCCTGCCGGGCGACCGCGACGTAGAACTCGACGATCTTCTCCTGGATGAACGGGTCCACGCGCCCGGCCATTCCGAAGTCGTAGAATATCACGGTGCCGTCGTCGTCGACGGCGAGGTTCCCGGGATGGGGGTCCGCGTGGAACACGCCGTCGTCGATGATCATCTGGAGGTACACCTCCTGGAGCGTCTCGGCGATGGCGTTGCGGTCGAATCCCGCGGCGTCGAGCTCGTCGAGCCGGTTGATCTTCACCCCCGGGACGTACTCCATCGTGAGCACTCGCGGCCCGGAGACCTCCTCGTAGGCGGTGGGGATCCGGATCCGGTCGTTGTCGTCGAAGTTGGCGCGGATCTCCTCGAGCATCTCGCGTTCGCGCTTGTAATCCATCTCCTCGCGGATCGTCTTCGCGAACTCGTCGGCGAGGTTCTCCAGCGAGAACGCCCGCCCGCTACCGGTGAACCGCTTGACGAGCGGGATCGACCAGCGGATCGTCCGGAGGTCGGCCTCGACCAGCGACTCGATCCCCGGCCGGCGGACCTTCACGGCGACGTCGTTGCCCTCGTAGCGGGCGGTGTACACCTGTCCGAGGCTCGCGCCGCTTATCGGGTCGCGGTCGAAGTCGTCGAACGTCTCGTCGACGGGGCCGAACTCCTCTTCGAGGACGACCCTCGACTCCTCCCACGGGGCCGGCGGCACGTCGTCTTGGAGCCCTTCCAGCACCTCGATGTACGCCGGCGGGAGGATGTCGGGCCGGGTCGAGAGGATCTGGCCGAGCTTGATGAACGTCGGACCGAGGGTGAGCAGGATGTCGAGGAGGACGGCGGCGCGCTCGCGCTGGGTCTCCGCGTCGACGTCGCGGCTCCCGCCGAACAGGAGGAACCGCTTCCGGTCCCGCCAGTAGGCGACGATCAGCGGCGAGAACCGCCGGACGACCACGAAGAACCGCCAGTAGGCGCGAAGGTTGACCAGCGTGACCACCCGTCAGGCGTCGGCCTCGTCGTCGGAGTCGGCGTCCCCGTCGGCGTCGTCGACCGGGATGGTACGGGAGGTGTCTCCGGTCCGCTTCGGGATCGTGACCTCGAGCACCCCGCGGTCCATCTCGGCGTCCGCGCCGGTCCCGTCGGCGTCCCCCGGGAGCGGGAGCTCCGCGTCGAGGAACAGGGGACGGTCCTCGCGGACGTAGCGGAACCCCTCGGGGACCCCCTTCTCGCGGCGCCCCTCGATGACGATCCGACCGTCCTCGGAGAGGACTTCGGTCGTCTCGGAGGTCGCGCCGGGGAGGTCGACGACGAGGACGTACCCGTCGTCTGATTCGAGCAGGTCCGCAAACACCGCGTCCGGGAGGTCCCGGAGCGCTTCACGTAACGCTGACATGTATACGGGTACGGTCGCCGCGGCGAAAAAGGTGTGGAAACGGGGACCGAGACGGAGGGGTCGGCGGCTCAGTCGTCGCGGCTGAACTCCAGATCGAGCCCGGTCAGGTCGAGGTGCTCGATATCCGTCCCCTGCGATTCACCCGGCAGGATGTCGCCGAGGCTCGCGCCGAACGCGGCCCCGGCCCAGACGAACGCCACGCGGGAGACCCGTTCGAGGGCGCCCGGGTCGCCCTCGTGGAGCCGGCCCCAAAGGACCATCATGAGGACCGAGGTGAACAGCGAGACGAGCAGGATCCCGGCGTAGCGCCGCGGGACGATCCCGAGGATCGGGTGGCTGATCTCGATCTGCCGGAAGTCGGCGAAGTACAGCAGCCCGGCGGTCATGACCAGCACGAACCCCACGTGGACGAGCAGGAAGACGGGAACGCCGCCCGGCGTGGCCGCGGCGAACCACGCCGCGATCTCGAAGACGCCGCCCTCGACGAGCAGGGGGAGCGCGAAGAGGACCGAGCCCACGAACGCCTCGGCCAAGTCCCGCGAGGTGTACTTCGTGATCCGGGTCCGAAACGCCGAGCTTCCGGGCATCCGCTCGACGAGCGAGATGGTCTGACGGACTTTCTCCCGCTCGTGGCCCTCGTCGACGGTGTCGCTCAACGCGTCGAGCTTCGCGAGCAGGTCGTTGATGTCGGGGTTCTCGGGACCGCGCGGGCCGTTCGAGAGGCGGCGCTCGTCCGCGTCACCCGTCGGCCCCGCCGATCGCTCCGGGTCGGGAGGCGAGCTCGATCCGACGGACCGTCGTCCCGAGTCGTCGCCGTCCATTGCCGATCGGTCGACGCCGGCGTCGCAAAAGCGTACCGACGGGCGGCGCGGCGGTGGAGACGGCGAATCGTTTATTAATACTGGAATGGTAACACGTGGCACGAGGTGAGTGCCGACGACATCGAGGACCGGACCACGCAGCCATCGACCGTCGACGGTACCGCGCGGCGACGACTGTCCGATCCACTCGTTTCGAAACGGGGCGTCCCCCCTTTCGACGTGAACCCCTCGCCCCGTCGGTTCCCACCCTGACCGCCGCTGCTCGCGGGAGCCGCACCTCAGCGAGTCCCGCCGTCGCTTGACTCGTCCGCCGAGCGACGCCCGAGGAACGACGAGAGCGCCGCGTTGAACGCGGCGGGGCGTTCCAGCATCGCGAGGTGTGCGGCCCCCTCGATCGCCGCGCGCTCGCAGTCGTCGATCCGGTCCGCGAGGTAGTCGTGGTACGCCGGCGGCGTGAGCGCGTCGTGTTCGCCGACGACCGCGAGCGACGGCGACGCGATCTCGTCGAGACGGTCGCGGACGTCGAACGCGTGGCAGGTCCGGAAGTCGCGCTCGGTGACCGCCCGACCGCACTCCCGCATGCCGGCGCGGGAGAGCTCGACGTACTCGGCCGGCGCGTCGTGGAAGAGGCGGTCGGGCTCGTGGAGCAGGTCGATCGCCCGGTCGAACTCCGTCTCGAGCGCGTCCAACAGCGGCTCGGCGACCGCGAGCTTCGCGCCCGTGCCCGCGAGGACGAGCCCGTCGAGCGGGAGGTCGCGCTCCAGCGCGATCCACAGAGCCACGGCGCCGCCGAGGGAGTTGCCGCAGAGGACGGTCGCCCCGGTCGCCTCCGCGACTGCGACGACGTCGTCCGCGTAGGCGTCGAGCGTCTCGGCCCCGGCCGGTTCGTCGACGTCGTCGCTGTCGCCGTGCCCCGAGAGGTCGAGCGCGACGGTCGGGAACCGGTCGCTCAGGCGCGCCTGCGCCTTCCAGACGTCTTTGCTCCCGCCGCTCCCGTGGACGGAGCAGACCGTCGGCCCGTCGCCGCCGCGGTCGGAGACGCGATACGCGGTGTCGCGCCCGTCGTGGGTGACTCGCTGCATGCCCCTGTCTCCCGCGCGCTCGGTCATAAGACGCCCGGCGGACGGCGCCGGCGAGCGAGAGGATCCGAGGAGGGAACGACCGTCGACGCCCCCCGAAACGACCCCGAACCGCAACACTACCGATACGTTCGTGAGATCTCACGTCATGCGATTTTTAGCGACGGGTTTATATATTCTCGCGCCTAACTTGTAGTTAGCATGAATCACCAACAGACCCGATCGACCGGCGACGGTCCGCTGCTCCGCCGGTTCGAGTACGAGGACGGGTGGATCGTCGCCGCCGATCTGGGCGCCGACGCCGCGAACGTGAGCGTCGACACGGTCGGCGAGACGGCGATCGTCGTCGTCGACGGCGACGGCGAACCGGTCGAGTCGGAGTTCGAACTGCCGGGACCGGCCGCGTCGACCGCGGTCACGAACGGCGTGATCACGGTCGAGGGCGAAACGGTCGAGGACGACACCGTGGAGGGCGAGCGATGAAACTCACTGTCAGACCGCTCAAACAGAAGGACGCCGGCCGCCGCCTCGCGGCGATCGACCGCGTCGCGGCCGAAGAGCTGGGGCTCTCCGGCGGCGACATCGTCCGCGTCGAGGGCCCGGACGGGGCCGCGATCGCCCGCGTCTGGCCCGGCTACCCCGAGGACGACGGAAGCGGCGTCGTGCGTATCGACGGACGGCTCCGTCAGGAGGCCTACGTCGGCATCGACGACCGCGTGACGGTCGAGTCGGTCGACGTCTCCCGGGCGGAGTCGGTCACGATCGCCTTCCCGAGCCAGCTTCGCGTGCGCGGGCAGATCGCCCCGTTCATCCGCGACAAGCTCTCCGGACAGCCGGTGACCGAAGGGCAGACGATCCGCACGTCGATGGGCTTCGGCCTGATGGGCGGCCAGTCGCAGGCGGTGCCGATGAAGGTCGCCTCGACGACGCCGTCGGGGACCGTCGTCATCACCGACGACACCGAGATCGAGATCTCGGAGGTCCCCGCCGAGGAGCTCGCCGAGCGCGGCGGGAGCGGCGACGGGGCCAGCGAAGGCCCGGACGTCACCTACGAGGACATCGGCGGGCTCGACGGCGAGCTCGAACAGGTCCGCGAGATGATCGAGCTGCCGATGCGGCACCCGGAGCTGTTCAAGCGGCTCGGCATCGACCCGCCGAAGGGCGTGCTCCTGCACGGCCCGCCGGGCACGGGGAAGACGCTGATCGCGAAGGCCGTCGCCAACGAGATCGACGCCAGCTTCCACAACATCTCCGGCCCGGAGATCATGTCGAAGTACTACGGCGAGAGCGAGGAGCAGCTCCGTGAGATCTTCGAGGAGGCCTCGGAGGAGGCGCCCTCGATCATCTTCATGGACGAGCTCGACTCGATCGCGCCCAAGCGCGAGGAGGCCGGCGGCGACGTCGAACGGCGCGTCGTGGCCCAGCTGCTCTCGCTGATGGACGGGCTCGAAGAGCGCGGCGAGGTCGTCGTCATCGGCGCGACGAACCGCGTCGACGCCATCGACCCCGCGCTCCGCCGCGGCGGTCGCTTCGACCGCGAGATCGAGGTCGGCGTCCCCGACCGCGACGGCCGCAAGGAGATCCTGCAGGTCCACACGCGGAACATGCCGCTGGTCGAGGGAATCGACCTCGACGAGTACGCGGAGAACACCCACGGCTTCGTCGGGGCCGACCTCGAGTCGCTCGCGAAGGAGTCCGCGATGCACGCGCTGCGCCGGATCCGGCCCGAGCTCGACTTAGAGAGCGACGAGATCGACGCCGACGTGCTGAACTCCATCCAGGTCACCGAGAGCGACTTCAAGGAGGCGATGAAGGGCATCGAGCCCTCCGCGCTCCGCGAGGTGTTCGTCGAGGTCCCGGACGTCTCCTGGGACCGGGTCGGCGGTCTGGAGGGGACCAAAGAGCGGCTCCGCGAGACGATCCAGTGGCCGCTGGAGTACCCCGAGGTGTTCGAGGAGCTCGACATGCAGGCCGCCAAGGGCGTCCTGATGTACGGCCCGCCGGGCACGGGGAAGACCCTGCTCGCGAAGGCCGTCGCCAACGAGGCGGAGTCGAACTTCATCTCGATCAAGGGGCCCGAACTGCTGAACAAGTACGTGGGCGAGTCCGAGAAGGGCGTCCGCGAGGTGTTCAGCAAGGCCCGCGAGAACGCGCCGACCATCGTGTTCTTCGACGAGATCGACTCGATCGCGACCGAGCGCGGCAAGAACTCCGGCGACTCCGGCGTCGGCGAACGCGTCGTCTCGCAGCTGCTGACGGAGCTCGACGGGCTCGAGTCGCTGGAGGACGTGGTCGTCATCGCGACGACGAACCGCCCGGACCTCATCGACTCGGCGCTGCTCCGGCCCGGCCGCCTGGACCGCCACGTGCACGTGCCCGTGCCGGACGAGGAGGCCCGCCGGAAGATCCTGGAGGTCCACACCCGGAACAAGCCGCTGGCCGACGACGTCGACCTCGACGCGCTGGCACGGAAGACCGAGGGGTACGTCGGCGCCGACCTCGAAGCGGTCGCCCGCGAGGCCTCGATGAACGCCTCTCGGGAGTTCATCGGCAGCGTCACGCGCGAGGAAGTCGGGGAGTCCGTCGGCAACGTCCGCGTGACGATGGCGCACTTCGAGGACGCCCTCGGCGAGGTGAACCCGAGCGTCACCCCCGAGACGCGGGAGCGCTACGAGGAGATCGAAAAGCAGTTCCAGCGGTCGGACGTCGACCGCACCGACGCCGAGCCCGGCACCGCGTTCCAGTAGTCGGAGCGTCGGTCGGCTCGGTCGGGAGCAGTTTTTCTTTAAATAATCCCCGCCGTCGACAGCAGGAAGAACACGGCGACGAGGACGATGCCGATCGTGACTAGGCGCCACGCGAGCTTCAGCACGAACTTACCGACGACGATAACGATCGCGACGGCGACGAGCGCGACGAGCAGCTGTCCCGCTTGGCTGGCGAGGAGTCCGGCCTGAAGCGGGAGCGACGATGCCAACGCGGCGAGCGAAGCGGTCATGTCCGGCCCCACGAGCACGTCGGGCATAAGCTTGTGGGGAGGAGCCGCGGTCCGTCGGTTATTGAAATCTGATAGGTGAGCCGGCAAATACTGCGCCGATGAGGCCGGAGTCTCACGCTCCCGGCCGACGGGACCGCGGTAACACGGAGCATAACGCCGGAAAATCGGTGCGATTAACCCCCCTTTTGTTCCGATGCGGAGACCGTTACTTCGGTCGATTTCGCGCCTTGAGTATCAGTTTCACTCTGGTCTGGCTACGCTTATGTGTCCGGAACACGTTCAGATGTAACGTAATCGAATCCGGCGTCAGACACGCGGACCGGGAATTACATACCGAATCGAACAGGTAGTCACCTATCCGGGCCGGGAGCGGAACACAAAAGGGCCTGCTGCGACAGTACGTAGACACGATATATGAGCCAGAACGCACGTCAACCGAGCGGGGTGGCCGTCGAATGAGCAACGACGGCGTCGCCGCCGACGAACTCGAACTGCCGATCAAACGAACAACGGGCGAGACGATGGAGGAGCGTCTCACCGCCAACGCCTATCACAACATCCTGCCCGCGCGCTACCTCCGGAAGAACGCGGACGGCGAGACGATCGAGAACCCCGAGGAGCTGTTCGACCGCGTCGCGCGCAACGTCGCGCTCGCGGAGGCCGTTTTCGAGGCCGAGAAGCAGGGCGTCGAGGTCACCGTCACGCCCGACCAGCTGAAGCCCGACCACCCCCGCCGGAACGAACTGGCGGAGGAGGTGTTCGGCGCCGGCACCACCGCCGAGGACGAGGCGGAGACGACGCTGACCGCGCACAACGTCAACAAGTTCGCGTACGACACCGTCGTTCCCGAGCTCCCCGAGAGCGTGCGCGACCACGTGGAGGCGACCGCGGACCGGTTCCGCGACGGGATGGAGCGGCTCTCATTTATGCCGAACTCGCCGACCCTGATGAACGCGGGCGACGAGCTCCAGCAGCTCTCGGCCTGCTTCGTCGACTCCCCCGACGACGACATCACCGACATCCACCAGACCGCCAAGGAGGCGGCCGAGGTGTTCCAGTCCGGCGGCGGCATGGGGTACGCGTTCTGGAAGCTCCGCCCCTACGGCGACTCCGTCGGCTCGACCGGCGGCATCGCCTCCGGCCCGATCACGTTCATGCGGACGTTCGACCAGATGTGCGAGACGATCGCGCAGGGCGGCGCGCGCCGCGGCGCTCAGATGGGCGTCATGCGCGTCTCGCACCCGGACGTCATCCAGTTCATCCACGCGAAGAACAAGGACGTCTCCCTGGCTCACTCGCTGCGGCTGAACGACCCCGACGACTTCACGCACAACTCCTTCGCGGACGCCTTGGAGGAGGCCCGCGAGCTGATCGACGAGGACGGAAAGGTGCCCGAACACCTCCGGAACGCGGTCGAGGGTCACCTGTCGAACTTCAACATCAGCGTCGGCGTCACCGACGACTTCATGGAGGCGCTGTACAACGACGAGGAGTTCACCTTCACCAACCCGCGCACCGAGGAACCCCACGTCGCGACGCCCGAGACGAAGGAGATCTACGACATGTTCGGTCTCGGCGAGCACGTCGAGGTCGGCGAAGTGCTGTCGATCCCGGCCCAGGAGCTGTGGGACGACATGATCGAGGGCGCCCACGAGAACGGCGAGCCGGGCGTCATCTACCTCGAGCGGGTGAACAAGGAGCACTCCTTCGACGTGGAGGAGCACCCGGACCACCGCATCCTCGCGACGAACCCCTGTGTCACCGGTGACACCTTGATCAGCACCGAAAACGGGCTCGTCGAAGCCGAGGAACTCTACGAACAGGGAGTCGCACGCGACGTCGTCGTCGATGGTCGCCTCAGCGAGGAGACGCTCAAAGAAGCGAGCAGCGTCTACAAGACCGGCGAGAAGGACGTTTATAAGCTCACGACCGAGGAGGGGTACGAACTCCGCCTCACTTCCCATCATCGGGTCATGACGGGTGACGGGTGGGTGGAAGCCGGCAACCTCGACGCCGGCGACACGGTCCACATCCAGAACCGGAAAGGCTCCTTCGGCCAGCACGGAACAGCGGCAGAGGGTCGCGTACTCGGCTGGATGGTCGGCGACGGCCATCTCAAGACCGGAGAGGAGCGCGCCGTCCTCAACTTCTACGACGAGGACGCAGAGATCTCGGAATCGTTCGCAGCCGACGTGAACGAAGTCGTTCGCGATCCCGTCGGTAACGCCGACTACGAGGTCGGCGTCAACGAGATCGCTAGAGGTGACGACTACCGCGGCGCGCAGGCCGTCGAGCAGCGGATCCGCTCGGCTCGACTGTACGAGTACGCCGAGGAAGCCGGCTTAGCCGATCAGAAGCATCAGGTGCCTGAGGCAGTGATGCGCGGGAGCGAGGAGATGGCACGCGGGTACCTCCGTGCGCTGTTCTCCGCTGACGGGGGCGTTCAGGGGAACGTCGAAAAGGGCGTCTCCGTCCGGCTCACGAGCACGAGCACCGACCTGTTAAAAGAAGTCCAGCAACTCCTGCTCAACTTCGGGATCTTCAGCAAGATCTACGAGGAGCGCCACGAGGAGGGCGTTCAGGAGATGCCCGACGGAAACGGCGGAACTGCGGAATACGAGCGACAGGCCGACCACGATCTCGTCGTCTCGAAGGACAACCTCGTCCGCTTCGCGGAGGAGATCGGATTCCTTCTCGACTCGAAACAGGACGCACTCGACGAGCGTCTCGCGAACTACGACCGCGGACCGTACAGCGAGGGATTCGAAGCGACCGTTTCCGCAGTCGAGGACGACGGCCACGAGGCCGTCTACGACCTGACGGAGCCTGAGACGAGTTCGTTCGTCGCGAACGGTCTCGTGGTCCACAATTGCGGCGAGCAACCGTTGGAGGAGTACGAGGCCTGTAACCTCGGTCACATCAACCTCTCGACGCTCGCGGCGCAGGACGCGCCGGACTGGCGCGTCTGGTCCGAGGCGCACGCCGACGAGTACGAGTCGAAGGAGGCCGCCATGTCGGAGTTCTTACAGGAAGCCATCGACTTCGAGGAGTTCGACGAGCGGATCGACTACGGCACCCGCTTCCTCGAGAACGTCGTGACGATGTCGGACTTCCCGGTCGAGAAGATCGAGCAGAAGGTCCGCGACATGCGGAAGATCGGGCTCGGAGTGATGGGGCTCGCTCAGCTGTACATCCAGCTCGGGATTCAGTACGGCACCGAAGAGGGCAACGAGGTCGCCCGCCAGCTGATGACCCACATCAACCACGCGTCGAAGCAGACCTCCCACGAGCTCGCCGAGGAGCGCGGCGTGTTCAACGACTGGGACGAGTCGAAGTACGCGAACCCCACCGAGCACCGCGACTGGTTCGAGCACTACACCGGCCTCGACGCCGACGAGTGGGCGGACGGCTTCCCGATCCGCAACCACAACACGACGACGATCGCGCCCACGGGCACGACGTCGATGATCGGGAACACCACCGGCGGCTGCGAGCCGATCTACAACGTCGCCTACTACAAGAACGTCTCCGACGACGTCCAAGGCGACGAGATGCTCGTCGAGTTCGACGACTACTTCCTGCGCACCTTAGAGGAGAACGACGTCGACGTCGACGCCGTCAAGCAGGAGGCTCAAGAGCAGATGGCGACCAACGAGTTCGACGGCGTTGACGGGTTAGAGACGGTTCCGGACGCGATCGGCGAGCTGTTCGTCGTCACCGGCGACCTCTCGGGCAAACAGCACGCGGCGGTCCAGTGCGCCTGCCAGGAGGGCGTCGACTCCGCCATCTCGAAGACGTGTAACTTCCCGAACGACGCCACCGCCGAGGAGATGGAAGAGGTGTACCGCTACATCTACGACCACGGCGGGAAGGGCGTCACCGTCTACCGCGACGGCACCCGCTCGAAGCAGGTGCTCACGACGCGCGCGAAGAACACGGAGTTCGCCGACGAGAGCGAGGCGGCCGAGGCGATCGTCGAGCAGATCGGCGAGGTGTTCGGCGGCGTCGAGGCGTTCCTCGAGAACGAGGACGTGCAGGCGGCGATCGACACGGAGATCGCGGACCTGCTGGAGGCCAGCGAGCAGCCGCAGATCGACTACAGCGAGCGCAGCCCGCGTCCCGACTCCCTGAACGGCGTCACCCAGCGCGTCGAGACGGGGTACGGGAAGCTGTACGTCACCATCAACGAGGACCAGAACGGTCGGCCGTTCGAGCTGTTCGCGAACATCGGCCACTCCGGCGGCTACACCAACTCCTTCACCGAGGCGCTCGCGAAGGTCATCTCGACGGCGCTCCGCTCGGGCGTGGACCCCGACGAGATCGTCGACGAGCTACAGGGCACCCGGAGCCCGAAGGTCGCCTGGGACAAGGGCGAGCAGATCCAGTCGATCCCGGACGCCATCGGCACCGCGCTCCGGCGCTACCTCGACGACGAGATCGACAAGGGGATCCCGCAACAGCAGAGCCTCGACGACGTCGAGCGCGACCTGGCGAGCGAGCCGACGAGCCAGACCGACGGCGGCGCGGTCGACGCCGGCGCGGCGACCGACGCCCCGAACGTGAACGGGACGGCCGAGGACGACGCGGCCGACGCCGACGACGCGATGCAGGAGCTGATCGCGGCGGGCGAGTCGCCCGAGTGTCCCGACTGCGGCGGGATGAACCTCTACTACTCCGAGGGCTGCAAGACGTGCGAGTCGTGCGGCTGGTCGGAGTGCTGAGGTAAGAACGCGCCTCTCCCAATTTTATATGACGAACCGGTCAACTCCCGACCATCGGCATGATAGCCCTGACGTGGAGTACCAAACTCCCATGGAGCACGGCCTCTCGCGGATAAATCTGGAAATGGGCGTTTCGGACGGGAAGGTTGACTGGTTCGTCGTTCAACTCGAACAGAACGTCGGTCAGCGATACGGAAAACGCGACTGGCGACAGGTCACGCGGTCCGATCATCACCCCGACTCAGCGTGGGGGCACGACGTTGAGGCCGAGCGACTTCATCTCGATTTATATCGAGATGGGCAGAAAGTGGACGTTCAGCGGGGATTCCCGCCGGTGAGCGCCGAGAACGCACCAGCGTACTGTGAGCGTTTTTTCGAAAAAAGTGCAGGGAATCTCCTTGAGAGATACGGTCCGCGAAGCGAGTAGCCGCCTACCGTTCCGCTTCCGGAACCGATTCGAGCTCGTCGAGCTCCGGAACCGGCTTGTCGTCAGCAGAGAACTTTTCCACGGGGTCACCGGTCTCTTCGGCTAAAACGGTATCCGCGGATTTTGTCTCGTGGGCAGGCATGAGTCTCGTGTACGGACGCTGTATGCCTCGGATAAATAGCTTGTTACCGCGTTTATACGAACGAAGGTGAATACGAGAAGCTATCGGGAGCAAATAGAAGCCGGAAAGAGTGCTGGTCCGCGTCAGTCGTCGTCGAGCGCCTGCGCGATGCGCTGGAGCTGACGGGTGGCGTCGCGGACCTCGTCGCGGAGCTGGCGGACCTCGCGCACGAGCTCCTCGTTGCCGACCTGGTCGCCGCCCTCCTCGCCGCGGGCGCCCGGACCGCCGGGACCGCCCGCCCATCCGGCGGGCCGCCGGCGCCGCCCGGGACCGCCGCCGCCGCGCCATCCATGCCGGACATCTCTGCGCGAAGGGGTTGCCGCCGCCACGCCCGCCGCCGCCCATCCCCGGCGGGCCGCCCCGCCCATCATCTCCTCGGGATCGGGCCGGTCGCCCTCCTCGCGCTCCTGCTCGCGGCGCTCGCGGATCTCCTCGACCCGCTCGCGGAAGGACTTCTCCTCGGCGTCGTCGCCGCCCGCGTCTCCGCCCTGATTTTCGGTGGCGTTGCCACCCTGTTCCTCGCCGGCGTCGGCGTCGTTGGTCTCGTCGTCTGCCATGAGTCTCGATTCGGTAGCCCGGCCGAAAAGGGTTGTTGCTCCGGCTCTCGACGGTGCGTTTATGTCGAGGTAACCGATCGCGGCGCCCGCTCCCCGGTCGCCCTCCCCCGGACGTCAGGCTCGGATCAGCCGGTGGCAGTTCGGACACTCGGTCGTCTCCGCGTCGCGGCCGACGGCCGGGACGCGGGCGCCGCAGTTCGGACACCGCGTCCGACTGCGCGCGTACTCGGTGCTCGACGGGACTGGAGACCGGTCGCTATCGCTCATACGACCGTGTCAACGATTATCATACTAATGAGTTGCCACTATATACCTAAAACGTCACAGAGGGATTAACACGGAGTCACGAGGCCGTTTTCGGTCGTCGGCTCGCCTCGGCCGATCAGTCGTGTCCGGAGACCCGGATGGGCTCGTACGGCTCCTCCAGCCACTCGACGTCCGACCCGGAGAGGTCGATGTCGAGGGCCTCGACCGCGTCTTCCAGGTGTTCGACGCTGGTCGTTCCGACGATGGGAGTGTCGACCCACTCCTTGCGGAACAGCCACGCCAGCGCGATCTGCGCCATCTTCACCCCCTTCTCGTCGGCGAGCTCCGCGACGCGCTCGTTGACCGACGGACCGCCGCCCTCGCGGTAGGGGTGCTCGTAGAGGTGCTCTTCCGTCTCTCCGCGGAGCGTGGCGTCGACCGACTCGTGCGGTCGGGTGAGGTAGCCGCGCGCGAGCGGGCTCCACGGCATCACGCCGATCCCCTCCTTCTCGCAGAGTGGCAGCATCTCGCGCTCCTCCTCGCGGTACGCGAGGTTGTAGTGGTTCTGCATCGTCGCGAAGCGTTCGTACCCCTCGCGGTCGCTCGCATGTAACGCCTCGGCGAACTGGTGGGCCCACATCGAGGAGGCGCCGATGTACCGCACGTCGCCGCGCCGGACGGCGTCGTCGAGCGCCGCCAGCGTCTCCTCGATCGGCGTGTCGTCGTCCCAGCGGTGGATCTGATAGAGGTCGATCGTGTCCATCCCGAGCCGGTCGAGGCTGTGCTGTAGCTCCTGTTCGATCGCCTTCCGCGAGAGCCCGCCCGAGTTCGGGTTCGACTCGTCCATCTGGAAGTACCCCTTCGTCGCGACGACCGTCTCCTCGCGGTGGCCCTCCAGCGCCTCGCCGAGGACGCGCTCCGACTCGCCGTTCGAGTACATGTTGGCGGTGTCGAAGAAGGTCACCCCGAGTTCGATGGCGCGTTCGACGATCGCTTTCCCCTCCTCCTCGTCGAGGACCCACTCGCGCCAGTCCGGGTCGCCGAAGCTCATGCAGCCGAGACAGATCTTCGACACGGTCGTGCCGGTGTCGCCGAGCGTGGTGTACTCCATACGGCGACCAGACAGACGCGGAGTAAAAAGGTATCCGCGCGGGTGAGATCGCCGCGGGGGCGATCTACTCGTTGCGGAACGACGCGGTGTACACGAGGAACGCGCCCGTCAGGATCACGAACGCCAGAAACGTCACGAGCGCGAGCACGTTCGCGACCGGGGCGAGAGTGTCGAGGAACGGCTGTCCGGTCGAGTCGAGAACGAGCACGGCGAGGAGGGCGGCGATCAGACCGAGGAGCCAGTTTGTGAGTATTTCGTCCACGGCTCTCCCCTCGTCGAGGGCGAGTAAAAAGGAGGGTGTTGTGGCTCGGCCCCGACCGTCCGGCCCACAGACCTACGTCGACCGCGCCCGTGAGGTAGTTCATGGGCGACCGACCGATTCAGTGGCTGCTCGGCGACCAGCTCAACCCGGAGCTCGACGCGCTCAACGACGCCGACGAGGTGCTGTTGATCGAGGCGCACGGCTTCGCCGATCGGAAGCCGTACCACACCCACAAGCTGACGCTCGTCTTCTCCGCGATGCGCCACTTCCGTGACGAGCTCCGCGAGCGCGGTCACGACGTGACGTACCTACGGGCGGAGTCGTTCGGCGAGGGACTCGACGAGTTCCTGGCCGATCGGTCCGATCCCGATATCCGGCTGATGCGCCCCGCGAGCCACGGCGCGGGCGAGCGCCTCCGCGGGCTCGTCGCCGAGCGAGGCGGGTCGTTGGAACTGCTCGACAACGAGCTGTTCTGGACGACGCCGAGCGACTGGCGCGAGTGGGCCACCGGACCGGAGGGAGGGTGGGAGGACGGGTCCCTGCTCGCCGACGACGGGACCGCCGAGCGCACGTACCGACAGGAGAGCTGGTACCGCCACGTCCGCCGCGAGACGGGCGTGCTGATGGACGGCGACGAGCCGGTCGGCGGCGAATGGAACTACGACGACCTGAACCAAGAGACGCCGCCGGACGACTGGGAGCCGCCGGAGCGGCCGCGGTTCGAGCCCGACGAGCTCACCCGCGAGACGCACGCGTGGGTCCGCGACCGGTTCGACACGTGGGGCGAGGAGGCGCTGGACGGGTTCGCGTGGCCGGTCACCCGGGAAGAGGCCCGGGCGGCCCTCGACGCGTTCGTTCGGGAGCGGCTGCCGTCGTTCGGGCGGTACGAGGACGCGATGGTGACGGGCGAGCCGTTCCTCTCCCACTCCCTGCTCTCGGTGCCGATCAACCTCGGGCTCCTCGACCCGCGCGAACCGGTCCGGGCGGTGGAGGCCGCCTACGAGCGGCGCGGGGTCGAACCCGGAGAGTACGACCCCGACGACGACCCCGCGGCGGGCGGCGGCTCGGGGACGACGCTCGACGCGTTCGCCGCGGGGGGCGAGGGACGCGCCGGCGGTGCGGGGAGCGAGGGGCGACGCCCGACGCCCGGTCCCGCTCAACGCGGCCGAGGGGTTCGTCAGGCAGGTGATCGGCTGGCGGGAGTTCATGCGGCACGTCTACCGCGAGGCGATGCCGGAGCTGGCGGCGGCGAACCAGTTGGACCAGACCCGGGAGCTCCCGCCGGCGTACTGGGACGGCGACACCGACATGACCTGCCTGTCGGAGGCCGTCGGCCACGTCCGCGAGCACGGGTACGCCCACCACATCGAGCGGCTGATGCTGCTCTCGAACTTCGCGCTGATCTACGGGGCCGACCCCGCCGAGCTGAACGAGTGGTTCCACCTCGGCTTCGTCGACGCGTACCACTGGGTGACGACGCCGAACGTCGTCGCGATGGGGTCGTTCGGCACCGACGTGCTCTCCTCGAAGCCGTACGCCTCCTCGGGGAGCTACGTGAACCGGATGAGCGACCACTGCGCGTCGTGTCCGTACGCCGTCTCCCGGACGACGGGCGAGGGCGCGTGTCCGTTCAACGCCCTCTACTGGGACTTCCTGAAGGAGAACGAGGAGACGCTCCGCGGGACGGGGCGGATGGGACTGATGTACTCGCACGTCGACGGCAAGGACGACGAGGAGTGGGCCGCGATCCGCGAGCGGGCGGCCGCGGTCCGAGAGCTGGCGGCGAACGGAGAGCTGTAGGCGGAGCGGGAGGTCGCCGCGACGTCGCGTCGGCGCTACTCGCCGCCGGCGAGCCGCTGCAGCCGGGGGAGCGCCTGTTCGTAGCCGAGTCCGACGACGCCGACGTACAGCGCGAGCAGCCCCATCCCGATCGCCCACGCGGCGAGCACGAGGTCGCCGCCGGAGGCCGCCGAGAGTCCGAACCGTTCGAGGACGACGCCGATCGCCGAGGCCGCGCCGGCCCCGACGACGACCGCGATGAGCTCAGCCAGTTCGACCGCGACCGCGGGCAGTTCGACCATACCGGCCCGCGGTGGCCACAGAATATCATTCTTTCGGGAGCGTCGCGAGGCGGCGGCGACCCGAGACGCGGGCGCCGATCGCCTGACTGCGGTCACTTGAGTCCGAACATTCGCATCGCCGAGTCGGCGACGCCCTTCGCGATCAGTCCGAGCCCCGCCAACAGGAGGGCGATCCCGCCGCCGACGACGGGGTCGTAGGCGGTCAACAGCCCGACCGAGAGGAGGACGAGGAGGACGCCGACGATACCGGTGGATCCGAGCGTGTCGCGCATACCCGCCGATCGCCGCCGCCGGCGTTTAAAAAGGGCGCTTCCGCGAGGAGAGCGGCCCTTTTATTTCCGGGAGCGCGTATCACCGCGTACGCATGAGCAACGGAGACGGCGACGGTCGAAACGACCTCCGGATGCCCGACGAGGACGAGGTGTTCGCGGAGGTCGTCGAGATGCTCGGCGCGAACCGGGTCCGGGTCCGCTGTGCGGACGGGAAAGAGCGGACCGCGCGTATTCCCGGGCGGATGCAGAAGCGCGTCTGGATCCGCGAGGACGACATCGTCCTCGTCGAGCCGTGGGACTGGCAAGACGAGAAGGGCGACATCGCGTGGCGCTACGAGAAGAGCGAGGCGGAGCAGCTCCGCGAGGAAGGCCACCTGCAGTAGCGCGAGCGCGGGTCAACCGCGAAGCGAGCCGTCGGCCGCGTAACTGCGGCGCCGGCCGCGGAGCCGTCGGCACCGGCGCGCCGCGGCGGCGACGAGCGACCGGCGCCCGCCGCACGGTTCTTAAGTCCGAACGGCCCCGAGCGAGCGTATGCTCCGGCTCGCGATGACGACCGACGCGGAGACGTTCGACCGGGTGCGGGAGCCGCTCGCGGACCGCGGCGTCGCCGTCGAACACGTGCAGGCGAAAGAGCGGTCGCTCCGCGTCGCGGGCGGGGCCGATGACGGGGAGTTCGACGGCTTCGACGTCGGCTTCGTCTACCCCTCGCGGCTGATGGAGGGGGCCGTGGTCGACGCGCGGCTGTCGGTGCCGTGGGTGAACGGCCGGGACGCCGTCCTCGCCTCGCGGAACAAGGCGGGCGCGCTCGCCGCGCTCGACGACGCGGGGCTCCCGACGCCGCGGACGACGCTGGTGTCGAACCCCGTCGACGAGGCGGTCGTCACGGAGGCCGTGTCGTCGTTCTCGTACCCCGTCGTCGTCAAGCCGAACTCCGCGACCCGGGGCGTCGGCGTCGCGACCGCCGGCGACCTCGACTCCCTGTTGGGGGTCGTCGACTACCTGAACCTCGTCCACGACTACCGCGCGACCGGCGACAAGTCCTACCTGATCCAGGAGTTCCTCCCCGACGCCCGCGACTACCGGGCGATGGTGGTCGACGGCGCCTAAGCCGGCGCGGTGCGGCGGGAGCTCCCCGCGGACGCCAGAGAGCGGGGCCGGTGGAAGCACAACGTCCACCGCGGAGCCGAGGCGACCGGGGTCGACCTCCCCGAGCGCGCCCGGGAGCTGGCCGAACGGACCGCCGACGTCCTCGGGATCGACTACCTCGGCGTCGACCTGCTCGAGACCGACGACCGGCTCGTCGTCAACGAGACGAACGCGCGCCCGACGGTGGACGCGGCGACGAAGTACGAGCCCGGCTTCTACGACCGGCTCGCGGGGCTCGTCAAGCGGACGGCGGCGGGAGAGAACTGACCGGGAGACCGCGGCGACCCGCTATTCGAGGTCGATCGACGCGGAGTCGTCGTCGCGGTCGAACGTGACCTCGAGGACGCCGTTGTTGAACGTCGCGTTCGCCGAGTGCTCGTCGACGGGGACCGGGAGGTCGACGGTCTCGTCGTACTCCCGCCGGTCCGAAGCCGCCGAGATGGTGAGCGCCTCGCCGTCGCACTGCAGTGAGAGCTCCTCCTTCGAGACGGCCGGGAGGTCGGCGACGAGCCGCACACCGTCGTCGGTGGCGTACGCGTCGACGTGCGTCGCCGATCCGAAGCCGGCGTCCTCGGTGCCCGGTTCGCCGCCCGCCATCTCGTTCATCATCCGTTCGATCTCCTCGAAGAAGTCTCCGAACGGATCGTCACGGTCGTCTCTATCCATATCTCATGTGAAGGCGGTGACCCCGATAAGCCTTCTGTCGGCCGCCGTATTGGCCGGCACGGACCGGCGCCGCGCGCGGGCCGACCCGGCGTCAGCGGCCGGAATCGAGACTGGGGATCGACACCGTACGTAACGAAATCGAACGATAGTGACTATCTCAGGCCGACTCGGTCGGATTTAAGTATCTGCGGCTCGGCTTTTTCGGATATGAGTAAATCATATCTCACTGCGGCCGAAGACGTGAGCGATGACGAGGTCGTGCGAGTCGGACTCAACGGGTTCGGTCGCATCGGGCGGAACGTGTTCCGCGCGGTGCTGGAGTCGCCGCGGATCGAGCTCGCCGGCGTCAACGACGTGATGGACTTCGACGACATGGCGTACCTCGCGAAGTACGACACCGTCATGGGCCGGCTCGACGGCGTCGAACGCGAGGGCGACTCGCTGACCATCGGCGGCACCTCGGTCCCGCTGTACAACGTGCAGGACCCCGCGGACCTCCCGTGGGACGAGCTCGACGTCGACGTCGCCTTAGAGTGCACGGGCGTCTTCCGGACGCGCGAGGACGCGAGCGCGCACCTCGACGGCGGCGCGGACACCGTGATCATCTCGGCGCCGCCGAAGGGCGAGAAGCCGGTCAAACAGCTCGTCTACGGCGTCAACCACGACGAGTACGACGGGGACGACGTGATATCGAACGCCTCCTGTACGACGAACTCCATCACGCCGGTCGCGAAGGTGCTCGACGCGGAGTTCGGCATCGACGCCGGCACCCTCACCACCGTCCACGCGTACACCGGCTCGCAGGCCCTCATCGACGGCCCGAAGGCGAAGACGCGCCGCGGGCGCGCGACCGCCGAGAACATCGTGCCGACCTCGACGGGCGCGGCCGGCGCGGCGCAGCAGGTCCTCCCGCAGTTGGAGGGGAAGATCGACGGGATGGCGATGCGCGTCCCGGTCGCGAGCGGCTCGATCACCGAGTTCGTCGTCAGCCTCGACGAGACCGTCACCGCGGAGGAGGTCAACGCGGCCTTCCGCGACGCCGCCGACTCCGGCCCGCTCGCGGGCGTGCTGGGCTACACCGACGACGAGGTCGTCTCCAGCGACATCGTCGGGCTCCCGTTCTCCAGCTACGTCGACCTCGGGTCGACGAACGTCATCGCCGGCGGGAAGCTCCTGAAGATCCTCACCTGGTACGACAACGAGTACGGCTTCTCGAACCGGATGCTCGACATGGCCGCGTACGTCCGCGACGAGGCGTAAGCGGCAAACGTCCCGCCTCTCTCCAAAGACGCCGCGCGTACCACGGAATAGCCCCGGCGGCGACGTTGCCCCGAAGGACCACCGCTTAAATATCTCATCGACGACCGTTCACCCATGCCCGCCTTCGACACCATCGACGACCTCCCGGCAGACTCGCGCGTCCTCGTTCGGCTCGACCTCAACTCGCCGATCGAGGACGGAGAACCGCAGGACAACCGCCGCTTCGGGCGCCACGCGGAGACGGTCCGCGAACTCGCCGAGGCGGGCCACCGCGTCGTCTGTATGGCCCACCAGGGGCGCCCCGGCCGCGACGACTTCACGTCGCTGTCGGGCCACGCCGCGATCCTCGCCGAGCACGTCGGCCGCGACGTCGCCTTCGTCGCGGACACGTACGGGGAGACGGCGCTGGACGCGATCGATGATCTCGACGCGGGCGAGGCCCTCCTGCTGGAGAACACCCGGATGTGCGACGACGAACTCCCCGAAGAATCGCCCGAGGAGAAGGCCGAGACCGAGTTCGTTCGGACGCTCGCGCCGCGCTTCGACGCGTACGTCAACGACGCGTACTCCGCGGCGCATCGGTTGCACGCCTCGCTGGTCGGCTTCCCGCTCGCGCTCCCCGCGTACGCCGGGCGGGTGATGGAGACGGAGTACGAGGCCAACACCGCCATCGCGACCCGCGGGTTCGACGGGCCGGTGACGATGGTCGTCGGCGGGACGAAGGCGACCGACGTGATCGGCGTGATGGACGCCTTAGACGACCGCGTCGACCGGTTCCTCCTCGGCGGCGTCGCCGGCGAGCTCTTCTTGCGCGCCGCGGGCCACCCGGTCGGGCGCGACGTGGGAGGGATGGACCTCTTCGACGAGCAGTGGGAGGGGAACCGCGAGCTGATCGAGTCGGTGCTCGACGAGCGCGGCGACGCGATCCACCTCGCGACGGACCTCGCGTACGAGGGGCCGGACGGCGACCGCGCGGAGGTCGCCGTCGACGAGATCGACGAGAAGACCGCGGGGTACCTCGACGTGGGGTCGGAGACGGTCGCGGCCTACGAGCCGCTCATCCGCGAGTCCGGCGCGGTGTTCGTGAAGGGGGCGCTCGGCGTCTTCGAGGACGAGCGGTTCGCCGACGGCACCGTGGGCGTGCTCGAAGCCATCGCCGAGACCGACTGCTTCTCCGTCGTCGGCGGCGGGGACACGTCGCGCGCCATCGAGATGTACGGCCTGAACGAGGCCGACTTCTCGCACGTCTCCATCGCGGGCGGGGCGTACATCCGCGCGCTGACGGGCGAGCCGCTGCCGGCCGTGGAGGTCCTGGAGGCGGCGGCCGAGCGGCAGTAGGGCGGGCCGGGGTTCCGCCCTCGCGGTCGAACTACTCCTCGTTGAGGTCGAGGTCGAACTGCTCGTTCTCCGTCACCGCGTTGAGCACGACGCTCGTGTTCGACTCGCGGATGTCGGCGTCGGTGAGGATCGACTTGATCTGGTCGTTCATCCCGTCCGTGTCGGTGAACTTGCCGATGGCGATCACGTCGTAGTCGCCCGTGACCTCGTAGACGCTCACCATCTGTTTCTCCTGGCGGAGCTTCTCCGTGACGTCGGGGAGCGCGCTTCCTTCGACCTTCAGCTGGAGCACGGCGGTCACGTCGTAGCCGAGTTTGTCGTAGTCGACGATGGGTGTGTACCCCCGGATCACGCCCTCGTCTTCGAGATCTCGGAGGTGGTTCGAGACGGTCGTCACTGACACGTCGAGCTCGTCTCCGAGGCTCCGGAGGCTCGCGCGGCCGTTGCTGAGAAGGGAGTTGACGAGTTTGGCGTCGAGGTTTTCGTACGTCATCACACCTAACCATGCGTTCGGGGGTTTATAATTTTACGAACGTCCAGCAGTATTGCCGGACTGGCGGTTCATGCACCAAGCGATAAGGCCTTTATACTGGCAGATAACTAACGAAGCGTCCAGAACATGACGGACGAACACGCGAAACCAGACGGCGGCCTCACGGCCGAAGAACAGGCGGTACTCGACGAGATCGATGAGAAAAACGTCGACTTCCTGCGGCTCCAGTTCACCGACATCCTCGGGGTCGTGAAGAACGTCTCCGTGCCGGCCCACCAAGCGGAGAAGGCGTTCACCGAGGGGATCTACTTCGACGGCTCCTCGATCGAGGGGTTCGTTCGGATCCAGGAGTCGGACATGCGGCTCGTTCCCGACCCCGACACGTTCGCGGTACTCCCGTGGCGGCGCGACGAGAACGGCTCCGCCGCCGCCCGGCTCATCTGCGACATCGTCGACACCGACGGCGAGCCGTTCGTCGGCGGCCCGCGTCAGGTGCTGAAGAGCGTCCTCGCCGAGGCCGAGGAGATGGGGTACTCCGTCTCCATCGGTCCCGAGCCGGAGTTCTTCCTGTTCGAGAAGGACGACGACGGCAACGCGACGACGATCCCCCACGACAACGGCGGCTACTTCGACCTCGCGCCGAAGGACCTCGCGTCCGACGTGCGCAAGGAGATCATCTTCACGTTAGAGGAGATGGGCTTCGAGATCGAGGCCTCCCACCACGAGGTCGCCGAGGGCCAACACGAGATCAACTTCAAGTACGCCGACGCGCTCACGACCGCGGACAACATCGCGACGTTCCGCGCCGTCGTCCGCGCGGTCGCCGAGCAGCACGACCTCCACGCGACGTTCATGCCCAAGCCGATCGCCGATATCAACGGCTCGGGGATGCACAGCCACATCTCGCTGTTCGACGAGGACGGCAACGCCTTCGCCGACGACGACGACGAGTTCAACCTGAGCGAGACCGCCTACCAGTTCATGGGCGGTATCCTGAACCACGCGAAGGCGTTCACGGCCGTGACGAACCCGACCGTGAACTCCTACAAGCGCCTGGTGCCCGGCTACGAGGCGCCGATCTACGTCGCCTGGTCCGACACGAACCGCTCGGCGCTCGTCCGCGTCCCGGACGCGGCGGGCGTCTCCGCGCGCTTCGAGGTCCGCAGCCCCGACCCGTCCTGTAACCCCTACCTCGGGATGGCGTCGCTCATCGCCGCCGGGCTCGACGGGATCAAGACCGACGCGGACCCGGGCGACCCGGTCCGCGAGGACATCTACGAGTTCGACGACGAGAAGCGTCAGGAGTACGGCATCGATACGCTGCCGCCGAACCTCGGCTCCGCCGTCGAGGAGCTGGAGACGGACGAGGTGCTCCAGGAGGCGCTCGGCCCGCACACCTCCGAGAAGTTCGCCGAGGCGAAGTCTCAGGAGTTCAGCGAGTACCTCACCCAAGTGTCGCAGTGGGAGGAGGACCGGTACCTCGAGACGTTCTGAGATAGCCGGCGTCCGCCGCTTCGGATCTCCGTTCTCTTTCAGTTGTTCTCGTTCGACCAGTCGCTCGCGTTACGGTCCGGCCGGACCGCGCCGAGTCGCGCCCCCAGCGCCGGGACGGCGACGACGGCGACGACCGCCGCGGTCGTCGCGGCCAGCGTGACGACGAGCGAGTCGGCGAGCGCGTACGCGCCGACCCAGAGCGCGCCGGTGACGGCGAGCGCCGGGACCGCGATCCGGACCGGAACCGCCGGCTTCGTCCCCGTCTGACGAGCGCCAGCCCGCCGCGCCCCCGATCCGGTAGCGAGCCGATGCCCGCCTCGACGGCCTCCCCGCTCCGGCGTTTCCCGTCGCCGAGCTCGACCCGAACCCGCCGCGAGCCGAAAACGACCGCAGGCCCAAACAGGAACGCCGGGGTGGTCTAAGCTCGGCGAGTCCGGCTCGCGACTCACCGAGGACCGCAACTCGCCGCGCGAAGCCGACAGGTCACCGGCGAGCCACAGCGCGACGGCGACGACGACCGCGCCGAGGAGGAGGCCGGCGAGCACGTCGACGAGGTAGTGTACTTCGATTACCACCCGGGAGGCGGCGACGGCGACGGCGATGGCAACGGCCGCGAGCAGGCGCCTCCCGTCGGTCGACGCGCGGTCGTACACCAGCGCCAGCGCGAGGTACGCCGCCGCGCCGCCGGTGGCGTGGCCGCTCGGGAAGCCGAAGCCGTCGGAGAGCACCTGCGCCTCGTACCACCCGACGAGCAGGCCGGGGAGCCACGTCGGCACGTCGGCCGGTCCCATCGCGCCCGGGGGTCGGGGGACAGCGAACCACGCCTTGCCGAGTGCGACGGCGGCGTACGCACAGGTGACCGCGGCGATGGCGGTCGCGCCGGCGCGGCGCGGCGAGGCCGCGAGCCGATCGCCCGCGAACCAGTAGCCGACCGCCAACAGCCCGAAGAGGAACCACGGGTCCGCGAGGTGGGTGACGGCCGCGAAGACGACGACGACTATCTCGGGGAGCGCGTCGACGAGGGCGGCCTCGCCGAGCCCGCGCTCCGCGGAGACGAGTCCGGTCATGGCCGACTACTCACTTCAGTCGTCGCCCCGGTCGCGGGCGTAGTCGAGCGCCTTCCCGGGCGTTTCGAGCAGGTTGAGACCGATGCCGACGATGATGAAGAGGGTGTACAGTCCGAGCGTCGACAGGCCGAGGATGAGCATCGCCGCGATGGCGTAGAGCCCGTCGAGAAAGGAGAACGCGCCGAGTATCAGCACCGTCCCGTACAGCAGCACGAGATACGGTCCCCAGCCGCGGGCGTGGCCGCGTCGCATCCGGGACCGGACGTAGCGTTTCAGCTCCGACTCCACCGCGGGCTTGTCGACGGTGCGCCGCTCGACGTCGTCCTCGAACTCGTCGAACTCCGCCCGCAGTCGCCCGACTTCCTCTTGAAGCGCCGCCACGTCCGGCGCGCCCGCCGGCCGTCCCTCGTCGCCGGCGTCGCCCGCGCCGTCCGACTCGCCGTTCATACCCGTGGGTCGGTCGCGGTCGTGTTGTAACTGCCGGTCCGCGGCGTGGTCGATCGCGGCCGATCCGCGTCCGAGGCCGGCGCCGCTCGCAGGGGGCGCCCCGTCTCGACCGGCCAGCACGACGTTGACCACCCCGCCGACCACGACGACGACGGCGGCGAGGTAGAGCCACGTGACGAGCAGGAGAACGCCGCCGATGACGCCGTACACCTGAAACTGCCCGGCGCTCGCGGCGTACACCTGAAAACCGGCCTGCAGCAGCGTCCAGCCGACCGCGGCGACGACTGCGCCGGGCAGCGCCTCCCGGATCCCGATGCGGGGCTGGGGAAGCAGGTAGTACATCGGGAGGAAGACGATGGCGAGAAAGCCGGGCAACGCGAAGATGCCGGCCACCTCTACCGCCGGGACCGCGTCGACGGCCGCGATGGTCGCGCCGACGACGAACATCACGCCGATACCGACGCCGACCGCGAGGACGACCGAGGCGGCGTCGGTGAGCTGTTTGGCGAAATCCGGCGGCTCCTTGATGCCGTACAGCTCGGCGAACGCCGTATCGAGGCCGCGGAACACCTTCAGCGTCGACCAGAGTAGCACCGCGACGCCGAGCACGCTCTCACCGGTCCGTCCGCCCGCGGAGGAGATCGCACCGGTGACGGCCTCCTGACCGGCGGGCGTAAGGAAATCCCCGGCGCTCGCGACCAACTCGTTGGCGATCACCTCGCCGAAGACGGCGGTCGCGACGACCACGAGCAGCAGGAGCGCGGGGATCAGCGAGACGAACGCGTAGTAGGCGATCGCGGCGGCGAGGAACGTCACCTGTCGGTCGATCGCGACGTCGATGACGCCTCGGACCGTACCGAAGGCGGTCGAGTGTCTGGGCACGCTCTCCGGTTCGGCCGATGGCGACAAAAGCGAGGGGGATGCCGCCGAGACCCGAAAGCGACCGGGCGAGTCAGCTCGCGGCGTCGCCGTCCGCGTCGTCGGCCCCGTCCCCCAGAACCGCCGCCCGCATCTCGGGGATCGACGCCGTGCTCTTGACCGCGGTGCCGCGGTAGTGGGCGCGGCTGGCCTCGTGGCCGGCCCCCCGCAGCCGGTCGACGAACGCCTCCATGCCGATGGCGGGCTCGCCCCACTCCTTGTACAGCCGGTGCTGGTCGTAGTGCGTGGGGGTGTCGATCTCGCGGGCGACCGCCCCGAGCAGTTTCCGGGCGCGCTTCGCCTCGCCCATGTCGTCGGTGACGCGGCGCCGGACCGCGCGGGCGAAGTCGGCGTCGGCGACGGCTCCCAGCCACAGCGGTCCGGCCGTGAGCACGCGGTCGCTCCCGCAGACGGGGCGGGTCTCGGCGGGATCGGCGATCAGGCCGCGGGTCGGCTCGCGCCAGAGGCAGTCCTCGCAGTGGTCGACGTAGCCGAGGTCGTCGATACAGGCGTCGGCCGCCCGGGCGCCGGACTCCAGTTCGAGGTAGGTCCGCGCGTAGTGGCGCGAGACGTGCGAGACGATCGGGCGGGCCGCCTTGTCGTAGCGCGCCGCCGTCCGCACCAACGCGGAGATCAGCGTCCGGAGCCCCATCTCCGGGTGGTAGTCGGTGTTCCTCGGCACGGCGCCGTACTTCCGGATCCCGCTGTTGAGGTGCGCGCCGCACAGCGGCGCGGTGTCGGTCGCCGTGACGCAGACGAGGTTGCGGGCGTTCGCGAGCGCGGCGTCCGCGAAGGGTATCGGCGTCCCGTACGGGTCGAGGTCGACGACGTCGAAGACGTTCTCGTACAGCAGCGCGTTGACGTCGCGGTGAACCGCCTCCCCGTCGAGGTCGTTGGCGGCGAGGTTCTCGGCCGCGAGGTCGACCGCGTCCGGGTCGACGTCGGCACAGGTGACGTCGTACCCCTCCGCGGCGGCGCGGACCCCCCGGATCCCCGAGGCGGCCATCGCGTCGAGGTACGAGGCCGCGCGCGGCTCCCGCTCGCGGTACGCGCGCAGCACCGCGACCGTGACGTCGCGGTTCAGCTCCTGGGTCGGGTTGAAGAAGACCCCGCCGCCGGTACCCTCGCTAGCCCCGTCGCGGGCCTCGGGGACGGAGACGGTAAGACCGCCCTCCTCGATGTCCATACCTCGGGTTCGGCCATCCCGCACAAAAGGACCGCGCTCCACCGGTGACCCCGCGATCGGGGTTCTCGCTTCCCTCCAAACGCCGCCGCCGCCGTGAAGCGGGGCTTTTAGCCCGCCACGCGGATACGTAGACACACTGATGTACGCTACGTTCAACCGAGACCCGGACGGCCGTCCGACGTGCGACTGCGACGCGACCGCGGAGGCGGATCGTGGATGGTGAGTCCGGCCCGCGTCGACGCGCTCACCGACCTCGCGTACGGCGCACTGATCGTCCTGTCGATCGTCCTCATCGCCACGCTGAACGTCAACGACATCGGCGTCGCGTTCGGGATCGGGGTGTTCGCCTCCTACGTGGTCCACGTCGTCTGGAAGATGGCCCGGTTCGATCCCGACTGGATGACGCGGGAGGTCGCCGATCAGGTCGGCAAAGAGGTGGAGAAGAGCGTCGGCGACACCGTCAATAAAGAGGTGGAGAAGACCGTCGGCGACACCGTCAATAAAGAGGTGGAAAAGACCGTCGGCGACACCGTCAGTAAGGAGGTCGAGAAGACCGTCGGCGACACCGTCAGCAAGGAGATCGAAAAGAGCGTCGGCGAGACCGTCGGCAAGGAGGTCGAGAAGACCGTCGGCGAAAAGGTCGAAGAGACCGTCGAGAAGACCGTCGGTGACACCGTCAACAAGGAGGTCAGCGAGGTCGCAGACGACGTCAGCGACACCGTCAGCGAGGAGGTAACGGGGAAAGTCGAGGAAACGGTGGGCGAGACGGTCGAGAAGACTGTCGGCGAAAAGGTCGAAGAGACCGTCGAGAAGACCGTCGGCGAAAAGGTCGAAGAGACAGTCGAGGAGACCGTCGAGAAGACCGTCGGCGAAAAGGTCGAAGAAACCGTCGAGGAGACCGTCGGCGAAAAGGTCGAAGAAACCGTCGAGGAGACCGTCGGCGAAAAGGTCGAAGAAACCGTCGAGAAGGCCGTCGGCGAGAAAGTCGAAGAGACCGTCGAAGAAACCGTCGACGAAAAGGTCGAAGAAACCGTCGACGAAAAGGTCGAAGAAACAGGCGACGAAAAGATCGACGAAACCGCCGAGGATCAGGACGGCGACGACGTCGACTATCGACGCGGCGACTCGTAGCCCCGACCGACAGAGCGACTGAACGACACCCCCCTCCCCTACCCTCCTTCTGAATGCGTAATTTAGAACCGTCTTTATTGAGCAATCCGAAGGCAATAAACCGTGACGCCCGTTATTGGTAGTATAAGCATGGGCCAGCACGACTTGGATCGGAGTCTCGGGTTGTACCCGACGATGATGATCAGCATGGGTGCGATGATCGGGAGCGGGATCTTCGTGCTGCCGGCTCTGGGATACAAGAAGGCCGGGCCGGCGGTGATCCTCGCCTACGTGCTGGCCGCGCTCGTCGTGTTGCCGGCCGCGTTGTCGAAAGCCGAGATGGCGACGGCGATGCCGGAGTCCGGGGGGACGTACCTCTACATCGACCGGGCGCTCGGCCCGTTGTTCGGGACGATCGCCGGGGTCGGGGCGTGGTTCTCGCTGGTGTTCAAGAGTTCGTTCGCGCTCGTCGGACTCGGCGCGTACCTGCTGCTGTTCGCGCCGCTCTCGCAGGGCGCGGTGGTGTACGTCGCGCTGGCGCTGGCGGTGCTGGTCGTCGCTCTGAACGTCTCAGGGACGAAGATGAGCGGTGGGATACAAGCGGTCATCGTCACGCTGGTCGTCGCGGGACTGCTCGCGTACGTCGTCAACGCCGGCTTCGCGATCGACGCCGCGAAGTACACGCCGTTCAGCACCGACGGGAACCGGGGCGTCATCACGGCCGCCGCCTTCGTCTTCGTCTCGTACGCGGGCGTCACGAAGATCGCGAGCGTCGCCGAGGAAGTGAAAGACCCCGGGAAGAACCTCCCGCGCGCGATGCTCGGTTCCATGGCCGTCATGACGGTCCTGTACATCGCGGTCGTCGGCGCGATCATCGGCCTGAGCGACCCGAACGTGCTGAAAACGGGCGGACCCGGCGGGACGGCGTCGCTCACGCCGATGGCGGACGGCGCGGGCGCGCTCCTCGGCGGCGCCGGCGTGCTGTTCATCTCCGTGATCGCCGTCGTCGCGCTCACGAGCATGGCGAACGCCGGCGTGCTCTCCTCCTCGCGATTCCCGCTCGCGATGAGCCGCGACGACCTCCTCCCGCCCGCGCTCCAGACCATCGACTCGCGGTTCAAGACCCCGCGGAACTCCGTGCTCCTCACCGGGCTCGTGTTGGTTCTGCTCATCGCGTTCGTCCCGGTGATCGAGCTGGCGAAGCTGGCGAGCGCGTTCCAGATCCTCGTCTTCTCGATCATCAACGTCTCGCTGATCGCGTTCCGGGAGGCCGACCTGCCGGCGTATCAGCCCGAGTTCACCGCACCCGGCTACCCGTTCGTCCAATTGTTCGGGTTCGTCGCCGGTATCGCCCTGCTCACGCAGATGGGGACCGTCCCCATTCTCGGCGCGGTCGCGATCATCTTCGGGAGCGCCCTCGTCTACTTCGCGTACGGACGGCCCAGGACGGACCGAACCGGAGCGATCGGGACGATCCTCCGGGCCCGTCGCGGCGAGGAAGACGACGGAATCGCCTCGACGGAACCGAAGTGAGCGAGCGACTGAGGACGACCGGTCGGGACGCCGCCCGAGACTGGGTCAGTAGTCCCTGTTGACCAAGATCACCGGATCGCCGGTTTCGTTCGCGATCCGGTCCGCCAGCGTGCCGAAGATGCGGTCGCCGAGCCTGGACTCCGGCTCGTACATCACGACCGCGTCGTACTCGGCCGCGGTCCGGAGGATCTCCTCGTCGTGCTCGTCGCCGTCGACGACCAGCGTGTCGACCGCGTCGGCGTCGAACCCGTCCCCGATCAGGCGCTCGCGGGTCTCCGCGACGACGGCCTCCCCGTCCTCGCGAGACTGTCCGCCTTCGACGACGTGGAACAGGGTGATACGCTGCGTCGAGTCCTCGCTCAGGACCCGGATGAACCTCGGAAGTCGGTCGAGCTCGGCGACGTCCGGCAGCGGCACGAGGATCCGTCCGATCCCCTCGGTCGGAGCGGGGTCGAGCTCGGCGACGCACCCCTCCTCGGCCGCGACCTGCTGGATCGCGGCCGCCCGGTCCTTCCCGAATACCAACCGCGTCCGGACGGACGCGCCGGCGTCCGCAAACGCGCCCGCGACCTCGTCGAGCGTCGCCTGCGCGGCCTCGCCGAACTGCTCGCGCGCCGAACTGGCCGGCGTCTGCTCGGGGAGGTCGTAGTGGCCGAGGATGACGACCGAGAGCGAGGACAGGTCCTCGATCAGCACCGGCGACAGGGGCTCGGGGTCAGGGAGTTCGAGCGGAACGAGGATCGTGTCTGCCATGCCTCCCCGTTGCGGACCCAGAATAATAAACGGGGAGACTCACGACATCGCCGACGGTGTCTCGTCCTCGTCGACGAGGAACGCGTCGAGGATGTCTCCCTCGGACGACTCCTTCGGTAGCACGGTCACCACGTCGTCCGGCCGGATCGTCGTGTCGTCGACCGGGTGGATGATCGATCCGTCGCGCTCGATCGAAGTCACGATGGCGTCGCTCGACAGAATGCCGTTAGCCTTCGCCTCCGACGGAGAGTGATCCACGATCGGCGCGTCGTCGGTGACGCAGACCTCGATCACGGCGCTGCCGTCCGCGAGCGTGACGGTGTCGGTGACCACGGACCGTTTGGAGTCGTCGGAGAGGAACCGCGAGTACGGGGTGTGTAGCTCCGTCTGGAGCAGTTCCTCGTCTTCGATCCGAATTTCGAGCCCCGAGAGCGCGCGCGCGATCTCACGGAGGTCGCTCGTCTCCTCGCCGACCGCGACCACCTGCAGGTCCCGACGGCCCGCCATCAGCACGCGAACGTTGATCACGCCCGGAATGGACCGGGCCGCGAGCGCCAAGCGTTCCCGCTCGTCGGCGGGGACGGTACACATGAACACCGAGGTGAGTCGGCCGCCGGCCTGCTCGAAGTCGACGATGGCCGTGTAGCCGCGGATCACGCCCGCCTCTTCGAGGCGCTCGATCCGGTTCCGGACCGTTCCCGCCGAGACGTTCATGCCGTCCGCGATCATCGGCGCAGAGGTGTTCCGGGCGTCCGACATCAGCGCGTGGATGATCTGCCGGTCGATGTCGTCGAGGTGATGACTCACGGCGGATCGTCCCCCGTGCCGGTCGAAACCGGACCGTGCCGTCGAGCGCTATTCATACCGTAACGTAGCCGCCAGAGTGTGATATGGCTTACTCACGCGACCGTCGCGGGACGGGGCGGCCGCTACCGAGAGAACGGCGACCGTAATAAGAGACCGACCGCGGGAAAGCGCCGTTACTCGTTGCCGAACATCTAGCGCATCTTTAGGCTGATTATACACAGTGTATACACAGTTCTAAGTGGACGGGGTGAACACTACCGGTATGGGACGCGACGCACAGATCCATATTCGAGTCACCGAAGAGAGGAAACAAGAATGGAAAGAGAGTGTAGCCGCATCGAACGAGTACAAAGATCTGACTCATCTCGTTGTCGCGGCGGTCGAATCTGAACTGCGTAGTGAGAGCGATTCTCAACCAGCACAGTCTGCGAATCCGGTAACTGTCGACCTCTCAGAAGTACATGAGCGTATGGACGATATCCGTGAAGAACTGACTGACGTCAAAGACATCTCACTCGATACGTTTGAACTTGTGAGAGAGGACGATGAGATCATGGAGATCGCTACTCTGATTCTCGACAAGATTCCGGAGGTCGAATCCGAAGAGGAGATCCGAAATCGCGTGCCAGAGAGTGAAACCATTGAGGAGCGTATTGCCGAGATTGGCCCAAGTTGGTTGTTGGAAAAGAACCTCCAAGCAGAAGGCCATGATGAGTATACGGTCCACCGTGCACTAGACAAACTCATCAAGGAGATGGAAACCGTACACGTCGTTGAAGTAGACGCTGAGTACACCGATCGTAAGGATAGAGAAGAGCGCTACTACCGTCTCAAAGAATGAGCTACCAGATTAACGAGAAGTATACTGACGAGTTTTGCGAACGGAACGCGGAGTTACTCTCTCGATTCGAACGATCGATGTATCAAACCCGTCCTGACGGGTCTGCTCAAACGTGGACCAGTTCTGCAGTTACCTACACTCGATGGTTCCGCGATCGACATGGCAAACCGATCGACGAAGCGAGTAAAGTAGACGTAGATGACTACTACGAGTTTGTCTCTGGACAGTATGAAGGCGGTGCGACAGCTGGTGGCAAGTTCGACGGCGTCCAGCAACTCTACCGTTGGATGAGTCGAAAGGAGGTTATTGAACAGAACTTCACTGAGAGTTTGGTGAGAGAGGATTACGGAATTTCCAACGGAGCGACGAGGCAGGCGCGCGCGCTCCGACAAGAGGAAGATTATATTTCGATACCACGGAAGGAGGTTGAGTTATTGTGGAAAGAAGAGAATCTCCCGGGCCCACGGGCTCGAAACGAATTGCTAATCAAATTGCTCTGGTACACAGGTCTTCGATGCTCGGAGATTATCCGTATTCGAATCATCGATATTGATCATGACGAGTATAAGATCAAGATATTCGATAAGAAAACTAATGATTTCCGCCCAGTCTGGTACCCCCAGCGTCTGAAACCGTTATTTGCTCAGTGGCTTGATCAGGGTGGACGCGATGTGATCGGTCCGCACGGTGGCGAGTCTGAATACCTGTTTCTAACACATCAGAGTCCCCAGATGCGAGCCTCTCACGTATCTCGGATCGTCAAAGAAGCAGCGAAGAACGCAGGTATCAACGAAGTGCTCTACGTTGATGAAGCAGGAAAGAAGAGGTGGAAGATTACTGGACATACCCTGCGACATAGTATGGCGACCTACCACGCTAATAAACTTGATACGAAGGTCCACCATCTACAGAAGATTCTCGGCCACGATGATATCGAGACGACGCTCAAATATGTTGATGAGGACGATAGTGCCATCCGTCAGGCGATGCAGCGGCCATGGAGCTAAACAATTCTAAGTTCCTCTTCCGGGGATTACTGAGACGAAAATCGGATGACGATTCCACCCGTCTGTCGATCGGAAATACACACATCAAAAGACTCTATGGAAATCATCTGAGATTGATAGAGACGGTTTAGTAAATATAGAGTGTGAATTCAGCATGGTGTATGTGTCTATTATGAGTTCTACTACTGAATCAATCGGTACTCAGAGGGTCGCTCTCGCTGTTTGAAGATTCGGGTTCCAATATGTGGCGATTTGAGCAGGTACCATGTTGATGTTCCGTGTGAACAACCTATTTGCTCTCGCAATACCTACTCCATCTCATGCCAGAGAATATTCTCGAGTTCCGAAATTTTCTCGAAGAAATATCTAATCTCGATATTGAGGTGGCTCAAGAATTTGAAGTTACTGTACCACATCGTCTCATGGCGTTTTTAGGTCATAATCCGGCTGAAAATATGTTCTTCGACGTTACCTATGGGGATATTCATAATCAGAAACGTCCCGATTCCGCGATAGCAGAAAGCCCAGAGCAGAGACCATGGATAATTAATGAAGTTGCCTACTTTGATGTAGATTTAGATCAGTCTACATTCCAAGAACGTTTTCGAAACAGAATAACACCGATACTGAGAGAATACCACGAAATTGCCGATCCTGAGTATACCTTGTTTATATCGAATATAATATTAGCAGTATTACATAACGACACAATGGAAGAGTTCTTTCTCGAGGATATTTCTGTGGAAGAGGCACGGAGAATTTATGAGTTACTCTCAGTTCCAGAAAATTATCCCCTTGAGGAATTACCGTCATGGGACGAGCAAAGGCCTGAAAGGATTTCGACACCAGACTTTAGTTTAGATCTTAGACGTTACAACCATGTTTTGGAACTGATCTACGAAGCAGAAACAAATGAGGAAAAGAAAGAATCTCTAGAAGATCTCGCTGAAATATTGTTTAATTCGATCCCGTATTTGAAGATTCGCGAGAGAAATGATGAATTATTAACAGGAGAATTAGACCTCGTTGTTGAGTACACTAATTCTGATCGATTTACAATTTTTGACCAGTTTGACCGTTTTATATTAGTTGAGTGTAAGAATTGGACTTCTTCAGTTGGTGTAGACGAAATTGAATCCGTTGAGGCAAGTATGAAGAAATCGAAGGTCGACCTTGGTGTGATTTTTGCTCGAAATGGTATTTCGGGCGGATCGGGCCAAAAATTCGCCCAAAGAGAAATTTTAGATGTATATCAAAGAGAGGACATAATTATCGTAGTCATCAATGGAAACGATCTTGAACAAATCTTAGCTGGGGAAAGTTTCTATGATATAATTGATGAAAAGATTTACCGTATCCGGTTTCCGTCTCTGTGAATCGCATCGAATCCTTTCCTATGAGCGCAATGATGGAGCATTCTCACTATCAAATAGCCTTGTAACGCGCTGCCGATCGAGCGTGTCGGGGTCGTTGTACTCATCACACCCGTACTGGTAGGTACAGAGCGGACAGCCGCTCTCACAATCACACTCGTAGTGTCTCTCCACGAGTTCCATCGCGTCGTCGAAGTTTTTGAATGTGCCCTCGATATCTTCGATGAGAGTGCGAGTGATCTCGGCACCACCCTCCTGTGCATCGAAGATGTACACACCCTCATCCTCGATACTCTCGGTGATCTCACGAATGTCGACACCGCCGAGGTACTGGAGACTCACACGGAGCGCGTGGGCGAATGTGTGGGTCTCGACCTCGTCAGCAAGCGAGAGCCGCACTCCCTCGGTGGGATAATTATATCCGAGACGTACGAACTCTGACGGGTCGTCGAGTCCGTCAGGGTCATGTTGCGGGTCCTCCGTACACTGGGCGTGTTCGCCCGAGCGCGTCACGGTTCCGGGACACCCCTCAACGCCACACCGCTCGAAGAGAGTCGGCCGCGCGTCCACGGCCCCGTTCTCGTATTTTGCCCGATAGCTCGTAGCGTGTACGAGCACCTCGAGATCACCATACTCGACTGTACCAAGATCGTTTCCATCGCCGTCTTCCAAAGTGAATGAGTGCTCAGTATCGAACGACAGCACGTCGGTATCCCGGTCGGTGAACGTAGACTGGACCGGTGAGTCGTCGATTTCGTAGATGTCGCGGGCCTGCAGACCACTGTCTTTCCCAAGAGACAGATCCTCCAGATAGGACTCGACGGAGTCCATAACTCCGACTTTTCGTGGCTTGAGAGGGACTTCCGAGTCACACTGGTCACAGGACTCCCGAGTGTCGAGGTAAGTTGCGTGGCATGCGGGGCAGACGAAGTCTTCACCGAGGTCGGCGTTACCGGAATCGGCCAAGGTTTCGAGCAGTTCCTCCGACTGGAAGTCATCATAATTGACTCGCGTCGTAACGTACGTCCGGCCGTTGTGGAGGTAAGCGGATCCCGGGTGGAGCTCGTTGATCGCCATCCGCATGTCTCGTCCACGGTCACTTCGGGCGAGACGCTCGCGCTCGTAACCTTCTTGAACAAGAGTTAGACCGACCGACGTCGAGATGTTCCGCATATTGAACGCGAATTTGCTCTGGCGCGAACTGCGGAGGAAGCTTACGTACTCCTCCGAGCGCATGTCTTGGAGATGGTCGTTGAGTACCGATTTTCGCTGACTGAGGTTGGTGAGCTCGCTCCGTAAGTCCTGTATCTCATCGTCGTCAACCGCGCTTCGGAGTTCTCGGTTGATCTCAAGCTCACGCTCAGCAAGGTCATCGACCGTATCGAGAATATCGTCGGTATACTCACCGAACTGCGTCACGAAGCGAGCACTAAAGTTGTCGATGGCATCGTCTACGAGTTCGTCGTATTCGTCGGCGGCGACGACAATTGTCCCCGAGCACTCGTCGTCGGAACACTGCGTCGGAGGGTCGGTAGCGTCGTACTTCAGGCCGCATGAGCGACAGTACGCGTAGTCAAGTAGGGACTCTAAGAAATCATGGAGATCGTCACGGTAGTCATGGACGACCGTCTCGAGGATCTCCAACTTCGGCCTTCGAGTCTCCATCTGCAGTTCTTCGTTCGAGAGGAACAGCAGCTGAGTGAGTTTGCTGTACTCCTCACCCTTCGAGAGATCGGAGTCGTAGTCGTCACCGCCCAACACTCTCGTCTGTCGCCCTTTCCGCTCGACATTCCAATCGATCGCGAAGCGTGACGCGATGAGATCGAAGACAGCCCAACTGAGAGACACGCGAAGTACCTCCTCGTTGTGCTCGTTCAGAGGGACATCCTTCGGATCGGTCTTGATCAGATCGGCAGGGTGCTCGTAGTAATAATAGTCAATAGGATTGCGCTGGCTCACGCTGTGAACGAGTGCCGATTTCGAACTCCGACCAGCCCGTCCGATGCGCTGTAGATATGCATTCATGTTCGGTGGCGTCCCGAACAGCAATAGTGAGTCGAGCGCTCCGATGTCGACACCGACCTCCATCGTCGGGCCAGATGAGAGGAAGTGGGGATGCTTTCCCTCTTTGAACAGATACTCGATATTCCGCCGCTTCTGCTTTGGAGTGGTTCCGAGATACACCTCGCTCCATAGCATCATCGGTGAAGAGTAGTCGATAAGGAACGCACGGTGGTTGTACCGTGGATGCTCCAGTTCCTGTTGATCCTCGAAGGAAGTTCGGAACGGAACGCAGTCGTCGGGAACCGCGTTGAACATGGTTTCGAATGTACTGAACGTGGTACCCTTCTCAGGACGGTAGATCAGTTCATCGTTGACCCCGGCGACGGTGAGTTCGAAGGCAGATGGTGCAAGGGAAACGTACCCGTCATCCGGATCGTATTCGATCACCCCTTCGTTGTCTAGTGTCGTTACGGATCGTCCGACATCGTCACGACTCAGCTCCTCGCGGATCTTGTCGACGTTGACGTTGTTTCCTTTTTCAGCCAGTATACGGATGACTTCGTGCTCACCGCCAGTCAGTTCGATTTCAGGGTTGAGCCGCATGTCGAGTATACTGTCTCGCACGAGCGACGGCTCCCGCTCACGGAAGCGACCGCCGTACGTGTGTGGTATCGCTCGCCGGAACATCCGGTCCTCGAAAGCATCGTCAGCGTCCCACCGCCGCCGAGCCCTTCCCTTGAGCCGTTGACGGAGATTGACGGTTCCTTCTTTGACATCGCGGAGGGTAGAGAGGGCGTCCTCTATTTGATCGAGTTTCTCGTTAGATGTCTCAATGACTGTATCGAATGAGACCCACGCCTGACCCGGTCCTTGATTCGAGATCACCCCGTCGACGAGAAGTTGATCGACCGACGTGTCTTCCTCGGGATCGTTGAAATCTCGACCCAGCCGATTCATGTCGCCATGAGAGTCAGAGAATGACAACATTTTCGCCGATTCGAACCCCTCATCGTCGGCGACGCTCCGCAGGGGATACTGCGATGTCGTCACCGCGAGATTGTTCGGACTGCGGGTCAGTTCCGTATATCTCGTCCCACGACCGGAGACGCTGTAACTCGTCCCTGAGTGGTAACAGGGTGCCGCCGAACGGAAGTCGGTCGGACTACGAAGCTGACCCGATGCGTCAATCGTGAGGTAGTCCTGTGGTTCAACACGTCTCGACTGGAGAGAGGGGCTCTCGCATTCGCAGATCGCACCCGCAGGACCCTCAAACCCACAGTTGCTACACTCGACCCTGTCGAACACCTCGAACAGTCCTTTTCTGACGAACGTGCGAGAGTTACATCCACACGTCGATGGTGGAGACTTTTCGTAGAAGCGACGCTCACACCCTTCCTTCTTACAGACCCACGGGAGAACATGAGTGTTCGTGACGGCGGCACCGCACGAACAGGTAGTGCTTCCCAAGTCGAGGTCGGTGTGCGTCTCTCCACACGAGTGGCAATCAACTGGTAGAGAAGAGGCAACCATCTCGAAGTCCGATCCTCCGCAGTCATCACACTCAAACGAGACTGAGATCGTTCGCTCGCATGACGGACTGACGCACGTTACGGTTGATTCTCCGGTTCTAACCGTACGAGATCCGCAGGCTGTACAGTCGGTCGACGGCGCGCGCTCACGGCGTGCGGCACACTCCGTACACTCCAACAACGGCGAGAAAGTAACCCGTGTCGTCGGGACGTCATCGTTCCGTGCGGCCCCACACCGTTGACATGAGTGTTCGTTATCCCAGTTACCACCACCATGCTCCGTTGGCATGTAGGGGTCAAGTTGGTCGCATTCGGGACAGTACCATGCGATTAGTGCCTCCTCGTCACCATGGTTACAGTACGTCGAGCGGGTGATGAATTCACCACCACATTCTGTACACTCGTCGCGCGGTGATCTATACACCGCGTCACAGGTAGCACAACCGTAGAATCCGTCGACCGGCCACGAGAACATGTGGCTACGGTTTTCGAGTAGACCAGAGAACTCACCCAGTGTCCGGAAGTTAGCAAGTAATCGCTCACTTTCAACCTCTGAGAGAGAATACTCGGACTCCAGTTTATCGAGGATCTCCGTCCGCGTCCGTGGCTGGTCATTCAACTCCGAGTGGAGGTACTGGATCATCCGACGCACGTCGTCGTCGGGCGATTCTCGCGAAAGGAAATTGAACAGTAAGTCCGCAACGGTATCCTCAAGAACGTTGTTGTCGAGTTGATCGTGCTCGTCGACAACGAACTGACCGGACTGAAGCGATCGCGGTGTCGCCGTTTCGTCGCGCGCCATCTTCAATAGTTGCTCCTCGGATATCTCCTCCGTCAGCAGGGAATCTGGTGGCGCTGTCGGTGGATCGAACGTCAATTCTCGGGGCTTCTCTCCTACGTGCGATATTTCTTCAACACCGCTTACTTTACGGAACAGCTCTTCGTGATTACCGACCGTCGCACTGCTTGCGATTACCTGCAGATCGTCCTCACCGAATCGCTGTTCACGAAGTGCGCGAAGTCGCTTGACCAACCATGAACTGTAGCTACCGAAGAGACCGGTGTAGGTATGTACTTCGTCGAATACGAGGAAATCCGGCTCATAGATGAACGTGTCATGCTCGTCAGGCGCGTTGACGTTGAGAGATTTCAGGTTGATCGTGTCCGGGTTTGTTAACACGATGTCGACGTCTTTCTGTAGGACGTCTTTTTTTGTTAGGTGGATGAATTCAAGCGGAACATCGTCCTCACACATCGGCTTTTCCGGTTTCGCGACGAACCGACCGGATTCGGGGATGACGCGGATACCTTTCCCGCAGGTTTGGCACTTGTCCAGTTGATCGTTGTACCCCGGACACTCGAAGTATTTAAACGAAGAACGGAGATAACCTTCCGCTCCTTTGTCGCTCGTGTTCGTCGGGGTATCACCGTCATAGATTCCGACTTTGATTCGTTTCCGAGCTGGTAGTTCGGCGTTGATCTTGTACAAATACTCGATCAGTCGCTTGAGTTGGTCCTGTGCTAGGGCTTTCGTGGGATAGATTAGCAGAGCTTTGACGCTCTCGGGGTCACATCCTTCGATCTCTCCCTCTCGTGCGCGCAGGATGTAGTCGAGAATAGGGATAAGCCACGCTTCGGTCTTTCCTCTGCCGGTCGCCGCCGTAATGAGGGCGTTGTCTCCTTCCTTAACCGTCCGAATACTTCGCTCCTGAAAATCATAGAGCCGAGTGAATCCGAGTTCGGAGAACGCATGCTGTATCTGGTAGTGGATCCCAGCGCTGGAAGCGAACTCCTCCCATGACATCTCACTCCAGTTCGGGATGTCTAGTGCCTGTAGATACGGACCGCGTGATCCGAGGAACTGTTCCTCCGCATCGGTAGTCTGGATCCGGTGGTAGACGTCGCGTGCGGCCGGGCCAAGATCACCTAGCAGGTGTTTCGTGTACGCATTTCGCACCTCTTCCGCACGCTTCGCGGGATCGTTCATGACGAGTCGATGCGGAGTTTGATCGCTGACTCGAGATCACTGACCTGCTTGATCTCCTCGAGGTTGTCGACCGTGAACTCCGAGAGATTCACCGATTTCTGCTCGGTGAATTTTCTGAGTTTTCTCACGGTCGAGTCGCTGAGATCGTATTCTGATTTGAACGCTTCCCACCCTTGCTTGCCTCCTTCCTCATCCCACGAGGCTTTCAGTCGTTCCCACCTGCTTGCGAGCCCCGAAGGATTGTTCGTCGGATTATCGATATCGCTGGTGAGGAAGTTGTCCATGTTGTAGAGGACTTGTGAGAACTCGGAGTTCCCACCACTGATGATCCGGTCCAATTCCCGGGCGGAGTTGATGTCGTCTTGCCACCTCTCAACGTGACCGTCAATCTCCTCCTGTACGGTTGCTTTCGCATCGTTGATTGCGTCTTCTGCCTGATCGATATCGTCCTTAATACTCATCAACCGGCCCTCGTCTGCTTCCTCAAGAAGCTCTTCGTCGGTGATGTCTACGACTCCAAGTGCTCTACCAGTAGCGTCATCCACCTGAGCCGGTTGTGGCTGATCGAACACTTCGGTCAGAATGCCAGTATAAAAATGTAGATCTCGGATCGACTGGTTTAGATCGGCGAGTGCGCTGGTTACCCGGCGGATATCCTTCTTCGCTATCGAAACGCGCTGCTCGACGTTCTGTGCTCTGCCCGCTCTCTCTGCCTTCTCGTGTAGACGTTCTGCTTCGTCTTCTAACGAGCCGTGAATTTGAGATGATTGCATTATCGGGTACCTCCGAGGAGTTCGAGAACTTGATCACGTTTCTTACTAAACGAGGTGAACTCGTCTGACTCTCGGACCAGTTCCTCAAAGTCAGTCTTCTCGGCACCACCAGCCCCCTCGAGTTCTCTAATCATGTCGAGAAGGACGTCATAGACTTTCCACGCCTTCTGTTGCTCTTTCGCCTGCTGGTAGCCGTGGAGGACAGACATGATCTCCACTGGACTGTCCGCCTCTATCGACTGATATTTTTTGAGGGCATCACCGAAGTCATCGAGATGGAGTGTCGTATCCCCTTCACGGAGTAAATCACCGATCGATTTCCACCGACCCTCTCTGGTCACTTCGAGCGGCGTGAGACTTTCATCAAGTTTCTCATATATCTCGAGGAGTTTCTGTTTGTTATGTGTCGGTTTGAACACCTCTGCATACGTTTGAATTTCCTCTTCGATGGGATCGAATGACGTGTTTTGTTTGAGTTTGAGGAGTTCGTTCGCGAAATCTGAAACGGCCGTGATCAGGTCTTTCACTACGGTAGTCGCGTTGTTCCGAGTCGTTCCGATCTTGTACGCCTGTGGGAGGTCGTCAACGCTCACGTATGCCATTCCCTCGATATACTCGTCGAGGTTGTCGTTGACTCCTTTAACGGCAGAATCCAACCGTTCGTGGTCGACGACGTTCTTTTTCAGGAGGAAGAATCCCTCGACTAGACCGCCAATATCCGAACTGTTCCGCGTAACAACGTTGAACGCGTCCAACATACCCATCGGAAGGTCGATGTCGATATCCGAGTCCCTGTGAAGTGGGGAAGAACTCTGTTTCGTATATTCCTCGAAGAGGATATCTCGCTCGACCTCTGAAACCCCTTGTCCGGTGTTCATGAGGAGGAACTTCGAGAGAACGGTAAACTCCTCCACGGACATGCCCTCAGGGAGATGAGTCTCGATTTCCGTCCGCATGTCGCGCCGGTATTTGATGACTCTATCGTCGACCCATCCCCGGATCTCGTCGATATTAGTCTCCTCGTCAAAGTCCTCGTGTACGCCGGCGTACAGCAACTTTGAGTAGAGTTCGTAATTCTCCACGCCGTGCTCTATAGTGTAGCTTCGCTCCGAGGGTTGATCCGGCCCTTTGATTTCGACTGGAACGTCGCTCCCCCGGGCAAAGTAGATCCCGTTGGTTGACTGCGCCGTTGAGTTTTCATTCGCTAGGCGCGTCGGTTCGTACCATCGATTCAACGCCATCCGCACTCCATCCCGGAGCGTGTTCGAACTCGGATAGTCGCTTCCGTGCTTTATCCACTTCTGAAACTGTGTGGATTTCTCTGTCGGGATGTGAGGTCTCGTAGGGTCATCAGCCCTGTCATCATTACCTGAAGTATCATCTGAATCTTCCTCTTCGGTCGAATCCCCAGAATCCGTTTCATCTTCCTCTGATTCGTCGTCTGGGGAATCAGAATCATCCCCCTCAGTAGTTTGGTCATCTTCCAGATCTGTTTCTCCATCGACCGGGACTGTGAGGAGGTCTGCCCCACTGAGGATCCTATCGAGATCGAAATAGACGATGCCGTCTTCAGCGTATCCGGTTTCGAACTCGATGTCAAACGTGTTGAAGACTGACTCGGGGACCCAGAGCTTCTCGCTATCCGGATCTCGTTTACCGTACCATTTCGTCAGTCGTTGGCAGCTCTCTGTCTCTTCCAGCGATACCACGGATGGACGAGATTCGACGAACGCGTTTGTTTCCACCTTTTTGAACGGCGGGATCGTCGATGTGAGACAGTCCGCAATAACGTGTACGAGGAGCACCCGCGGCGTCTGCTGTCGATTGCCGTCCTGAACGAGGTTTTGATAGACGTAGTGGACAAACGCCTCGTTGAACGGATATATATTGTCGAATCCGTCCTCAGGTATGCTCGTGCTCGTCTCAGAGTGTTTCTTTATCGCCTCCAGATATTTTTCGACGAGCAGCAAACTCGCGGATTTGTCTTCAAGGAAGTACGCACGACCCTGATCGTCGGTCATGCTGAGGTATCCCTGCGAGCGCTGTTTCATGTACGACAAGGAGTCGTCACTGGTCGAGAGGGCGTCATCGATATTCTCTCGTTCCCATCCGGAGGTCCATCCGAGAACGATATCGAAGTGACTACTCGACAGATCAAAGATGTGGTCGAGGAGGTCGTCTTTGAGGACGTTGAATGTGGTCAGGTCCTCACAGATGAGAACCGGTCGTTTACCCGCCTCAACGTATGCGTCCGAGAGTTCCTCAAGTTGACCTTTGAAATTCTCGATACCGAGATTGTTCGTCAACAGATTGTGAACTGCTCGACGGAGTGCCGGGTATGTATCTGTCTGGTACTGAGTGTCAGCGAAGACACTGAAACAGATGTCACTGTAGTCTTCACGGGTGAACAGGTCGATTGCCTGCTCCTTTCCTTCCTGTTCAACTGCTTTTTGGTAGTTGGTTAAGTTATCGACAAGTATGTCACGGAACGACGTCTTTGAGTCGAAATCCTCTAGGAATTTTTCGAGTTCGAACCCTTTGAGTTGCCCTCGGTTCTTATAGAATGTCAACAACCCTTGTACGATGAAGTCGGCGACGTCCTCGGGATCCAGATCGCCGATAGATCCGACTTCTTCGTATTCCTTGTCGATCGGCTCGTGTAGTATCTCGAGGATTTCGTCGAGTTTCGTATTACTTCGTGAGATATGGATCGCAACGTGAGAGTCGCTTTGTCCAGAGGCATCTCCGTATCCATTGATCTCGTATTCGAGCCACTGGCAAAGGTGACTTTTACCTGAACCGACCTCGCCTTTGACGATGAAAATCCGGTTGTCGTCTTTGAGTTCGGACTTGAGAACGGCATCACGAAAGTCGTCTTCGGATACGAACTTTGAGCCACTATCGTGCGGGCGAAGAATCTCAGCTCTGATCTTGGAAATCGGAACGTGTGTCTCTCTAAAGACTTCAGGCTCCTTCTGCTGGGACTCTGGCTTGATGAACTTCTCTACGACCTCCGGATCCCAGTTCATGCTCATCTCAGTCATTGTTCGAGCCTCCGTTCGCTCCGATCAAGTGGATACCAGTACGCTGGGCGATCCGGTGCATCGCCGATCTTGTAGCGTGCGGGCTCTTCGGTGTCATCGATTCGATACGGAAGCCGGACGGTCTGTGTCACATCAGTCATACCTACGAAATCGAGTGTTCTGTCATCTGTCATATTATCAAGCGTATCTGCGACTGCGACGTGGAGACGGGGTGCGCCGCTCAAGTCGTGAAATACTGGAACGAACTCCTCATGAATCCACTCGAGCGCCTGAAGAATTCCTTCGGAGTCGTCTCCATGCTTTTGATGGTACGTAAGCAGTTCGTGAAGGAGTGCACGTGTAGGAGATGTTACAATCTCGTCATGCTCAGTGGAATATGAGATCGCTCCGATTGGGTCGAGTAGGTTCGCCCACATCGACGTCTTTTCCGTGCGCCACTGGATGTCGAACTTGCTCTCTTTTTTGAGTAATTCTACGAGAGCCTCCTCATCGACGCGTCGGAAGCCGTGCTCCTTCTCCGTCGACGTGTGCTTCATGAGCAGATCGTGGATCTCTGCGAGTTGGTACTCGTCACCGTGCTGTGAACGAATATGATGGAGTAAGCGCGCCTCGAAAGAGAGTTCAGGGTAGACGTCCCGGTTGAGTGGTTTGACGACATCCTGTGCACTCCGATCGATGAGATCGAGCGAGTGCATGAACTTGATACAGTCCTCGATGTGGCTGGATTCGTAACCACTAGTCGAACTGGAGCTCGGCCTTCCGAACCGTTTGGTCACCCCGGAGAGAGAAATATCCTCAACGAGGAACTCGTCGATCACTTTCAATTCAGCACTACGGACTGTTCCATACCCCGTGAGTATCTTGTCCGGGGTATCGGTTGCACGGCTTAGTTCAGACATTAGGGTATAGCCCTGCGTTGCGACCTCGCTGTTCGTCGAGCTGTTCCTCGCTGAACTGACAGCGGGTGAGCATAGAGTCCATGTTGTTCGCTATCTTCATGACGTCGCCGCGCTCGGTCCATGACCTGAGTGCCTCTCGGATCCGCTCAGTGTACTTCTCTAGTATCTGTTCTAGGTCGTGGTTAACGAAATAGTATAACGGTTCCCACGCGGGGCTGTTCGGAGGGGCCTTGTCGTAGTCGAAGAGGTCGAGGAAGGAATCCGCCGGCGCACCGACCTCGTTGTGGTGATGCGATATACGGTGGTAATAGAGGTTCCGCGTATCGGCCGTTGGGAGCGTAGAGTTGAGATGCTCGTCGATGTAGTCCTCGACGCTCTGTTCGAACCGGGTGACGGTGTTGGGGACGAATTCATCACGAACTGACTTCCGCGACGTGTACGCAGGTGTCGACGGGGAGTCGGTGTCGACCACGAGGATGTACGGATCCTCACGACTACGTTCGCGGAGGAGTCCCCTAACGAGATGCTGTTCTCCCTTTTCGACGAGATTCTCCTGATTAGTCACGTGAATGAGCGGGAACTCAGCAGTCTCCGCGTCGATATCGTCAGGGTTCAAGAGTTCGTAATCGACCAATCGGAAGTCATTGTCCCAGAGATCATCGTGGATTACGCGATCGAACCCGAACTCCTTCAGATACGGGATGCTCCGAAGTTGTGCGCGGTTCTCGTATACATGTTCTCCAACGCAGTTGTCCACCATGACCACAAACGTGGTGAACTGTGAACCGGTTAGAGATTCGATCCCTTTTGACACTCTTTGAACACCGGTGGATAAGTCACATAAATGTATTGACTCTCAGGATGACAAATCGCAGACGGCGACACAACCCTTATACAATAGTCGTTCAGTCAACTGGTTATGGCTGCCAGCGCTTCCCTCGACAGAGACGCTCTCCATCGAGTGGATTTTATCGGGGGAACGCTCCCCAACGAGATCGCCTCCCTATACGCGGATCTCGTTGATGAATACGGAGTACATGACGTGCTCGTTCTCAAGCGATTTGGTGGTGGTTCCGAGGCTGTTCGAGATAAACTCCGGCGTGAAGCCGACATCGTCGAACAACCACGCGTAGAGTCTCTCGTGCGTCACGCCCATCGTACAATCGATCGATTGAATGACCCACCTTATCGACTTTCCTCGTACGAACGGAGTTTCCTCTTCGAACAGTTTCTGGATGGTTGGGAGTGGGATGTACCGTATCTGAAGAATGCCTCCGAACACGATTCATTTCCTCGGGACGTTGAGCAGTTCTCGATAGTCGCATCATGGCAGGGGTCGCCGATCACGTCCGATGACGTTCTTAATGAGTTAACTGAGGTACATACGGCGTTCCAAGAGCAACTCAGCGGAGCTGGTTACCTCGAACACGCGAGAGTGGTTCACGCGGCGAGAGAAGCCGTAGAGAACGCCGAAGTCGAGATGACTCCTCCTTCCGCAGTCATCGTTCTCGAGGCAGAGGATTACACTACCGCCGAGCGTGCGTATGTTAGAGAATTCACCGAGCAGGTACTGACACAGTGGGTTGCGGTCGAACAGAGTGCCGTTCAGCGAACGCGGAACGAGACCGGAGAAATTCAAGCAAGCGAACTCGGCGACGACGTCGAAACAGTCGAACATTCCGAGACGGACAGCGGATCGTTGGTTGACGCAGTCGCCGCGCGTCTCGCGATGGGCCGGACTGTCAACCTCACGAATGAAGACGATCGCGTTTCCGTGCTGAACGCCACCACGTTCGACGAACAAATGCGAGCAGTCGTTGAAGAAGTCGAACGGCTTCGTGAAGAGGAAGCGCTTCGCTACGACGACGTCGCCATCGTTCTTAAGGACAACCGATCGCCGATACGAGGTGTCATCGAGGCACTCAACAGCAGAGGCATTCCGACTACATCAACGACAGTCCGCGGGCTCGGAGATGATCCCTCCGTGCGGGAACTCTACACCGTCGCTCGAGTGATGGCAGAGCCTGATACGGTTGACGATGATGCGTACGGGCTTCTCAGTGCGCGAGTCGGTGATGACCCACCCGTTGACGAGATTGATTCGGCGGATTCCCTCGTAGAAGAACTCTGGAAGTGGATCCGTCTCACCGAATTGAAGCGGCGTATCGCAGAGAATGAATCAGAGATCGACGCCCGAGCACAATTCTCCCACGTGAACGATATTATTGAGCTTGCGGAGTTTGCAGACCGGTCTCAGTTGATCGACGCGACGTGGGAGCAATTTAAAGACCTTCTTGAATTTTCCTTCGAGCACGCTGCACCGGACGCCTACGGTGACGATATTGATTCTGTGGAGGGAGGAATTCTCGTTGACGCCGTACAGCGGGTCAAAACAGGGCAGTGGAATACTGTGTTCGTCGTGAACGCAGTCGATCAAGAGTATCCATCCGATCCTCGAGTGAATCGACTGTTTCCGCGGGCTCACTTGGAAAGGATCCCGGAGTATCCCATGGTCTCGGCACCGACAGCCGGTGAAGTGAAAGAGACGTTCGAGACGGCGAAAACCGTCGACACGCGACCGTTTCGTGCGTATTACAGCCATTATAGCAGACGGTTAATGGCCGTCGCTACACGTGCGGCTGACAGTCGTCTCTACTTTACTACGTATCGTGAGAGACGTTCTGATCCCGGGAAGTATCGTCGTCCATCTCGATTCTTGGTCGACCTTCTCGAGACGTTCCCACAGATCTCCGAAGTCACGGAAGGGGACATTCGAACGGAAAGTCGGGCAGTGGATCATACGCTCGACAGTATTGACAGAACACTCGACGAGATCCGTCGTGCTCCCACAGCCGACGACCCGATCGACCTTACAGAGATTGAACGGAATTTCGGCGCGATCCAGCGGTTACTCGCCGAAAGTGAGCGTGGTGACGAGATCGCGGCTGCGATCGCCGCTCGAGCGGACTTTGCCGACGGGGTGGTTCGTCGTGAGTAACACCGACCAAACTGTGTCTCCTTCCAGACTTGCCACGTACGTCGAATGTCCGCGACGGTACGAATACCAGTACGATCAGCGGATCGAACCTCCGCCGGACGGAGAACAGTACAAAAACCGCGGTATCGTGTATCACGAAACGATCGCTGCCGTTTGTAACGAAACGGGCGACACAGAGGATGAGGCTGATATTATTGAATATGCCCGCAGGTATTTCGAGGATCTATGGTCTCGTGAGTGCTCTCCGGACGATTATAAAACTCTCTCTCACTACGAGTACGATCGGAAACTGACGCGGACAGGCATTGATTCATACTTCGAAAACGGACCGGGAGTCAAACACGCTCGCAACTCCGTCGCGACCGAAGTCACGGTCGAAACTGAGTACAAGCGGACGAAGGTCAACGGAAGGATAGACAACGTCGTTCAAACGGATGATGGACTGTCGTTGGTCGACTATAAGGGTACTCTTAGTAACATCATCACGAGTCGGACGGTAGGGAAACTGAAAGAGCACCTCGAAGGTGACTCCTATCGGCCGAAACTCGTCAAAAGTGCGATTCAGGCGGCAGTGTATCTAGAAGTGATCAGGGAGACAGATCTCTTTGAGGAAGGAATGGACGTGTCGTTTGTCTACTATGGGATTCTCCACGATCACGAGCCAGTTTCCACGGATGAAGGGATCGTACCTGATGTCTCCGGAAGTGGGCGCGATGTGACGAATCTGTGTATGGACAACCACGGAACGATCTGGCAACTGATCCGGGAGGCGTACCAAGGTATCCTCACGTGGGACTTCGAGCCAGATCCGTGGTCGGATATCTATCGTAGCACCTGCGACGATTGTCCCTACATGGAAATGTGTCCGGACTACCTCGGAGAGGAGGTGAAGATAGAATGACTGACAGCGGGCAAGTTGACGAAACGATCTCCCCCTCGGACGCACAGCAGGATATCATCGATTCGGACGAGTACCCGATGCGAGTACTGGCCGGTGCTGGCACCGGAAAGACGTTCACGATGGTGAGAAAGATTGAGCGACTCATCGACGAACAAGATGTCGACCCCGATCGAATTCTCGCACTTACTTTTACCAACAAAGCCGCCGATTCGATGCAGACCAAACTAGGCGAGAAGATCGGGGCGAGAGGATACGACATCGACGCGTATACTTACCATTCGGTCTGTCATCGGTTACTGACTGAATACGCCTACCACACCGGGTTAGACCCGGAAATGGAGGTCGCCGCAGAGGCTGATAAGTTCGAACTCGTACTGGAGGTGCTGGACGAGGTCGACTATCAGTTCATTTCGCCTGAGGTCTACGACGAGGAGTCGTACGGGTCGGGTGCAGAGACCAAGTTGACAAACTTCATCAGTTCGATGAAAAGCGACGGAACGTCTCCCGCAGAACTGCGATCCTATCTTGGGGATGCTAACAGGTTGTCCGATCTTCACAGGATCGTCAAACGCATCAAAGATATCGCTACTGACCACCTTCGATACAACTGGCGAAAGATCACCCCGGAGCGTCTCTCGACGTTACATCAGGGCTTGGAGCGTTTCAAGCGGGAACTTATCCGTCATCGTGATGGGGTTGGTAAGTCCCCTGTTGAGGCGAACGTTCGCGAGTTCCTCACAATATACGTCGACGTCGTCGAGCGCCTACAAGTGTACCTCGTGGACAACGAGGACCGGATCGTCGACGGAGAGCTCAGTTCAGCATTCAAACTCCCCGGATACCTGTTCGGAACATACGGATCAGCGCCGACTGGTGTGCCTGAAGTCGGGTTCTCTCTAACAGATGAGCTCTCCTCGTTTGTCGACCTCGCACGGGAGGCATACGACCTGACACAGGGATACGAGGTGTACGAGCAGCGTCTCCGAGAAGAAGCATTACTGGATTTCGACGATCTCGTACTCGAGACTCTCGAACTCCTGTCCGATCCGACACATCATGACGACATCTCCGGACAGTGGGACTACGTGTTCTGCGACGAGTTTCAGGACACCGACGCCATCCAGTTCGAACTCGTGGAACAGCTCTCCGACGGTGGGAATCTGTTCGTCGTTGGGGACGACGATCAGGCCATCTACGAGTGGCGTGGAGCGAACATCGAGAACATCGGTCAAAGACTCAGTAATACGTTTCCGGGCCTGACCGACGAATCGCTTGAAGAGAACTTCAGGTCGAAACAACCCATCCTCGATCTCGCAAACGACGCGATCGAACGTTTGGAGGGACGCGGTAGCGACAAGCAGTTGGAAGCGGTTGAAGAGAAGCGCGAGGCGACTGACGGCGTTGCGACTGTTTCCGGGTTCGAGGATGAGGAGGAGCAGGCGAGCCGGCTCACACGAGTCCTACTCGATCTGACGAGCACCAGTTCAGAACTGTCCGACGAGGAGTACGACTTCGGTGACGTTGCTATCCTCGTTCGAAAGAAGCGCCACGCCGACGCGGTCACCGACCGTCTGCGTGATGCTGGAATTCCTTACGAATTCCCTGACTCCGGCCCGGAGATCGGGATCGGTGCCGGCACGATCCTCGCGTATCTCCGTGCGCTCGCGGAGCCCAGCAGTGAGGTGAGCCTCAATCGGGTGCTCACCATGCGATATCGAATTCATGACCGCGACCTTCGAACGCTCAATTCGTCGGATCTACCGCTCGCTGAAGCGCTCGTTGATCTGCCGGACGAGGAGTTCTTCGAGCCTACCCGGGTAAGGACCGCCCGGAACCACCTCGTGGAGCTCTGGAATAAGAAAGATACTCACACTGTCAGCAGGCTCTATACTGAACTCAAGGAAACGACGGACATCCAGTGGTACCTCTCCGAACAGGAGAGGCGAAATTTGGGGGCGATCGACCGAGCGATCGACGCCGTTGCCGAGGGGGGAGTCCAACCGATACTCACGACTGAGTTCGTCGACGACGTACAACGATATGTCGCTGCCGACGAGGGACTGGAATCACCAACCGATCAGTCAGAGAAAGCGTCGGGCGCGGTCAATATCATGACTGTCCACAAGAGCAAGGGACTCGATTTTCCGGTTGTCATGATCCCGAGCCTCTCCGCCAGAGACTGGGAACCGAATCGGGATCGTCAGTCCTTCGATGCCCTCGCCTCGTACGCGAACAGTGATGAATCACCGCTGAACCGTGACCTGCTCGCTCGGGATTTACAAGAGAGCCGCCGGGTGTTCCACGTCGCAGTCACTCGAGCGGAGGACCAGTTGGTCCTCTTCGGAAACGAAGAGGAGACTGGAGAAGACGACACAGAAGTTCCAGTGGACGCATATCAGACAATCCTTCCAGATTCGCTCCCGTATGCGATCGGACGCGTCGAATTCCCAATCTGGAACGACGTGCTTGACTCGTTACCGGACACTGCCGAGGACTGGTCGGAACGGGTTCTCGAACTCCCAAACCCCTACGGAAACGTGATGATCAATACCTCCGAAGGTAGCAAACGACAAGCCGAGGTTCGTCGTCACGTGCTGGATCTCGCGAGACGAGTCGTACAGGGTGATCTCACAGAATACGATCCGGTTGACGTCGGGATCCGCGTGTCCTCACTCGACGTTCGCCAGACAAAACGCGTCAAGCGACAACACAGCTATACCTCGCTCGAGAGCGTCGAGACGTGTACCCGACAGCATTACCTCGACTACGTCGTTCGTGCATTCGATGACCGCCGTAGTTGGTTTGACGGCGATCACGGCGGCAAGGATTCGAGGGGTTCGGGGTCAGTCCGGGAGCGCGGAGTGCTCTTCCACGAGATCGCTGAGTACGCGGCGAATCGAGGTTACGACACGATAGACGAGTGGTACGACCTGTGTGATAAACTCGCTCAGAAACAGGGGCTAGAATATGTAACGGACGAAGTAAAGACCTGTATCGACCGTTTCTTCGAGACACCGGCGGCGAATTGGAACGTCATCGCCGCCGAGCGCGAATTCTCTATAAAGGTGGCAGGAAACGATGTTACCGGCCTCATCGACGTAATCTACGAGAGACCGGACGGGTCGCTCGTCGTTATTGATTATAAGGCTACGACAAAGAAGCGCGATCTTGAGGAGAACAACCAGCTGTCACTCTACTTACTCGCCTGTGAGGAGATTTTCGACCGGCCTGTCGATGAAGCAGGATACGCATACGTCGGCGAAGTTGGGCCTGCTGTCGAAACTCGGACACTCACGTCAAAGGAACGAGCGTCATTCAAACACGAACTTGCGGATCTGCTGGAGATAGCAGAAGGAAGTAATTTCGGGAATTTCACCGATGGAGAACACTGCCAATATTGTTCGCACAGGTCGCTGCCATGTGCCAAAAAAATCGACTAATAATCTGAATTGGCTCTGCTGAAATCCTCAACAGGAGATAGGTTTCGCCGGTCGTGCTGAATACACAGCGCGTGTACAGCACTTCCTAACCCGTGAACCTGTGTCGTCTGATTCGGTCAGCACAGTGCGAGAGTACAGTGGTAAGGAATTTTAGAAGATTATTTCAATACAGATAATTGAGATGCCTTGTGCATCCTCCGGAAACCACGGAACTTCATTTCCAAGTCTTAGCTGAGCAAGATCGAATATTAGAAGAATTGGTAAAACAAAACCCAATAGCTGAAAATAAGAGGCAGTTGCTACGCCTAATCATAGCCGAACATATGAATAGAGCTGGGTCAACATTTAGATTGTCTCCTCCATCGCTTAATGAAGCTGAGCGCGCGCAAGTTGCGCTCGAGAAACAGAAAGAACTCCTTGACAAGACAAGCGACGAACTTTGTAAGGATAGCGAAGTGAGCATTGAGACGGTGATAGATCGATTTGATGAAATCCGTCGCACACAACAAGATATTATTGAACATCTCTCCCATCTTGATGGAGCATAATCTGGTATCCAAATATTTTACTTCCTATTCAGACTGTAACCTCTGTATCTCACACGCAGCTTCTGACAGGTCTCAGGTAGATCACTCTGGTACGTGCAAGATACACAGCGCGTATTTATCCCTCCAAACACTGCGACTGTTGAGACGGCGACGCCGAAATCCCGTGTTTCGTGCTACCGGGACTGCTTCTAGTAGCCTGTGGATGTCGACGGGGAGTGCGACGGGCGCCGAGCGGGAAGCGACGACCGAGAGGCCACGTTCAGCGGCCGGCCCGGCGGCCAAGAATAAACACGAGGAGGACGAGCAGCACCGCCCTGAGACCCATTTCGACGGTCGTCAGCACCCATCCGAACCTTACCGGCACAAAGTCGCCGAAGCCGAACACGGTGAACGTCAGCGTGAGTAGTAGACTGTGTCGCCGAACTTGGCAGGGTCGAGAATATTTTTGTGGCATGCTACGCTCCGTACCTAACGGGGTGGGTAAGGGGTGACTATCAATAAGGGGTTGGAAGTTCAGAATTCACATGAACCAGACCCTGCTTGATGCTACCTCTGGTCCCTGCTACTGTCCTCTTAGCCGGGTTTCGGCGGGATACTTGATTCACTGAGGCGTCTGATGAGTTCCGACGCACCCACCAGTGAGAGCTCATCACCGAAATCATCGGCATACCGCTGTGCGGTATCGGCGAATTCCCCGCTTGTGACGACAATTGCCTCATTGGCGTCGCCTGCCGCCAGCGTACTCACCAATTGCTGCAGCGTTTTGCGTCCGACAGACTGGCCCGCCTGATAGTGTTTCACTTGGATCGCGAGGCGTCGGTCCGCCTTTTTTACCCAGATATCGACGCCCAAATCATTCGTAGATTGTGTGACCGTCGTCTCATACCCTTCATCACGATAGAGGTGTCCCACAAGCCGCTCGAACGATTGCCACTCATAGGCAGCGAGGTCATCGCTATCCCAGACCCCGTCATCGAGTCTCGAGAGCTGATTCGTAACTGGCTGGATGGCCTGAGGGTACTCTTCAGTAAGTGAAAGCCTGAGACTTTCTTCCCACGAATCCTGATCGACTGCGGGATGGTTATAGTCGACTGAGTTCATAAAGGCAAGTGCCTCGTCGGCTGTCTGGAGAATCGTTTGAAAATCCTGAAGCGTTGCCTCTGGAATCGAATCGGATTGGTCTGTCCCACTAAGCGAGCGAAGAATGGATTCAAACGGGTAGCTCGGATAGCGTTCAGCTAACGAAATGGTAGACGCACAGACCTCAGAATAGGTAGTAACATAGTCTCGCGTCTCGACAAAAGAGTCACTGCCGATCGCTGCCTGTAGCCTTGTCACATGCTGAGTGAGGGCAGCTTCGAGACGTGACGCTGCCGCAGATGAACTCGCCTGAATCTGCGCATGTGTTTCAACAGCCCCACGCGCGGTCTCGATGAATTCGCGAACCTGCTTGGTTTTCTGTTTCAATTCCATAAGTTGCTCAAGGGCTACTGCTGGCGTGTCTACTGACCAAATATCGACGAAGTTAATATCCGGAGTCTGGACAGGTGTGAGATCAAACTGAGTTCGGACTGATGAGGGATAGTCTGGTCTCTCGTCTTGATCGGCGACTACGGTGGCGAGGGTTTGAACAACGTCGTGCCACGTCGACTCGCCGGTGTCAATTGTGTCTTCGGGTGCCGACGGCGGGTTTAGTACTAACTTCTCAAGAAGGATGTCACCGAGATCGACATCATCAGGAACAGTGAGTGAAGAGTCTCTGAGTTGACTCAACAACGGCTCAACCTCGCTATACCGATATAACACTCGTTCAAGCTGGTCAACATTCTCGGTCGCATTGGAAAGGGACTGATACGGTGGCTGGTATGGATCATACAATTCGGATGGCGGGTCACATTGAGGCGGGAGCCACGCTGCTGCACGTCCTTGAAGTTGCAGGCCGCGCTGCTCGCCGATACCATCGATAGCGGTGAGCGTGTCCTGAGAGACAGCAGTGAGATCGAGCGCTGTCCGGATGCCTGCATTCAATAATTCCTGTTCCAGTATCTTTCCCACGCCCTGAATGTTGCCGACAGGGCGAGTTGAAGCCGCCTCATACAGCGTTTGTGCTCGCTGCTCCCCGATGCCATCCACCTCCTGCAGGTCCGCAACTGAAGCGTTTCGAATCTCACCCAGCGTCTCATACCCTGCCAAGTGAAGACTGTCCGCTAACTGGTCGCCGACCCCAGTACTGTTCGAGACGGGAGCAGCCACCCGCTCAATTTCGGCAAGGCGTCGAAGCCCCTCCCATCGTGCCCAGATTTCTAACCAGTTGGTTAGTTGCTGATGGTCCTCACAGATGCCAGCAGGTGACAAGTCACTGTTGTCGGCATCAATGACCATCTCAAGACGCGACTGGAACATGTTTTGATTTGTCTGAGTGGTTTGATGCTGAGCGCTGCCGGGGTTGAGTGACTCCACCTTCTTATCTCGGAGCGCGTCGTAACGAGCTTCAAGCCGCTCATATGCCGTGTCCCATTGTCCGGGCGAAACGCTATCAGGGTGGAAATTGGCAAGGGATTCGTCATAGTCTAAATCATTCAGCAGCCGATTGGTCTTACTCCACAGCTGTTGATATTCAATTGGGACTCTGGGTTCATCATCGGATGAAGAGTGAGAGGAGTCCGGATCCGCTTTATCCTGCTGGTTGTGGCAGCTCCGTGGCTTAGGAGATTCCGTTGACGATTCCTGTTCCGTCCGTAACATATCAGTCTCCCCCGAATTTTCCTGCTTAATAATCGTCTCAAGGTCCTCAAGAGCTGAAACCCAGTTCCCGGCGCTAATTTTAGCAGGGTGATATTCATCAATCGAATATGTTGTATTGCTTTCAACCGCTGTTTGTTTGGCCTCTTTCCAGATTGCAACATACCGGGACGGCGCATTCTCCATACCGTGACTAGACCACTCGACTCCCTCTTGAGGGGCAAGTGACGGGTCTTGTTTTGGCTGCTCTCCCGCCTGAGTTTCATTTGACGGGACTTCTGGCGTTGTATCATCCGTCGGCCAAGCCTCATCATCTGCCGCGACAGCACTGGGATCCGGATCTGTGTCTGTGGTTTCCCCACTCTGAGAGCGGTTGGACTCCTGAATGGAGTTATCACGACCAGTAGATGGCCCATCACTAGGCGTTGACCGGAAAATGCGTTTTAGCGTCTCATCAAGCCAAGAAAACAAACTCACACTGCGTGCTCAAATTGCTATTATTATATAAATGCGTCGAACGTCAATACATTTTACTTTAAAAACATATTGAATATCAAATTTTTCAGAAGGCTGGTTGCTAAATCATAAATAAAACAATCTATTACATCAGTATAATTATCTATGTGCCTCGGTGGCCGACTTTTCCGAAGAGGGGTGCGCTACTAATACAGTCAGAAGCGGTGACTGACCGGGAAATGTTGGTTAATCGTTTGAGCCTCTCGTAGCGGTCACGTTCACAGTCTCCCCTGACAGCTATGACCGTTGAGACACCGATGCCGAACTGTCGTATTAGCTCCGTTTTGGGACGAAGTCGGGGTATCAACCATATCTTGGTGCATTGTCTCGGGAGCGGAAATAATTGAACGAGCCAGAATAGCCGTCCTGACAGATAACTATCCATCGCGGGTCGGCTGCTGCTTGGAGAACATGGGACCGGTTACTGGTTCCCTATACTGACCGATTTGTTCAAGTATCTGCTGACCGAGTTCCGCTGACCGATACACGCTCTGTATCTCGCAAACTGTTCTTGACGAGCACCAGTCAGTTCAACTACTGTCCGGTCTGTGAACTCCCTATTTCTTTTACCGAGGCATGGTGTTCTCTGAGAAATCGACCCTACCGGTTTGCGGGCCACGAAGCACGATCCCTCTTGGCATATTATTATGACTGGCAATAAGATGGATTGAAATAGGAATAGGCGTAACCCAGCGCTGGTGAACTAACTCTGTGAAGTTCTACGTCCCCGAGTGGGAGGACGCGGTCGATGCCCGCTACGATTTCGTCCACGATGAACTCTCTAATCTGGACAAGCAAGAGCGGGAGCGTCACTTCATCTGGGACATTTTCGACTACGAAACGACACCGATTGACGGCGTACTTATTTCTCGCGAGCAGGTAGAAGACAGCCAGCGCAAGTACGATCGAGTGACCAAGCTCGGCGTCTACGACGACCCGCAGCTTACCATCCCAGATTGGCTCCCGACGATCAGCGACTGTGGAGCATGGGGGTACAAATCACTCCCATTCCCTCGGTACGGGAACGACGATATGCTGGATTTCTACGAGGCACTTGACGTGACTGTGGGAGTCACGATCGACCATCTCGTGCTTGGCTCCGGAAAGGAGAAAGGACGTCTCTATCTTGATGAGCATGCCCTCCATCCCGAATTTTCCGAAGACGATCTCCCGGAAGAGCTCACTGAGCAGGTCGATATCATGGTCGATGAGTGGCCCGCAGAGTGGCCCGATCTTGTCGAACGATACGACGAGTCTATCTATGACGTTTCTTCTATCGAATCATTCTCCCACCACGATTTCGAAGGGAGCGTTCAGGAGATACTCCAGCGCATGGATCACGACCCTCGCGCAGTCTACCGGGAGGACGACAAGCAGGTCCGTTATGAAATGACGCTAGAGAACGCGGCCGAGATTCGTGACCTCTACGATGAGAGAAACTGGTCGTTCCGTCTCATGGCTGCCTTTCAGGGATGGAATCCGACTACCTACGGGGAGGCACTCGACGAAGTCCTCGACATGGGCTACCAGTACGTCGGAATTGGGGGCGTCGCCGGAAGCCAACTCAAACAGGTCGAGGAGATCGTGACCGAGGTAGGCCATCGGATAGCCGATTACCAGTCCGAACACGGGACACGTGTCGACACACACGTCTTCGGCTTCGCGAAGACAGATGGCTTCGAGACGATCGGTCGGACAGGGATGTCGTCCATCGATAGCGCGAGCATGCTCCGTGCAGCGTGGACTGGCGGGAACAACTATCATCTGACCTCTGACGAACGATTCGACGCGATCCGCGTTCGATACGCGTCTCCCGGCGACGATCTCGACGTCGCTGTACGGAAGTCGATGCTCGGGCAAGAGGTGCTACACGCACTCCGCGCCTTCGACGATGGAGAGTCTATCTCCAAGCGGGTACGTGGCTGGTACATCGAAGCCGACCTCGTACTGGACGCGCTCGTCGACTATCTGGAGGAACACCGCCATAACGAGAGATATGACGCGCGCCTTCTCCGAGAGCTCACCACTGAATTCCGCGAGCACTTTCAGTACGGAAGAGAACTACAGGCGAGTTTCAGCGACGACCTGAGAAAGCGGATCGTCAAACTCCTTCGCGAAGACCATGCCGAGGACCCCATCAACTTCGAAGAGTACGTGGACCTCATCGACGTCGCTCGTGAGGTCGCGAAGGATTTTCCCCAGACCGCAGATCGCGTCGAGGAGTTGGAAGACAGTACCGGTGATGCAGCTACTTTCAAGCAGGTGTGGACGGTCCTCGAGCACTACGCAGAGTCGGGATCGATAGACGATGCCGATCTCCTCGAGGATTATCGAAAAACCCTCCGTTCACAGCCGTGGGACCGGTGTGATTGCCCGATATGCGAGAATCTCGGGATCGAGGTCGCCGTCTTTAGAGGGAACAATCGAAATCGACGGCGAGGGTTCCACAACACCTATCGCTTCTACCAACAATTCAAACGCGATCTGCCAAAGATGCTCGTCGTCGTCGGTGCGGATAGCTCGTTCTTCAATCGGGACTCTGTAGAGGGATATCTATCCGATGAATACGAAGAATTCTGGAAAGAGATCCATGACGTCCCCGTTGCGGAAATCGGCGTCGTCGATGCTAACGGGGTTGACGAGTGGTGGCAAAGTAGTCCACGGAGCGTCTCCCTTGATCCCGGAGGTATTGCGGATCAACTCCGGAAGAAGACTGAGCGCTACGACGTGGTCCTCTATTACGACCCAGACGAAGACGCTGAGTTCGACATCGAGGGTGTGGAAATCACCGACTCAGCTACCGAGGTTCGTAGTGAGATACTGCGACGTCTAGGATACGAGTCCGATTTCGAGCCGAAAAGAGATGTACAAATTCAACTGGAGGACTTCTGAATGCGAATCCTGATCATTGACCAGTGTTCCGGGACAAAAAACCACCCAGAGGACCATCCGGTCGTGGATCAGGAAGGAACGCGAAATGCGGACACAGAAGACCTGCTACAGAGTCTCGGTATTGATGGAATCCGGGCGAAGGACCTGTATACAGGAAAGCAACAGAAACGGATCACCGACTCTGTCCGTACACTGGAACAGAAAAACAACGAGGTGGAGCGGGTTTTCATCAGTGCCGGATTCGGCCTCGTCGATGACGATCAGCGACTCCCTCCATATGAGGCAACGTTCAACACGATGTCCAAGTCCGAAATCGCGGAACGGTCTGAGCGCTTTCGACTTACCGAGCGTATCGACGAATTAATTGACAGTAGCAGCTTTGATATCGTCTTCTTTGCCCTCGGATCGAAATATTACGAGGTACTGGATCTCGATGAACTGTTAGCTTCAGTTCCCACTGAGACGACAATCGTGCTGTTCAATCAGGATGCAGTGGGAGATTCGTATGATCAGGTCGTCTCTGTCCCTGCTCGAACAGAGCAAGGGAAACAGTTTGGTTCGACAGTAGTCGGATTAAAAGGAACCTATCTCAAGAATTTCGCAGCTGCTCTCGATTCTACCGAGAATTCAATTACCCCTGAGAGGGCTGTAGAATATTGTCTAACAGATCTTGTAGGTGGTTCTCAATCTGGGATTGACAATTATTCATAAGTCGGCTTTGTTGAAGTCCTCAACGAGTGATCGGTTTTAGCGGCCGTGCTGTATACAGGGCGCGAATGTGGTACGAACTGAAGCCGATCTACGGATAAGAATGATCGGTCAGTACAACATATGTAATTTTAGGAGGACATCGCAACGATCTCGTATAAATAAAAGCGGAGTTATTGAGGACGACCTACCAGCCACCCACAGAACTACAACGGCTTAGAGAAAGTCACCAACGTGACAAAATCTGATCTGCGAGAGATTCACGGCGTTGGTGAGCTTGCGGCTGGTAAGTTGGTTGAAGATGGCGTGACTACGAGAGCAGACCTCAAGCAAGTGCTTCGAGAATTGGAGCCTCCCGCTCAACATATCTATTCAAGTTTTCAATTGGCCGTTCTCTCGGAGTTGGAACTTCCCACAGTTGGAGAGCAGACTGTAACGCAGTACACTCGACGGACGTACACCGACGACGAGATCGTGTATGAGTGGGAAAGAGACTCGGAGACGGTACTCCTTGAACTTCGGTCTGAGGGAGATTCGTTTCGTTCTAAGTGGCACGTGGAAGGTGGTCGAGTGTTCCGTTCCGAACTTCACGACCAGCGGAGTAGTGCCGTAAATGCGCTAACCCGATGCGCCTACCGACCACCTGAATCTGCGTAGCTCAAACGCATTATGGCATTAATGAACTGGTTCGCACTCGCAATTGGCTCTCTGATGGGTGCAGTAATCGTATTAGCTATTGTAGTGCCAATCTTCACCTTGACGGGATTTATTTCTGTAGATACTGCTGATGTACTTCTAACAGCGTCTTTAGTAGAAGTCACAGCCGCATACACTTTTGCGACCTACGGCAAGTGGTGGAGTGACTGATTCGCAGGCACGTACTATCGGTTGGTTCAGGATTTAGATGGAGAAAATAACGCATTTACCGTACTGACTGCATTCTCTGTATTCGGCAAACTGTCCTATCAGCTTCTATGGATTTCAACAGAGCCAAACGCTTAGAGGAGCTATTAGATATACTCAAGACAGCGAGCTATCTTCGATGGCCGATCCGGTAAATATCGACCGAGCCTCATTTTCTCGGTAACAGACAGAGAACATCTCTGGAGATGTTCTGATCGCCAAAAAACATAAGTCACAGCTGAGCTTATCGCAGCTCGTCCTATGTTGTACAGGCGACAAACGTTATCAACACCTCACGGGGCGTTAGAAACTCCGGTTCTCTTCCCAGTTCGAAACATCGGGAAGCGATCCAGCGATAACACCCCAGAGTACACCGACGAGATCCCTGACCTCTCGACCGCAATGGTAAACGCTCGGTCGATACGTCAGCGGGAACCTCAGTGGGATAGAATTCAGGACGGAGAGAACCTGCGCGGTGAGATGGGGGTATCCCAGTCGACGATCGTTTTCGCCGATAGTGGTGGATTTGATTTCCGTTCTGAAGAACTGGACACCACCCCAGAGAAATCACTCGAAACACAGCAGGCGATTGAAGCGGACATCCTCGGTACAGTTGACGTTCCACTCTCCCGTGAAAACAGAGAGCGGGAGAACGATCGACGAGTTGAGGAGAACATTCAGCGTGCTCTCGCTGCGAGTAATTCGTACGACGGTGATGGCTTACTCTTCGCCAGTGTACACGGATACGACCCTGAGACGATACGGAACGGGATCCAATACCTCGAACAAAACGGCGAATTCGACGGATACGCTCTCGGCAGTCTCGTTCCTATCAGGACCGATTACGAGAAAGTCACAAAGCTGATATTAGCGGCAAGGAGGGCAACTGACAAACATCTACACGCCTACGGATTGGGCGGTCTCGTGTATCAGCCATTACTGCTCTACTGTGGTGTGGACAGTTTCGACTCAAGTGCGTTCATCCGAAGTGCCGGCAACCGAAACTACCTGATACCCGGATTCGGTGGCGAGGAACTCCGAAACATCGAGAACCTCGAATATCCCCCTTGTGCCTGTCCAGTCTGTAAAGATCGCGCCCTCGACACGGTTCGCGAGGATCGGAACGCTCTGGCGATGCACAACTTGTGGGCGCTCACCCTCGAACTTCGTCGCTTCCGATACATGGTGGAGGCCGGTGAGGATATCGAATCGTATCTCGATCTTCGCTTCCGTGGGAACGAGGTAACCGCGCGGGCGTATAAACTCGCGAAACAACAAGTGAGGAGACTCGCATGAGCGACGAACGTCCCACCGTCCGACCGGTCAATCTCGGTCGGTTAGTGGAACTAACTCATTTGTGTCGGAACGGTGCGCAGTCGACGGATGACGTCATAGATGCGCTCGACGTGAGTAAGCGGCGTGCCCGAGAGACGATCCTCGAGTCGACGCGTATCAGTTTCCTCGAAGAGGTCTCTGACGAGGGAGAGTATACAACGACGACTATTGGCGAGCGCTTCGTCGACGCCGTTGAGGAGACCGACTGGGCGAAAGTTAGTTCGATCCTCGAGGCCCGTAGTCCACACTACGGGGAGTTTCTCAGTCTGTTCGAGGATGGCGACATCATTGAATCGGATGAGGCGCTAGAGTTGCTCAAAGATCGATCGGAGTTTACGCCCTATGAGTACAACGAGACGTCGCTAGATGTTGTCGGTGGGTGGGCGCAACGTCTCGGGGCTATCCAGCGGAACGCGTTTGACGGTACCTTCTATGCGGCTGATAAGAGCGATGTGCCGCCAAACTTCCCGTACGTGTTGTTGTCCATCGCCGACGAACTTGAGGAAAGTGCTGGCGTGAATCTGAAGAAACGATATCTCTCGATTCCCGAACTTCGTGAGCACACCTGTGAGCGGCTTGGTTGTGACCGCGACACGTTTGATGACGCCCTACGGACGCTCGCAGAGCAAAACATCGGTCGAATAGAACTCTCCGGAGCACCGATTGACACTGGTGCGAAGGACGCACGATACGGCCTCAAGACGATCGAACTGGTAGATGGCGAGGACGGACTCGTCTCCACCGATCAGTCTTCGGAGCAGGTTATGCGCGGCGTCGAACAACTTGGAAAACAATACTACTACCTCGCGGTGTATGACCGCGACCTCCAGTTCAACAACGATGACAACTGATAACTTCCAGATCACGGACGAACAGCGCGATTACTCATCCCTCGGCCTTAACGAGAATCCGTTTCCATATAGCCCGGTTCCGTCGGACGATCCGGAGGTTTACTGTGGACAAGATCACGTGGCGAATGCGGTAAGCGACACGGTATCAACGATGCTCAGCACTGGGAAGTCGAAACATCTCGTGATCACTGGGAAGTACGGAAACGGAAAGTCACATACTCTCAAATACGCCCGCTCGCTCGTCCGCGACCGAGAAGACGTACTCGTCGGATACGTTGCTCAGCCCGGAGAAGGGTTCCTCGACGTCTATCACGAATTCATGTACGATCTCGGCTTCGACCGTGTACAGGAGCTCGCGTACGAATTCCTCGCATACGTCGCTCGGAAACACACTGAGGCGAATCCCATGGGTGCATCCTCAATGGAATCGCTGATCGATGAAGGCGACATTCTGCTTTCCGAACTCGTCCCTGAGGCTATCCAACTGCTGAGCGACGTCACGAAGTTCGCCGATTTCGCTCGAGCGATCGTACACATGGTGTACGAAGATACGAATCTCTACGCATGGCAGTGGCTCACCGCGGAGGGAATCCGCTACGAGCAGCGGAAGGAGATGGAGATCCACAGCGCCCTTGATGACGATACGATGGGTGTGCGTGCGTTCACTGCGTTGAAGAACATGCTCCTCGAACTCGATTACACTGGGGCGTTCGTCTTCGTGGACGAGTTCGAGAGCGTGGCACGGCTCTCCCCGAAGAACGAGCAGGCGACCCTCAACAGTCTCCGTCATTTGATGGATCAGAACAGTTCCGGACTCAGCATGATGTTCGGGTGTGCTCCGGAAGTCTGGCAGGACATCATGAGCGAGTATCACGCGTTCTCTGAGCGGATCGGTCGGGAAGTCTCTCTGCGGCCGATGACCGAGGAACATTTGGAGGATCTCGTAGATTCGTATCTCGACCTCGCTTCTGATGAGCCAGTTTCAGTGTCCGATGTTTTCGAAGAGGATAGCATCCAACTGATTTTACAGAGTTCGCAGGGTAACGTGAGACAAGCACTCTCAATTTGCAGCTATACGATTGACGATGCTGCGAAACAGGGACGGTCAAATATCAATGCTGAAATCATTCAAAAAATCGTCTCATAAGGTTTGCAGTCTCTAGTGAACTCATATCCTATTTAGGATGCATCGGTTGTTTGGAAAACATCTGCTCTGTTGAAATGATATTCTTCAGACATATTATTTCCTGAAACAGCCGGTCAATGAGAACTGCGTATTGACCGCTGGCACTTCTGTCAGAATTGGCTGATGTTCAGAGTCGCGTGCGAAATACAAGGGGCGAGTCAGGCACCAGATCGGATTTCGCATTCCTGCGAGAGGTGAGACAGGGCGTACTCAAGTACATTGACTGACAAGATTCATTGAGTGTGATGTCCACACACATAATATGCTCTCACAGTCAATTATCAATATAAGTACAATTTTGAATTACCTGATTGCAACATTAATCTCACTAACCGCTGGTATTATTCTATTTTTGTTCCGGCAGCGTTGGAGAGCGGATAAACTACGATCTATATTCATAGCCGACTTAGAACATACTGAGCCTCAGCCTAACATTGCACAGGAAAGCAAAGATGTGTACCTTTATGACTCAGTAATGAGGGCAAACGCCGGTAAATTAGGTCTTCTTTCAAACGATGAGCGCCAGTCGGTTATTGAGGCATATGCTAAATTAAGGAGAGCAAGAGAAGGAATTGCTTCTGGAGTGGTTTCTGAAAACAGTGCTAATGGAAAAAATTTTGATCTAATAGATGATGCGGACAGAGCAATGGAGGATGCAGTAACAAAATTAAAACAAAATCAAGGCCTGTTCTAAAAGTCATCTAGACGACAATACCGAGCGCGGTGTCGTCTTCAGAGTGGGTGTACTGACTGCAACCGGGGCAGAAAATATCACTTATTGAGGATTTCAATAGAGCCGAATATCTACAAATTCCCATTCAGCAATTCATTCTTACTACTGGACAATTCGTTTTCAAGTGGGCTTTTAGGTGGCCTTCCAATAAGCCTCGCATCCTTGCCACCAAGAAACTCATATCGCACTACATCTCCGACATACTCTGAATCGATTGGTCCAAGATTGAGATAACTTTTTTTGAAACTGATCAGCCCATTTCCATTATTAGAGATTCGTTTAACGCGATCAGTGTAGATCTCCCCTTTTTCGAGGTTTTGAGGTGTTCGCTCCTTTCGAGACATGGTTACGCCTCTCTGATCATCTATTTATTATTTGGGTAATAGGTAGAATAGTAATTGTCAAATGAATATGTTTCATGGATTTATGACCAACCGTCTCTGTTGAAATCCTCTTCTTCAGATATAAAGTGTGGTGAAACAGCCGATTGTTGAAGAATGCAAATGAAGCGGTGAAACCATCGTGAGTTGGTTTCAAGAACCGTGCCTCATAGCGGAACTGAATGACTGGATGATGCGTGCGATAGAGGTTCCCGAAAGCTGGCTCTGTCAGGAAAACAACAGGGGGGAGCGGGAGGTACTGCGTACCAACGGATCCGTCTCTTAGGTCTCGACCATGAGTGCAGAACTGCGCTGCTCACATGCCAATCGCATAGATATCACCTACTGCGGTTCCGAGAAAGACACCGTCATTTGTAACGACTGGTTCACACGAGATGGCGCGTTTTCTCTCGTGCCCAACGGCACCTTCTTCGACTGTTTGCTCCCAGAGGTACGTCCCGTCTGTCAGATCCAGACACACTGCACGATCACCCGGCACGAGAAGTGTTTCACCGGCAACCACTGGCGCACTGCCCAGCGTATTCTCACTGAGGGTTCCTGTCCACTGCTCCGATCCGTCGTCACTATCGAGGATCGTGATCTCGTTCATCGCGGGAACGTACACAGACTCGGCAGTTGCTGCGACTGATGCACTTACACTCATGTCCACGCCCCACTCTTCTGTGCCGTCAGCCGCATCGAGTGCATACACCCGCTGAGCGAAACTAGAGGGGATGTAAACCGTCCCATCGACGACTGTCGGCGGTAATCGCATCCGGTCCTGTGCCGAAAATTCCCAGCGTGTCTCACCTGTTTCTGTATCGAGTGCGTACACGATACCGTCGTTACCACCACCGACGTAGACTGTCCCATCGGCAACTGCTGGCGTCGGTGGCATCTGTGCCGTTGGAAACCGCCAGCGGACATCTCCATCAACGGTATCGACGGCGATGATCGCCCCTCCCCGAGACTCGCGTTCTTCGAGGACGGAGAGATACACCGTCTCCTCAACAAGAGTCGGGCTTGACGTAACCGAGACGATCGAATCCAGTCGCCATCGCTCGCTCCCATCTGTCAGGTCGAGTGCGCTGAGGCCACTCCCATTTTTTTGGTTCGAGGAGACGTATGCAGTATCAGCTGAGAGGGCGGGCGTGACTGCACGAGTACCGTCGCCATCCCCTGTCTCTGTGCGCCAGTGTTCGGTCCCGCCACTTGGATCGAGCGAATGGACTGCCTCTCGCGTTGCTACAAGTAACTGATCGTCACGGGCTGCAAGGCCGTCGATCATCTCCTCGTTCGAGCCTAACTCGTCTCGGCGTACTCGCCAACGTAGAGACCCATCCGTCGGCGGTCCCCGCCCTGTCACACTCGTGTTTTGCGCATCGTACTGGAACTGTTGCGGTTCGGTCGCGGGCTGTCCCGAAGGAGGGAGATCACCGAGCGAGCTTGACGTAGATCTGTTGGTTCCAGTGGTGAGACAGCCAACTAGGCCAACAGCGGCTGTAGAACTCAAGGCGAGCGCAGAGCGCCGGGTAAGCTGGTCTATCATCAGCTTCTTGAACTATTCCTGAAAATGTGGGCCACCCTCATTATTCTGTTGAGGAGTAAAAGAGCGATCCGTGAGTACCCTGTACTGACCGGATCAGTCCAAAACATGTCTCCTGCTGAGGATTTCAACAGAGCCAGAACACCGTGTACTGGCCGAGTAAACTGAATCAATTAGTATCAATCTGGTTTGTTGAATCCGATGGCAGCACGGAGATGTTCTCTTCAAATGAACGAGAGCTAATTGTTCCATTCTGTGGATCGCTTTTGAGAACTCATTCGCTACACTACTACTTTGTAACTGGAGTGAATTTAACAATCTAATGACTATCCCTCCGCTTACTGAGTCCAATTTTGTTTCCCGCCTTGAAGAGGCCAATCGAGAGAGATTTGACGACCCGGATTGGGAGTTCAACGACCCACAAGAACAAGCTATTCGGCATGGAAGCGGTCCGTTACACGTTACGGCCGGCCCGGGAAGTGGGAAAACGGAAGTCCTGATTTGCCGTACGCTAAAACTGTTGTTAGTCGACGAAGTCCAACCTCGGAGTATTCTTTTAACTACGTTCACAGAGAAAGCAGCCCAGAACTTGGAAGAGCGAATCGCAGACCGACTCGCCCGGCTCGGTTTCGAGAATGCCGTTGACGTGAACAAAATCCGAACCGGAACGCTGCACTCGCTCTGTAAAGACATCATGCAGGAGTATCGATATGAGGATTACTCTAACGTTGAACTGCTCGATGGGGATGCACAGCAACTCTTCATGTACGATCACTGTGACTTCATTTCAGTTCTCCGAGAAGCCGGTGACGCGGAGGATTGGGACGCCCTTTCAGATGACGAGATAGACGAGGTCTGGGAGTCCTTCAACCCATTACGACTTCCGTGGCACCAAGGATATCCACCGAACAAATGGGGTGCGACGGAACTAGCAGCAGAGATTTTCAATCGGCTTTCACAGTACCGTACCGATGCGACCGAGTTGGCAACGTCAGATGATCCAGCATGGCGAGCTGCTGCTGAGGGATTTGAACGATACCGAGACACGCTCAGAGAGTATCGTCGGTGTGACTTCGCTAGGCTCCTTGAGCGGTTCATTGATTTCATCGGCAGCGAGAGTGGTCAGCGGTTCATCGATGGTGAACCTGAGCGCGAACGTCCGCCTCTTGAGCACATCCTTGTAGACGAGTATCAGGACACAAATCCTCTTCAACAGGAACTCTACTTCGAGCTCGCCGATCGGCTCGATCAGCCAAACGTCACCGTGGTCGGTGACGACGACCAAGCACTGTACCGTTTTCGTGGTGGAACCGTCGAATGTCTCATCCGTTTCCCGGATCGGTTCGAGCGAAGGCTCGGAACGTCAGTCGAAACCCTCCAACTGCGGACGAACTACCGCTCGACAGATGACATCGTCTCGTGGTGTAACCGCTACATCGGAGAATATCCACTAATGAATCAGGAGAACGCGCGTGCACCCGGCAAACAGTCGATGTTGGTCGGCCGCTCCGATACGGACTCGACGACTAGTGTTCGGCTGTTAGAAGCGCAGAATACATCGACGACGGCAGGCCGTGCAGCTGATCTCGTGAAACAGATGTACGAGGAGGAGTATATCGAGGACTATAGTCAAGTCGCGTTCTTGTTCAAGAGTACGAAAGAGAACGATAAGTGGGCAGGCCAGTACGTCAAGGCACTTCGTGAGCGGGACATCCCCGTCTACAATCCGCGGAATAAGGCGTTCCTCGACCATCCTGAGGTTAGATTTGCTCTCGGCTCCGTCATTCGGTGTATCGATCCCGCGTTCGAGGGGGCTGACGCAGGTAATGTTCAGGTCCGCGGTGGCGTTAGAGATCAGATCGAAGACTGGGCACACGCAGTCGATGACTACGTCGACGAGTACGATGCAACCGAACTCGATGAGTTCATAGAGAGTCAACAACGGGAGCTTCGAGAGACAGATGAAGAGGAGTCGTTTGGATACACACTTCTCGAGTTACTGTATCAGGTCCTCTCGTTCGAACCCTTCCAAAGCTGGATCGAAGAGTCGGAACGTCCCGACAGAGGGCGACGGCTCGGACAACTCACGAACCTATTCGATTCGTTCGCGAGTGTAAGCGGTGCTGGATATCTGTACAAGTCGTCGTGGACCGAGTCGGTCTCAACACGATTTCTTGGATCGTTCTACTACACGTTCTGTGGGTATCTCGACGCCTCAGATTTCGACGAACCGGAAGATCCTCACGACCAGCTCCCTGCCGGGTTTGTCCAAGTGATGACGACACACCAAGCGAAGGGGCTGGAGTTCCCTGTCGTCTTTGCGTGTGACCTTGATTCGGAGCCATGGATGAGCGGCACGTATTGGCTGGAGAACGAACTCATGCCTTACGCCGACATCCAACCAACGGGAGACGGTGAAAGTCGGGCTAAACGAGACGAGATACGGCGTTTTTACGTCTCATACTCGCGGGCAGAAGAGGATCTGGTCCTTCTGGGATCCGAGGACTCCACGACTGAGCTCTCACTCGGATACGATAAGTCGGGTGCTCCGCTCACTGAGGAGTGGTTCTCCAACGAGCGCAAGCTCGAAACAGCGGACGACTTCTTCGCGAGCGCTAACGAGAGCGTCGGTCCACTTGATGAGACTGATCTGAAGCGACGGTACAGTATCACGGGTGACGTGCTGGCGTATCGACGGTGCCGACGGCAATACGGGTACTATAATGAACTTGGATTCACTCCGAATCACGTTACACAGCTGTTTTTCGGTCGTGTCGTTCACGAAACGCTCGATACCGCACACCGTCACTATGCTGGTGAACTTTCCGGAGTGGACGGTGGAAATGTGCCATCGGATGACGAGATGGCCGAGTACTTCGGCGAAGTCGCAGAGGCACTGAAAGCTCGGAACATCTATCCGATGAGCGAAGAGGCTGAGGAGACTGCCCTCAAGTACATTCAACGGTTTAACCGCCGTGAGGGGGACTGGCTGTATCCGCGTGTCGTTGATACGGAGTATCGGCTTCAGAGCAATCGTGATGAGTTCATCATCGAAGGGGTCGTAGACGTGTTGGCAGGTGACGGGGATGCCCACGAGATCTGGGATTACAAAGCCGGACAACGTCCGACTGGCGAGGAACTAGAAGACTATCGAGCGCAGTTGTTTACTTACGCTGAGCTATATCGATACCGGAGTGGCGAGTATCCGGAACGCGGCGTCATCTATTTCCTCGGCGAGGAATCTCGTGACAGTGCGATCTTCGAGATCAAGTTCGAGGAAGGCAATGTCGAAGGGGCGATCGGTGAATTCGAACGGACGGTGAAAGAGATCGAATCCGCTCGTGAGTCCGATGATTGGTTCGACATCACGGAAGCCGAGCGACCCTCGGAGGGTACGTGTGCCGAGTGTGACGTCCGATGGAACTGCCCAGCACGGCCCGAGTTCCATGGAACACAGTAATAAAATTCTGTTTAACTGAGTCGACGCTGACGTTCTGCCCAAAACATCAATTCATCTAGCATTTCTACTGGTACATCTCCAAAGAGGAAACCAAATCGATTACCGAGATTTTGCCAACTCAGTTTGTTGAACGTTCCTTCGGAATACGACCCTTCCTCTATCGCATCTTCCCAGCCCCGATGGAACGTACGCTCTCGGTCCTTGTCGAGAGGCTTCCGTTTGTCCGTCTCATACATCAGCAGGGCATCATTAGAGACCATGATTCAGGTGTCACTTCGATTGCTAATAAATCCCACTCGGTATTGGGAGAGACATAACTCATCACAGAAGACAAGGCTCCAATTTGTCAGAACCTCCTGACCCCAATCATTATCCTCCGTCGAGATCGTCGGAGAGGTAGATGATCGAACCGCTCGTACTGGCGGCAGCGAAAGATTATCTCGTCACCGACAGTACGGAGCACGGTTACGCAATCGTCGATGCACAGTTTCTCGCAAACCAATGGGGAGGGACTGAGGTCAACGACGAAACCATCGAGAGACTCTCACCGATTAACGCGCTGAACCTCTCAGCAGGACGTCCGGATGCACTCGTGGCCGCACCGAACCCGAACGCGTTTGAAACGAGTACGGAACAGGTTCTCGCTCCGTTGTTGTCCGTTATCGAAGCGAAAGGCCACTCCGGTGGTTCCGTTAACGTCGCAGAGGCAATCACACAGGCACACGCACATCTCGACGAGGTCAACCTCGGATTCGCAGCTGTCCCGAAGAACAGCGTGGAACCGATCCACCGTCGTTTAGCTGGAGAACTCGATGTCGGACTCCTCATGATCGATGCGACTGGAGATGTCGAGGTCACCAAGAAACCACGAGCGGTTGGTGCCTCGACAACTCCCTCCACCGAGACGGTTCGATTCCATGCCCGGATCGGAGGTGACGTTCCGTCGAAACTGAAGAAGAACCACCCGAAAAACGCGCTCGGGTATGCGCTTGCAGTTGCTGCCGATGGCGACGCGAATAGGCTGTGCGAGGAGTACGTTATCGGGACAGCGTCCCATGCACGATTGGATGCGGAAGCACTAGGGCTAGTCGTAACCGCTGGTGCCGAACCGACACTTACACCGAAGGGAACAGAATCTGTTCGGACGCTCTCGTATTGCTATGGTGATCTGCTGGCCGCACTAGAGAAGGTCGACGAATATTATGGTTCCCGGGAGCGTCTGATCGACGCCGAGCCAGCAATGGGAATTGTAGCACGGGATGCGATCCTACAGTACCCACCGACACAGGAGTTGTTACACGTTTTAGACGATATCGCTGCAGAGGGATCTCAACAATTCCGCGTCGACCAAGTCGCAAAACAGCTCGCAAAACGCCGTCCGGAGTTCGCTATTGATTTGTTTCTCAGTACGGACCCTGAGACGCGACGTGCCGCTCTACGTGACCGAGAGATGCGGCTAGAGGTATTTGATCAAGAAGTAAATTACCATACAAATACGCTGTTCCAATATAAGGCAGTGCTCTTCCACACCGGTCTCCTTACATCCAGAGGGTTGGATAAACTCGAGGATTTGGACTTCTCGAAGGAAAATAAATCACAGATGTGGATCCCAGAGCGTAGTATGTGAAAACATAATTGAAGATACATTCAAGAGATGCAGACGTATTTCTCAATCGTGCCATTCATCAACGGAAGTTTGTCCCGGTGGTGTGGATCTTCGCTGATATTCTCCAAACTCAACCCATTCCAGATTCTGCTCCCGCAGTAGTCTCTCTACTGTCGCATCAATTGAGGGTGCGACCAGTATGCCTCTGACGTGTGATTCTGTTGACTCCCGAAAATACGAAACATATCGTTGCAGTTGATCGACATGAGGATATCTCGCAGTCGGTTGCTTTATCTCAATAACGACCGGATTGCCGTCGATATCTTTCGCAAAGAAATCGATTCGCCCATGCGGAATTTTTCGTTCGTGTTCTATAATTCGGAGTCCGTCTTCTATTGAGTCCGGGTTCGATTGTATCGCCCGATGCATTTGTTGCTCTGTTCGATTCTCTTGTAACGTAGCGTTATCTGTCAGACCTTGACGTACGGCACCTGATGCGTCAGTGATGTCCACCCGGATCGTCTCATGTTGATTCCTCGCACTATATATCCGGACACAGTCATCCAGAACAACCGTTTCTAGAGAACTTCGAACTCCCTGTGAAGCAACAGCGCGTGCGGACGTTGGGCGATGAACAACGACGGAGCCGTCCTTTTTACAAATAATTACTCGATCGCCTTCACCGATTGTACCCTCTCTATTACCAGTAAATTCGACTCTACAGGTGGCGTAGACAGTCACGAGATCATTGGCAGCATGTGCATTGGACACGAAGTCGGCTAGTTCTCTATACGACGGTGACTGAATTATTTGCACGCATCCACTTGTTCTCGTCTTTGCTACTAACTCATTCGGTGATCTGATACTTAGATCATTTACCTTCCTTTGAGGTGAGTTAGCCACTCTGTTGGCTGAATGAAGGCTTCCATCAAGAAATCTGACTGTACGACCCCTCGTGACGGAGCGCCTCCAGTCGGAGCAGGGATCACGAGCGTCGTTTACAGATAGACTGCGCCCGTTGGCTCCTACAAGGTGTGATATGAGCACAGAACCAGCTCCTGAGTTTACACTTGGAGGGTCTGACGAATCCCGAGGGAATGCCGGAGGGTTTCATCACATCAGATAATGTATATTATAGCAATTCTACTCACGTCTGTAGGATGATTTATTATTGACTACGTGCTGAGGGATTTCGTGCCAGCCACCGTCTATGAGGATCTCACGGATAGCGGAACACATCAGATCGTCATCCGGGTCCGATCCTGTAAACGTTCAAACGTCGAGAACCGGGCCTACGAACTCGACGTCGAGGATAGGAACGGGACGCGCTTTCGATTCGTCGTCTGGGAAAAGTCGAAGCATGGAAGCGAATATGACTGGCAGGTTGGTCATTGGTACGAACTCAGTGGCGTCACGGCGAACGTCTGGCCAAACGGAAAGATTCTGCACGGAGCGTCGAAACTCCGTATCGATCATCTTGGTTCCGAACGGAATTCACGAGAGGCGACGATTCTGTATCTCACCGACAGCCACCTTGGAAAGCAGATCCACACGTATGGAGGAAAGAGATGGTCAGTCACACCCGAGCGCGGGATCAAGGCCGCGATCGCGTCGGCAATTGAGCAACGGGTAGACGCCGTCGTCCATGGCGGAGATCTGTTCCACAATCCCGGAGATGGGATCAGTGAGGACGACATCGAGACATGCCGGAGAGAGCTGGTCAAACTCGCGAGTAACGGGATACCGTTCTACTTCATTTACGGAAATCATGAACGTGACGCCGGACGAAGAGTGATGGAGGAATTTATTGACAACGGACTCGCGCTCCACCTCGGTCCCCGATACGAACTTATCAATGACGCTGTCGCGATCTATGGTATCGACTATCGGACCAAGTGGAGCGACACGGTCGTCGATCTCGAACCGGCTTCCGAAGGGGTTGTAACGATACTTTGCGTTCACCAATCGGTAGAGGCCTTCTCTCCGACAAGCGAACCGGATTGTGATATTCGTGGAATACGTGACGCAAGTAATGTTCCACTTGATGTCATCATTTCCGGTCACATACATGCTCGAGATACGAAGCAGATTGGCGATACCTATGCGCTCTCCGGTGGTTCGACTACGCGGGTAGGATCCGAGCACGATGCCCTTCAACCAAGTGCCGAATTGCTGACCGTGATCGACGGAGAGATCAAAGTGACACGGCAAAAACTAGAGACAACCTAAGATAGCCTCTTTTGAGGGTTCATAGAACGGTTCTCATCGTCTACTACATTCTGTTTATTCGCTCAATAAGGGGAACTCACGTCCCGCTTAGCCGGACGAACTACTCGACACCTATGAAGACGTTTTGCAAGGTACAGTTGACTTACAAACTGAATCGATCAGCAATGTATCTTTTTTCCCAGTCTGTATTTTCGAGACTCGTCAAGGCCGAAATATAACCGAAATCACCACAGATTACCCAGAAAACATTTATAAATTGATAATATATTTCCCACAGATGGTGTGTGAGACAATAGACGGACCATTCGTTGATAACTTCGTATTCCAATTAGGGCAATGGTTGGTCTGCGAATTCCCTCAGTGGCTGAATAATCTACTTTCAGTGGTGGCAGTGTGACTGAGAACATCGGAACTCTGTTAGCCACCTTACTTGTAGGCGCACTGGTTGTAGTAGCGATCGTTCTTGCATTCTTAGGTTATGATCCAAGCGTAGCCGGAGATATATTCATTCCACTATTCCTAATTGCTGTATTTTTAGCTATCAGTGTCGGACTTTTCAAAACCGCTTTATCATGAAACAGTGCTGTCTGAGCGAAAGCACGGTGGGACATGCACGTCTACCGATTGACTGTTTCAGACAAAATATACGAGGAATAGGATTTCAACAGAGCCATTGATCCCAATGTCCGCCAAAAGATTAGCTGGGTTGTTTCACAACCTCTGTAACAGCGTAGAAGGGTAGTGTATCAAGAATTGCCACGAATAGTTTCACAATATACTGCCCGGTGACGATCGACACGAGCGCCCAGCCCCATGTTGGGTCCCCACCAAGCCCAAGTGCCGGAAAGATGGCGAAACCGAGCGTGATGAACACGATCGTATCCACCCCTTGACTGACTGCAGTGGAACCGCAGTTCCGGAGCCAACGATGACGGCCAGCAGTACGACTTTTTAGATTGGCGAATAATCGAACATCAAGATGTTGGGCGAACGCGAGCGCGACGACTGATGCGAGGATGATCGATGCGGAGCCTCCAAGCGTCGAAACGAACGCTTCTTGCCCACCGTAGAACGGAGCGGATGGCATCCAGATTGCGAGGAATACGAGCGCGTACGCGATGACGAGCGTGACGACAGTTCCGTTGACCACAGTCGCAGCGTACTCTTTCCCGTGATATTCGACGAGAAGGTCTGAAGCGAGGTACGCGACGCCGAACGCAACGAACCCGGCAGGGACGGCAACACCGCCAAGTCCCGGCAGTTCGATCCACGTGAGTTTCGCTGCAAGGACGTTTGCGAGGACAATTGAGCCGGCGAACACAGCGGTGAAGATCGCGCGAGTGTCCTCAGTCTCCATTAGCTATCACCACTGTCTGTGAACGTACAACTGCGTACGATGCTGTGTCGCGGCTCAGCTGGGGTGGGTACCGGTGGACAACGAGAGAGTCGACGGAGAGACGCTCGTGAGTGTTGGTGCTGTTCCATCGAGGGACTATCGAAACTCAATATTTATATATTCCCCGGATATTCTTCGAGTATGGCCCGAAGTATATCAAAAGACGAGTCCGAAGCAGATGTGCTTCAGGAAGCAGGCCAACGAACACTCCAAATCGGCGCAGACAACCCGATTCGGATCAGCTCGGGCCATCGAATCCTGCATCACGACGGGAAGTGCTCGCGGCCACACGGCCACAACTACGAGATCACCGTCGAAGTGACCGGCGAACTCACCGAGGAAGGGTGGGTCGTCGACAAGGGCGACGTCACAGACGTCATCGACGCGTGGGACCATCGGTTCCTCGTTGAGGAGGGCGATCCGCTCGTTGACGCGTTTGAGGCGTCCCGCGACGGCGACGCGCTCGTCGTTTTGGATCACCCACCGACGGCGGAGGTGATGAGCGTCCTGCTCGAACAACGCATGCTCGACGCGTTCCCAGACACCGTCTCAGACGTGTCGGTGTCGGTGAGCGAAACCGGCGAGCTCTGTGCGACCTACTAATGCCGGTCGCAAGTGACGTCGAGGAGCCCACAACGGACGCTGACGCGGCTGGTGAAGGGCTCCCGATCAACGAGGTGTTCTACTCGTTGCAGGGTGAGGGAACGCTTGCTGGCGTGCCCTCCGTCTTTGTGCGGACGTCTGGGTGTAACCTACGGTGTTGGTTCTGTGATTCGTACCACACGTCATGGGAGCCGACCGGAGCGTGGCGCGACGTCGACTCGATCGTGGAGGAAGTCCAGTCGCACGAGCAGGCTAGCCATGTTGTGCTGACGGGCGGGGAGCCGCTCATCCACGAGGAGTCCGTTGAGCTCCTCGAACGACTCGCTGCGGAAGGGTATCACACGACGGTGGAGACGAACGGGACGATTTACCGGGATGCGCCGATCGATCTGGCGAGTATCAGTCCGAAACTGGCGAGCAGCACGCCGACGCCGGATCGTGACCCGAAAGGCGACGGCGAATGGGAGGAGAAACACGAAGAGAATCGGATTGACATGGACGCGTTGTCCCGCATGGTGGATGCATACGAGACGCAACTGAAGTTCGTCGTGACGGATGAGTCGGATCTGCCGGAGATTACGGGGCTAGTTGAGCGGGTGAGGGCGGCGACGGCGACGACGGTGGCGGATGATGACGTGTTGTTGATGCCGGAAGGCATGACGCGGGAGCAACTCGACGGGACGCGGAGTGAAGTCGCCGAGTTAGCGATGGAACACGGGTATCGATACACGCCACGGCTACACGTGGACCTGTGGAATGACGCACCGGGTACATGAGAACTGCACCCAACATCTCAGACGAAGCAACGCGACGCCCACACCATGTTGGAGTCGTTGCACGCAGTGCGGTGAACAGAGTGAACACAGCTTTAGCGAGACTAACAACACATGAGTAACGATAGCGCAGTAATTCTGGTGTCTGGAGGGATGGATAGTGCGACGGCTGTATACGAGGCGATGGAGCAGGGGTACGAGCCGTACTTCCTGCACACGTCGTACGGTCAGCGTACGGAAGACAAGGAGTTCGAGTGCGCACAAGCACTCGCTGATGAGGTCGGTGCAGCTGACTTCCTCCATATTGAAACAGGTCACCTCGCTCAAATCGGTGCGTCGAGTCTGACGGACGAAGAGATGGACGTGGCTGATGCGGATCTTGAGAGTGACGAGATCCCGACATCGTACGTTCCCTTCCGGAATGCGAATCTGTTGTCGATGGCGACATCGTACGCGGAGGCGACTGATTCGGAGGCGCTGTTCATCGGCGCACATTCCGAGGACTTCTCCGGGTACCCTGACTGTCGCCCGGCCTTTTTCGACGCCTTTCAGAACGTAATCGATGTTGGCACGAAGCCGGAGACAGAGATCGAGTTGAAGGCCCCGTTCGTTGAGTGGTCAAAAACGGAGATTGCTGAACGTGGGTTAGAACTCGGTGTCCCGTACGAAACTACGTGGTCGTGTTACCGAGACGATGAGCCAGCGTGTGGAACATGCGACGCGTGTGCGTTCCGGCTCGAAGCGTTCCGGAACGCTGGATCACGCGATCCGATCACGTATGCAAAGCGTCCAGAGTTCTCGTAAGATTCGATTCAGACAATATAGAGAGGACAGTTCCCAATTATAGAGGAATCTCTATTGAAATCGAGAAAAGAATTTCTGGCTCTGTTGAAATACTAAATCAGTGATATGTTCTTGCGACTGTGCTGAATACAGAGGATAGATTTACCACTGTATTTTGCTGAGGATACGGCACAGTGATGATGTGGGCGTTCTATCGTCAGGGCCTACGAGTACGATTGAATCGGCTCTTCACTACTCCCTCCCACAGTTATCTCTAATTTAGTATTTGCAAAATATCACTTGATATTGTTTCCCGTTTGACTTTTCTACTCGGTGTGCGTGGTGTCATATGATTTCACAATGGGTAGCCCGAATGAACGGGTTCAGAGGTTGGCATCGCGGCCGAAGAGCGACCTGAAAGAATTGCTTTCGGAAGAACTGGGAGAATCGTACAACGGAGAGATTACGAACTCGCTTCGGAACGACTTCATGCGGGCATGCTGGGATCAATTAAATGTCGATAAGTCACCGTTCGTCAAGGTGCAGACGCACGAGAATTATTCTTCATCTTGGAGCAAGAAAAAGCAGCTTGCAACGGTATTGCGAATGGAGTTAACCGAACAGGTAGGCCGCCCAGAGCATGCTGGGATTACCAGTCTGAACAAACAGGTCCTCGCCGAACTCATCACGGCCATTCAACAAGGATCTTCGGATACCGAAACGCAGAGTGAGTGCGCCCGAGAGGCTTCAGGACCGCCAGTACGGGACTCGGTTCCTCCCCAACGATTCGAGGACCGACTCCCGGCTGAGAAATTCTATCAATATGCCCTCTATGAGTGGATTCTGTCCCATCGGTCCGAAACGGATGGTGAACATGGCGTCTATGTCCTTGATTGTACACCGCCTGTTTCGGGCGAAGAAGATTTTCGGGTGCAATCATTGCGTACAGAGGTTTGGGAGAAAGTGGATGCTGGGAACCGGTTATCAAAGCTTGAGCGGGCTGCAGACGCCCTAAATAACTCCGAGCGGTTGTACTATGTCGGGTATGCCAGTGATGTTCCCAAACGGATTCGGGAACACGTTGGAGGCGCGGCTTCAGGAGGTGCAAAGTTCACGAATATGTTTGTCCCACAGGCCCTCGTGGATGTGACATGGTTTGACATGGAAAGCAACGCGCGGGAATACGAACCTCGCCGTGCTGACGAACTCACGGTATCCGGTGAGTCGTTCGGCTACGCCGAGTGATCGAAAGTATTCTGTTTGGGCGTTCTATCGTCTCAGCCTACTTGTAGAGGATTCACGAGCGAAAGCGACGCACACGAATTTATTCCGATAGGAATGCGACAAGATACTTACCCGACCAGTCAGAATTTTCTGCTAAGAAAATGGACCAATTGAAGGAAGGATACCGACGGCTTCGATATCAATCTGAATTGGAAGACGAGTTAGAGGATACCTTGGTTGGGAAAGAGTTCTGTCTGCCAATATTTGAAACCGAGCAGAAGCAACTGCTCCGTCAAAGATCAGACTATGAGGAACTACTTTTCGATCTGTATGGAAACCCAGTACAGGCGGACTTGGAGATTGCTCATGAGAAGATTTCGTACCAGATCAGCGAGGTCACAGTCAAAGAGAAGACAGGGGTACTGTACAAGCTGAACCGGTTGCTGGGGAGAAGTGGTTTTCAGGGCTGGCTGGAAATCGAATTGGACTTTGGAGAGGAGGAACTGCAGTATCTCGACTTCCACAAACATCCGCTCTATGAGGATTTAGACGCCAGACTCGATTATTACGGCCACCACTCCAAGTTGACTATTCATTACGAATTCAAGGACTTGGAAGCTATTGGTGAGTTGCTATTCCGGTTCAACCGGATCCTTGCTACTTGCTGGTCGGCCCCTGACACGATTCCAGAACTACGTGAAGAGACTCAGAAATGGGAGGTCTACAACCAGTTCAAGGAGAAGGCGCGTTGACCGTTCAGGTGTTCGTTCCGAGTTGGTCTTCGAAATACAGGTAAAACACAGTCCCGAGACCGAGTCCAAGAGCGGTAAGATAGATTCGCATCTGTCAGATCAGATCTAAGAAGACTCGCTCCGTGGAAAACGGCATTTCTGAGGTTGGCATCGGTGAGATCAGCATCTCCGAGGTCGGCACCAGCAAGATTAGCCTCTCTGAGGTTGGCACCAGCAAGATCAGCCCTTCCGAGGTCTTTCCCACGCAGGTTAGCGCTTGGTCCAATATCGTCTGGATCCACGTCCTCATTTGGAATCCGCATACATCGCTCTTTATCTGCAACGACTAATTGATACGGTGATGGACATGCGCTCTGTATCTCGCACGCCGGTCCTATCAGCTCTTGAGATTTCAACAGAGCTGGGTCTCAGTTATTTGTCTTCAATATCCCGCTAATGTCTCGTCGCGCGCGCCGTCGAGGTACTGCTTGATCTTCCCTTCGCGCCACCCTACAGGGGCTAACACGCTCTCGACGGCGCGCACGGCCGCCTCTTCGTACCATCTGGCATCATAGCGTCCGAACTCCTCAAACTCCAGTCGGACACGTCCAGCGCCGCGTGCGTCTGCATCAACCACAACGTATCGGACGGTCTGCCCCGGTGCCACCCCCGCGCCCTCAATCTGCGTCCGTTTCAGTGCGGCCACAGTAAGCGTCTCCATTGAGTAGTCGTCCACGTCCTTCGACAAGCGATTGTCGACAACGAGTTTGCTGGGATCGACCTCGCCCCCACGCAGCTCCTGAAGCCGTCGCCGAAGCACGTCACACACCGCCTCCGGCGATCGTGTCTCGTCGAACACACGGAGTGCGTCGTTCTGGACATCCTCCACCCACGCCGGCGTTGAGCGCTGTCGTCCCTCGATGCCGCGCGTCTTGATCGCGTCGCCGAGTCCAACCTCTGGATACTCTTCTCCACGTCGCTTCCCGAAGTACCGGGTCAACGCGCCCGACTCCGAGTTTCGCATTGGACAGAACGCCACCCAGTCGAATGCGCACTCGTACTCCAACTCGATCCCGGCCGCTTCAGTTATTTCCTCAGCAACCTCTTCTAGCGGACGCTGCTGGCGATTGTCTACGGGTGTCACCCAGATCGAATCAACGATCCCGTGGACGACGTGCCACCCAGCTTCTTCGAGGGCAGCTTTTGCGTTGAGGAGGATCTCGCGAGCGTAAGCGTTGATCGCTTCATGACACTCGATGCGTCCGAACTTGGCGTTACTGAATCCCTGATACCCGAAGCAGGACACGAGGATCCACTTGATCGCCGAGGAGGCAGCTTCCAACCGCTTCCGCTCGTCGCCGTCGGTATTTGGAATCTGGTCTTTGATGTTGCTCCGCGCGTCGATAAGCGGCCCGAGCACGTCGGGTAGATACCCGTCATGCTCGCAGATTGAGTATTCGAGCCCCGGCACATCGTCGGTATCACAACATCCGCATCGAACGGTCTCAGGCGAAATATTTCGCGTCCGGATGATGTTGGGGTACAACGACGCGAAGTCGAGTTCGTGAACGTCCTCGTGGACGCCGACGTCGGGGGCGAAGGTCGTCCCACCGCGGTCGGCGTCATCGAGCGTTGATGCCGTTTTGAACAGTTCCGGGCGCCACGCCCGCCATGGAACGAGCACGTCACGGCTCCGGGCCTCTCGGATCTGCATGGCCGTCAACACCCGGCCGATAGACGCCCATCCGAGCTCTTCCAGCGGCAACCCGGAGCGCGCAACGAGGTCGAGGCATCCATCCAGTCCCGACTCGTGATAGAAGAATGAGTTCGACTCGTCGATGATGACGCGCCCGGGAACGGTGTACCGGGCCGGCGAGTGGCCGACGTTCCCGTACGAAGTGTACGTCGACTCGCTAGCGAGTTTGGTGTACCCCGGCCGCCGTCCGAGTTCAAGATCGATGCCATACGCATCGGCTGCCTCGAACAGTAATGGGACGAGGTCAGCGGTCGACATGACCAGCACGTCCGGGTCGCGCTTGTCGATAGCCTGCTGGACGCCCGCGACAACTTCGCGCGGTGACGACCCAACCCGCTCGTCCTCGAGAGTGAGTTGCGGTAACGACTCAATCCCCGATTCATGACTGGGGAACTCGAGGTGCAGCGTCCGGAGATAACGGACCGAGCGGTCGGGCCCGGCCGGCGTGTCTGTTTCAAGACAGTATCGTAGTTGGCGCGTGAAATCAACGTTGTAGCAGGTGTATACATCCGGCTTGGCGAACTGGCGGATCCGCTTCGCGATCGTCCGGACAGCCTCGATCGACGTGGCGTCGATGCGGAGGAGTGGCCGTGCTTCTGTCCGGAATGTCTGGCGGTGTGCCTCCACATCCAGTTCGGCGACCGCTTTCTGTCCGTCAAGGAATGACTGGAGTTCGGTCAGTGCGTCTGAGAGTCCGTCGCGAGGTGGTGGTGTCGGCTCGGGACCGCCGGCTTGTCCATAGAGGTCACTTGCCTCGTCTCCAACGAAGAACCTCGGCCGATACTCCTCGTGGATTTTCCGAACGACTCCGTCCGTTGTAAGCGCCCACGTGGCAACGCGACCATCCTCAAGATAATCTAGCGTGAGGGTCACGACTACTCGTTGCCGAGCGCTTCGACCTGCGTCTCCAGCTCGGCGATCCGTTGTTCTTGTTCAAGCGCAATCGCCATCCACACCGGTGCCAGCGGATTCGGGTGGTTGAGGTTGCCAGCGGCGTCCGCGTGATTACGGGCGTACACGAACAGGTCGTCGAATCGAAATTGGTCCTCCCGACGCAGGGGCCGGCGAAATTCGCCCCACTCTTCTTCGACCTCCCGCAGCTGATCCCGATATGTTGGGGTTGTCCGACCCATCACTGCACCCCCGGCGAGGCCATTGCGCGTTCGACCGTCGACGCTTCGTGCATTCGTGCGCGGTGTTCAAGAACCTCCCTCCAGTACGCAAGTGTCGTCTGCATCCAGCCGTCGTCAGTATGGTAGACAAGCGTTTCCGTATCGCTCGCTGCGTCCTCGAAGCGGGGGCCGAAGGCTGTTGCCCGGCACTGGAGGTGCATCGCAGCGGCGCGACGCAACGGCCGGGAGAAACCATCCTCGTGACACCGAGTCACGACGACCGGTACGTCGTGGACGCGAGCGATACGGGCAACTGACGCGATCGCACGTATGAACATCTGCTCCGCGAGATCGCCGTTGACATCGGCAGCCCGGTACATTCCGTCGAGTCCAGTTGCAACGACGACCGACGGTGATGACTGTTCGTCCAGTCGTCCGGCTAGTCGATCGAGGAGCGACGTGTGCTGGTGTGCCGTGAATCCACGAGCCACCTCGATACGATCGAGGATACGATCGGCCGGTGCAAGTTCGCGGAGCCGTGTGGTGTTCGCCCTGTTAGCGCCGTCGACCCAGAACGCCGGGCCATCTCTACTGAGCACTCGATCGAGGAGGAGCGCTTGAACGGGTGTGACACCGATGTCGTCGTCGACATCGACAAGTGTGACGCCCGGCACGAGCTCCGGGAGATCGGCGGTCGGTCGTCGGGAACGAGTGTGCATGGTGTCGAAGATGGGGAGATGTGTAAAATGGGTGAGCCATGGATGGGCGGTGGAAGTGGAAGTAGTACTCAGGCAATGGCCCGTTGGAACACTCAGTCGCTGACAACATTTGATTTGATCGCGGTCAATACAGAGGACTTACAGACTAGAAATGGTCTATCTCTGTCTGGAACGCCCTGCGAGATACAGAGGGCGTTATTCAGCACAGCAGTTCGTGATACAATCATATCCAAGGGTCAGAGTCTTCGCTGCGCTGATGAAGCGAATTTGAGGCAGAATTAGCATTGTTACTCACGGCTTGCTTTGTTACTCCGCGCGTAGTATGCCAAGATAAGGATAGTGGACTTTTGCTGTCAGGCCCGTACGTATACTCCCCTTCCTCTTGATCATAGGTAAGGTTCTGATCTTTCTTAATCCAGTAATCAAGAGTCTCTGCGCAAGAGCCGAGTTCGGCAACCAATATTGCTAGTTCCGCCTGTGCTACGTACCGCCCTACTTGCAGAGGAGACAACTCAATATCTTCTCCTTGTACTGGGTGTATCGTACCATTGGCGGTTTCAACCCCAACAAGAACCTGCCCTGTCCCCTCAGCCCTATAGAGAATTGCAAGACTGCAAAGTAACTCACCCTTGAATCGCCGCTCTGCGATAAGCTGGCGTGTCGAGGGGGCTTCAGGATATTCATTCACTTCAACCGAGTCAAATTCACTCATAACACTGCGTAATGCTTCCAGACACGGCCCATATCTCGGATCTTCTTCGAGCTCCTGTTCTTCGTGCTCTCCCTTATTTTTTGCAGGCCTGAAACCGATATTTAGTATCTCGATTACCACCTTTCCGGCATCACGGACAGCAGCTAATCTTCTATCAGCATGTACCATATGATTTCTACTGGCTGAATGTATAAGTAATTACTGCATCTTATGCTTTACCTCCTTTTTGATTTTGACCCCAAATACGGGTTAAGAGGGTGATATTTATTTATTCTTGTATCCATAGTTTACTAAAGGAGAATCTATTTATACGTGTGCAGTAAACCTATTGATGGGACAAGGACAGCTGAGCAAACCACGATGCGTAACGTGGGAAGCAGATCCCGAGGAATTCACATGAGCCAATCGATAAAAGGCAAAAACGCCGACATTCGGGTTTCAAAACACGGTGATCAGCGTTGTGTCAGAATAATTGACGAAAGTGTCGTCCTAAGTGGCTGTCCTGCTTACCCAGAGATGTTTGATAATGAATAAAACAGATTCAAGTCAGAAGGCGGTAGTAGAGTGTCCGCATTGTGATAAGTCCATTGTGGCTGAAAAGACTGCCTCAGGCCGGTTTACACTAACCCCACTCGGTGGGAGTAGTGGGGTATCGTTAGGGGCCCTAGTCGGGAGTACAAACGGAATTGCAGGCAGTCTGGCGGCAATGAGCACAGGTACGACAGCAATGTCCGCTACGTCAGTGTTTGGGCCTGCTGGTCTCCTTATCGGGAGTATGGCCGGGTACATTTTGGGCGAGCATCTCGACCAGTACCAGTGCCCCAGTTGTGGTGAGAGCCTCAATATCTAACCGAATAGTCCCGTACGAAGGCTCACACAGTCCACCTATGAACTACGAACTCATATTCACCGACCAAGGCGAAAAGGCGATAGATCGACTTGAGACAGAAAATCAGGAGCGGGTAAAACAAAAGCTCAACCGTATTGCGAATTCCCATTACCGGCACCCAGCTGACTGGGATTTCGAGCAGATGACCGGCTGTTGTGAAGGACGATTCCGCATTACTGGGAATCTTCGGGTGTTCGCGGATATCGACGAGGAACGTGGGATAATCCGGATTCATCATATTGGGCGCCGGGAGAACCTTTACACATAGGTACCCCCCGGCGCCTTTTTTATCCTATTATATATTTTTGTAGTGGGCAGTAGGGCCTGTTCGGCATAGTTCGGACACGGCTTATTATATTACTTGAATGCCCACTTAGCGCAGAGAGCAGTCTTTAGTGAGTCTACTCGAAAGTTGTCAAGAGCAGCGTGCTGAATATAGAGGGTGAGTTGGTCATCTCATGAGCAGCCCACATTATATTCTACCACTTCTGATAGCACGGACAGGCCCGAATTTCACCCACCCGGGAATTCAATAAGCCAGAAATTGTATAATAATGTGAATGTCTCTCGCCCAAGACTATAACCAACGCGTGGCTGGTAACTTCGAAGGCTTCGCCGTGTCCATCATTGCTGGTGCGTTCGCCCTCGTTGGCGAAGCGATGGCCGAATCACCCGCCACTCCAGACGACACGACCGTAAACACCCTCTTAGCATTCATCCAAGCATACCCCGCCCTCATCACGATAGGCGGTATCCTCTTTGCTGTCGCAGCAGCGGGGCCGCTCGGCTTCGTTGGGTTCATCTTCGAACTCGGTGGACTCCGCCTCCTGTTCGTTGATCCGATGACCGGACTCGTTTTCATACTTCTCGGTGCAGGCTTCATCGTCGTCGGATCGAAGTTCTGGCAGTGGGTGCCAGTCATCGAGTATTTCTTATCGAATAGTCAACGTGGCGGTCGGGGAGAATACAGGCGTCGATAGTGACACCCTCTAGTTTTCACGAGTCTTGTTCCTCGTTGAGTGCGTCTATTATCAGTTCACGCGTGTGCTGGTTGTGTCACCAATCGTACTCAACCTCGCGCCGTCTTTCCCTCGCTCGGATCCACCTCTCCTTCGATCGACTCACACACTGTATGCAACAAACATTCTACGAGCTACCGAGGTACTGTCAGAACCCGCGTGCTGCATACAGAGGATGGGCCTTGTTTAGACGCCCCCGATAACGTGGGCTGGTGACTGTATCGGCTGAACAGGATTTGTCTATGAGAGCCTCTCTGTTCGATTTCGTTTTTCCGATAGCGACCGGTTCATCCGATCCACACCGCGTCTAAACAAGGCTCAGAGGATGTATGCAGCAAGAGGGTGCTATTATTTGAATTCGGGATTGAAACCAACTGATTGATTAATATGCTGATCTGGTACCCGCGAGGCAAGCAAGCGGTTCACCGGCAGCGGGATGAGAGGCGTATTGTATCCCTGTTTGCAAAAAGCGATTAGCATGAGTACTGACGTATAATTAAAATAGTGTTGAGCTTTCTAATTGGGGCTATGATATATCTCGGACCCGCTCTCCGATTGCATTTTCAAACCTAACCATCGCATCTACCATCTCTTCCTGAATTCGATTCCATTCCTCTTTGTCTCTCAGGCCGGAATCAGCTACCTCTTTCTGGATTCTGCAAGCACGCTTATTTTCGAGCTTTTGCCAGTCTAGTTCCGACCCGAACTCGTCCTCGATCTCGGCTGCCTGATTCCTGAGTGCGTCAAATATTTTCTCATTCCGTTCACCCGAGTCCGAATCAATATACAGTTCGACTCCAGCCCTGTCGTTTTGAATCAGGTACGTATACGCGACACCACCGATCCCAGTTCCACCTTTCCCGAGCCAACCTTGCTGCTTGGGAGATATCGTCTTGAACAAAGTGAATCGATCGTTGCTCTTTTTCAATAACTCCTCCCAAAATTGCTCCTGCAGTAGTTCACGCTCAGATGCATCAGCCCTCTCATCACCGATATCCTTGGCAACAGGTGACGGGGTTGAAATCGGCGTGAAGAGTGGGGCTTCTGACCCATTTACTTCTACAGTTTCGATTGTAACGAGATAGAAGTCTTTGTCGGATGATTCATTCAACCACTGTACTGCTTTCTCATGTTCGTAGCGAGGTTCTCGAACAACCCAGACGGCTATATCGGCATCAAATGCTGTGGAATACGTTATTAGTTTTCCGAGGTGGTCATGATCACTTGATCCGAACTGGCATTCGATGATCCCGTCTTTTCGCTCGTCTTCATCCTCAACAACCAAGTCGATCTGAAAGCCGGTTGGAGTCTGCTTTTCTCGGGTAGTGACAGTAAAAGAAGTACCAAGTGTCTCGTTCAGACGATCGATATTCTCGTCGAGCCATTCGGTGAATTCGAGTTCTTTCTCCCAGATCGCATTCGGTGTTTTGCGAATTGCTTTTGGAACATCCATGTGAGGGTGTATTGAGGTATCTGTCATAAATCCACTTTTGAGAGATCAACACCGTTCGTCCGGCGACAGTCTACCTTTCACGTGGCTGTAAGCGACATAGCCTGATTCCGTCAAAAGCAGTCTTCAGACATAATCGAATTCTCACTGATTGATTTGCGCTCCGTGTTCAGCAACGCCTGAGTGAGTCCCCGGATTGCTGTCAAAAATTCAGTGCGAGATACAGAGGATCAATCCAGCACAGCGTTCGCGTTCATTCCGTTCCCGATCAGCTGAATTAGCTGTGTTACTGGAAGTGCGGACTGAAAGGTTGCTTCAGCGGCGGTGGCATTAAACAACTGATAAGTTCGTGTCAGTACGTCACGTTCCGAATAGGAGTAAGCGAAATTGATTCAATCTCTTCGCGACGGATATCCTTCTCAAGCCCATTTTCACTCACCAACCGCAATCCTATCTCGCCAGCGATCCAGATCTTTTCAAGACTCGGTGTGACGTATTTTGACCGACTATTGTCTCCACAGACTTCGACACGCCATTCTCCGCCCTCGTCGTCACCTATCCATTGGTGATCAACGTATGTCTCCCAACACTCGGTACAAACTTCTTCGACTTGCTCCTCTAAATTTCCAGTGAACGAACTCGGCTGGAACGGCAAGGAATGATGCAGTGCTCTCCCACATACCTTCGAAGCCTGCAAGATTTCACCATTATTATTATTGAATTGAACCAAACAGCCGTTAACAATACCAGTAGAATCGTCGTCAACAAATGTCTCATCAAAATTTCGTTTGCAGCATTTACAAGATATATTATCTTCCGACACATTCTCATTCAATTCAAAGTGCTCTCCCTCAATCGGTAATCGTACCGCTTCGCAGAGGCTCGACCATCCAAATTCAGTGCTTGGATGTAGATGGTTATCGTAGAAGATATGCGAAAGGGATCCATCGACAGTCCAGTAATAGGGAGTGGGATGATACACTATTCAAGAATCAGAGTTATAAGAATGATAAAGTCTCTGTCCTATTTTGGAGAATCACCGACAAAATATAAATATATTTATGATTATTCTTCCCCGTAATGGACTACATCAATAGATGGTGACTGAGCACCCTGTATTGAATGACTCGTGAGCCCCGTATTGACCGATCCGAACAGTTGGTCTTCCTCGAACTCTCCGTGCAAGATGCGTGCACTGTATTCAGCAGGACTGCTGAAATCTATCACCGAGTGAGGGTGTCAACAAGGCCACAGAACCCCATTCGACGCTAGTAGGCAGCTGACCCAGCAACACAATCTGATAATTTCAACCTGCCAATTTTATAACCCGTTTTCGTTAGGTTGTACTGTGAAAGCAGTTGCACTCAACATTGGTGCGAACAGTAGTTCACCCGGCGGCAGGGGACCAATCCACTCCGACGGGTCGTTTCGGTATATCCCAATAGCCGAAGCGGACGAATCAGTCTCTTCGCCAACATACGGAGACCTTGGTTTGGATGACATCCGCCCGGATGAGGTTCGCGATACGGTCACACACTTTGATCCCGTGTTTCCTGAAATTTCCGAAAGTACAGAGTACACCTACGGTGATAGACATCCTCCGAAGACCACTGAAATCGAGCGACTCGAAGAAGGTGACCTCTTGTTCTTCTACGCCACGCTCGATTACGCAGATGACCGAGCTCCAGAGCACGAATGGATAAACGACGACTGGGGTGCCTACATCATCGGGCACTTCACGCTAGAGTATGACCCAATCACGAAAGAAGAGTACCACACCCTCCCGAAGGAAGTGAAAGAGCGATTCGCATCTAATGCACACGTCCGTCGTGACGTGTTTGATGCGGAGTACCTTGTCCTTGGAAATCGTGACGACTCACAGCTTTACGATATCCCCATCCCTCTAAGTGGGACCACCGGAACTGAAGCGAATCAATTCGTTACGAGATACTCCGAAGATTCGGGGGACGGTCCGTGGTACCGTCGCCCGTTACGCTATGACCGTGAGGGCACGAGGTCCCTGCTTCAGGTCCAACGGTCTACCAAGAGCGAACTCGGTCAGGAACCGAGCGTCGTGGACCGAACAAGAATCGACCCTGACACGCTCGGAACGAGAGGTCAGCTCCAGTTTTTCTTCCATGCTCCCGAGTCCCCACTTCCCGTTCGAGACATAGTAGGGAAATCCAAGACAGAGCCACATCTTGAAAAGCGAGCAGAAAACTACTGTAACGAGTGTTATCAACGTAATATCTCCGGGTTTTTGACTGACAGCAGCCGTCGGTACCTCTTCCTCTTCACCAAGTGCCGGAACGAGAATTTACCCGACTCTCACGGGACCCGATACGTTGTCGGCTACATCGAGAAAGAGAATCGACTTAATATGGGTGACCACCTTGCCGTACAGGGGCCCACACGAGTTGTGGACTTCGAAGATGCTGTCCCCCTCTCAGAAGTAGTTGACTCGTATCAATACGTCCGAAGCAAAGTGCTAGACGAATCAACAACCACCGACCTTGTCGAGCGACTTGATGCCGGCGATAACGTGCTGGAAGCGTGTCTCAGTGAAGTGGAACATCTAAAAGAGCAGGGCTGGAATCCGAACACTCCGTCTCGCTCCGACAGCTGCTAGGGACACGCACAACAGACAGAAGATCTCTTTCGCCGCGTCCACTCAAATATGATCTCAGGATCTTTAGCGACGTCGTTGAGATTAAGATACTTTGCTGGTGTCGCCTGTAAACTCATCCTCACCGCGGAGGCGTCCCATAGTCCCATTCATAGCGTAGATCAGTGTCGCTGCTACTTCGAACGCTTCTATTCGTGATAGTCCGGATACCGGTCTTGTCACAAACTCCTCACCATCGACATTCACGCCGGTGATCGGAGTTACAGAATAGTCGCCATCGCCCGCTGTCCCGTCAAGACGGACGAAAATTGAGGGATCGTCATCGGATACCCACTCGATGTAGTACTCGTCGTGGATCTCCTCATTCCACCCTGACGGATAGTACTCGAGATGCTCAGTTTCGCTTTCAGGCATAAGACGTAGTTGAAAGTCGTGTCCGGCACCGAATAAAATTGTTCCACACTAATACTTTTGAGTCACTTCAGAATGCAGATCATGAGATTCGATTGAGTATGGAGAGCATCTACAATTCTCGTAACTTGCCGACCGATAAGACTCATTCCACTATAGCGGTGCTATGACGGGTGTGATGTATGGATGCGTGGACATCCGAGGTATGATATGCGACACTATGAAGATATTCCCCTGAGAATACGAGTGTATGCCAAAGGTAAGCGTTGAGATCCCGCAGGAATTGCTTGACGATCTCGACAGCCACGTTGGCGACGACGGGAAGTTCGTCAATCGGAGTGACGCTATCCGGGCGTCGATCCGTAAAACACTAGATATGCTTGATGAGATCGACGAGCGGCATGGACGGGTTGACTCAGCAGAAACTAAAGGCGGGAATACGAATTGACAGCTCCACATCAACACGCAAACGACCGGCAACAGCGAAAGTGAACCGTAACTGCAATCGGTCGGAGTTCTAGCTACTATCGTGTATTAGTTTGTCATCCAAATCCGCGTCCCACCGACAAGTTTACTGATTATATCATTTTCCTCCTCAAGTTTGTTCAGACGTTGGTATGCTGCTTGTCGAGAGCAATTGAAGCGAGCAGCAATTTCACTGGTTCCAGCTGGTTCCATTTCGTCAATCGCCGCCAGCAACTCCTCATCAGTAAACTTCGGAGAGAACTTACCCGTGTCGGGATCCCGTCGATCGTCCGTCACACACGCAAGTAGAGGTGATCTTAGATTAGTGTATCGGACATACATTTGTTGACGAAAGTTTTAATCGTCTTGCGACCTGACAAGTGGTTATCCGAAGGCGTCGCCTGCTTCTTGATGATAGAAGCAGGCCGGTGTTACAGCACCGGCCTTCGGGGAGGACCGAATCCCCATGCCGACAGAAGAAGACCTACAACAAGATAGTGACGGAGCTCAACAACCCAAACAACAGACTCTGGATGGCGACACCGCCGAGATAGATTACAAGGAGTCATCAAGTTCGCAGGGCGCGAAAGTACGTCGTGTCATACGAAAATACAACCTCGACGGTCTCGGACAAGAACTCAAACAAAAATACACGGGTCCCGGAAGGCGCTGGTCACTCCGTGAACTCGAAGAGGAGTTCAATCTCAAAGTTCTCGACCATAGCACCCGAGGGGCTCAGGTAAAAGAAGAGGAATATCATGACTGTATCCAGCGACTCAAATCCAATGATCGGGAACTAACTCAGGAACGACTCCGCTTGCTCGGGGTAGATGGGAAGGAAGTCCTCAACGACATGGTCACATACGAGACCATTCGTCTGTATTTAAAGAACTTCCATGGTGTGACTGCTCAGGAACAATTCGTAAGCCCCAGTAAATCAGCGGAAACCGTCGAACTGCTCCATCGTCGCCTCCGGCGAGTGTTATCCGATATACTGGAGCGGCACCACCGGCGTGACGAAGTACCTGCAGAGCCCGATATCGACTCAACAGTTGGCGTAGTCTGTCCAGACTGTGGAGCAAGCGTGAGTGCCGTTAAATATCTTCAATTGCAGAAGTGTCCGAATTGTCTGTAAAAGGTGTCCAATAGTGACAGACACACTAACATCCGTCTCGTTCGACATCGAGACCACAGGTTTCGAACGATCGGAGATTGTGACAACCGTCGGGTTTAGTCTCCCACTCGGCTGTCGTCTATTCGTCAATACAGCGGATTCTTCACTCGCGAAAGGTCCCGTGGAGGAGAGATTGGAGATCGCGTTCGATACATCGATCGAACTCAGCACGCACACAACTGAGTCCGCATTACTTGAGTCGATAACTGAGTTCGGATCGGAAATACTGGGGCCTCGTGAGTATCTTCTCGTCGCGTTCAACGGTGAGAGGTTTCGAGGAGGGTTTGATCTGCCCTTCCTGCGATCTCGATACGCGACGCACGATGTTCAGTGGCCGTTCTATGATGTACCATACGCTGATCTGATGCCAGTATTCGACTCGAGATTCAACACGACGGTGAAAGACAGCAAAATTTCGGACCTCGAGTCGGTATATGACATGCTGATCGGTGACGGATTGACTGAACTCGACCCGTTCGAGGACAGCAGCGAAGCAGTGACCGCGTTTGAGGAACAGAGAATCGAACCGCTCCTCAAGCACAATGTCTCGGACGTCCTTCGAACAGATGCGCTCGCAACTCTCGCTGAGCGCTACTGCTCGAAGTCGGAGTTCAAATTGAAATCGCTAACTCCTGTGTCGCACAGGTGAACGAAAGAACAGCCGTACTAACGGGTTGGTAGCGGAATCCAATCCCGGTCGTTCAGCTTCAAAACTGGGAATATGTTCATTGGTCGGAATGACGGTGACCTGACCTTCGCGGAACACCTCATCAGAGATATCCGGAAGGAAGTCGGTCTGGAGGCGGTCGTCGTCGCCGTCTGGGTCGACAGCGTCGGCGTTGTCGTTCCTCGATCTTGCTGTTGGTGAACCCCTAGGTCCGGACCTGAGTCAAACACGACATCTATTTTCGGGCATATAAATGCCGCCCGTCGAGGCGTTCTAGCCGACCACCTCAGGGGCGACTGATTAACCAGTATCGGCTGTCCCCACGGGGACTACAGGGGAGAGGGTATCACTAGGCCGAATCCTGCGGCGTCTGTTACTGTGCGTCCTCAAATTGATCATAGACCAGTCCACCGCAGACAGCGGAAACCGTGGGGTGGGGGGACTCCCCAGCGTCCGCATAATTGACACTCAGACAAGAAACGGAGATGTGTCAAAACTACTCCTCTCCCAAGTCCCCCACGGGGACTGCAGGGGGATCTTCCTGTCTTGTTTTTCAGCCCCCCACCCCACAAGGGTATACACGGGTATATCTAAGACGTAATAGAATTTTGACCGCGCTCAGAATGGCAAGACCCGGTCAAAACAAACCCTCTAAATCCCTCGTATTACTAAATTCAGACCCGATTCACCCCCACCCACTGCTGAGGTTTATTAGCGGCCACGCTCGAAATCATATATGAGCAACAAGCTACCTGTCAGGGGTAGCGAGGTCCTGCGCGCGCTCCTCGAGGAAGACGAACTCACGAGCTCGGACTTCGCGAGCAGCTCCGATGTGACGTCGAACGCGTACAACTACACCTTCAAGCAATTGGAGGAAATGGGATTCATCGACCTCGAAGAAGGAAGACAGAACCCCAACGGCGGGAATAAGCCCAACCTAGCTAGCCTCACAGAAGAGGGACGCCACGTCGCCGAAGACCTCGACGAGCACGAGGAAACGATTGTCCGAGTTCAAAACTCCCAAGACGAGATAGAGGCCCTCGCAGAAGATATCGACCATCTGAGGCGGGAGATCTCGAGGGCAAAGTCAATGACCAGCAATCCCGGCTATCAAAAATATCAGATCGAACAACGGCTTGACCAACTCGAAGAACAGACAGGAGACTTAGCAGACAGGTTAAGTATGCTTTCGCCACAGGAGTGGGAGCATCGGGGAATGGTGCTGGGTAAGATCCGGACGGTGCTAGCCGAAGAGTTGGGCAAATCCGTCAGAATGTGTGGCCGGTGTGCAACCCCGACGGTCGTCGAAGTCAAACCGAATGGGACACAAACTTGCACCGAGTGCGGTTCCGAAGTCTAGCGGCAGCTCGGAATCACCGGTCACAGCCGTCAGCAGTCCGCTCCGTCACAATCCAGTGTCCGTTCAAGCAGCGGTGGCGTTGAGGCCTGCCCTCGCCGGTTTTTGAAACCCCAACACAGCGCGCGCGACGAGTCTCAGCGAACGCCGGTAAGCTTGACTTCCTTTCCACAGACTAGTGTTTTGAGTACGTCACTTAATCAGTCATGCGAAAACAGATATTTCTTCATCGGCCGTGGCGGGTGTGTGCCCTTGCGAGCGCGCCGCTGCGGCCGCCTCACGGGGAGAAATTAGTCAGCACTTCCCGGCTCTAATCTCTAATAAAATAGCAGACGTGGAAGCACTCGATCGTCAGACCGAGTGTGTACACATCGTGTTACTCGTTTCCAAACATCTGGCGCATCATCGGATGCATTTCCATCAGCTGCTCCTCGGCGATCTCCTCGTACAGCTTGTACGTGATCGAGACCGCGAGCAGCAGCCCGGTGCCGGAGACCTGGCCGATGGTGCCGAGCAGGTTCGCCATCACGGCGAGGAACCCGACGAGGGCGCCCCCGATGACGGTCACCTGCGGGATGTACCGCTCCATCACCTTCTCGACGACCTGCCGGTTCCGCCGGAAGCCGGGGATCTGCATCCCGGAGTTCTGGATCTGCTTCGCGGTCGCCTCCGGGCCCATCCCGGTCGTCTCGACCCAGAAGATGGCGAATATCGCGCCGCCGACGATCATGAACGTGAGGTCGATCGCGAGCCGGAGCGCGATCATCCACGGTTCGCCGGTCGCCGTCCCGCGGAACCACATCCACTGCTGCGGCTGCTGGATGGGGTTCAGGTAATAGAACAGCCCGGACGTGGGCTGCCCCTGATCGCCGTACACACCGAGCCACCCCGGCATCCCCGCCCACTGCGAGGAGAGGAGCTGCCCGACGAACTGGATGTTCGCCTGCAGCGCGCGGACGAGGATCATCGGCAGCACGGACGCGTAGATAAGCTTCACCGGGAAGCGGCCGCGAGCGCCCTTCACGCGGGCGTGCGACAGCGGGATCTCGACGCGGACCGACTCCGCGTACACGACGATCCCGAAGATGAACACCGTCGTGAACAGCGCGAGGATGTTCCCCGGCTCGAACAGCAGCGACTCGAGCCCGGCCGACGTGAACGGCGACCCCAGCTGGGTGCCGCCCGTCGCGATCGCGAACCAGTTCGCGAAGAAGCCTCGCGCGCCGAGCGCGGAGAAGCTGAAGAAGCCGCCGACGATCTGTTGGCTCACCGCCGCGATGATGAACAGCCCGACGCCGGAGCCGACGCCCCACTTGCTCACGATCTCGTCCATGAACAGGAGGAGGACGCCGCCGACGAAGATCTGCGCGAAGATCAGCGACTTAACGCCGAACGTCCCGATGCCGAGCGCCTGTCCGACGGCCGGATCCGCGGGCAGGAACTGCCCCGTGAACACCATCGGCGCGGCCGTCAGCGCCGTCACGATGATCACCAGCAGCTTCTGGAGGCCTTGGTACAGGACCTGGTCTCGCGGGTCGTCGGTGTCGAGGCCGAGCAGGTTCGCACCGCCCAACAGCTGGAGGACGATGGACGCCGTGACGATCGGTCCGATACCGACCTGCAACAGCGAGCCGGACGAGCCGGCGAGCACCGACCGGAACTGCCCGAAGAAGTCGGACCCCTGACCGACGGCCAACCCGAACGGGTTGATGTTGGTCAGGAAGAAGTAGACGACCAGGATGCCGGCCGTCCACGTGAGCTTCCGTCTGAACGGGACGTGACCCGCCGGTCGCTCCACGACGGGCATCCGAGAGAGCACCGGTTCGGCGGCCTCCTTCCAGCTCATGATTACGCCTCGTCAGTCTCGTCGTCTGAAGTGTTTTCTGATTCGGCAGCGGCTTCCTCGGCGCGCTCGGAGAGCGTCGCCTCGCCGCCAGCCTCCTCGATCAGTTCGACCGCACCGGCGGTGAACGCGTCGGCGGTGACGTGGAGCTCGCGGCGGACCTGTCCGCCGCCGAGCACCTTCACGACGTCGGCGTCGTAGCCGTCGTCGACGACGTCGCGCGCGTCGATGACGTACGCGTCGCCGTCCTCCTCGGCGAGGTCCTCCGCGGCGTACAGCGCCGCGTCCTCGTCGAGTTTCTGGACTTTGACCTCGAGGACTTCCGTCTGCGCGTCCTCGGGGCGCTTGAAGCCGTACTTACCGAGCGGTCCGTAGTTGTGGAACTCGTGTTTCGCGCGGCCGGCCGCCCCGCGGCCGCCGCGGTGACCGGCGCCGCGCCGGTTCTTGTGCGTTCCGCCGCCGTGGGTACGGGACCCGCGCTGTCGACGTTTCTTGCTCGTCATCGCATCGCCTCCAGGAGACCGTCGATCTCCTCGGTCGTGTGTTTCCCGAGCTCGCCGCCCTCGATCACGGGGTGTTTGATCCCCTCGTGACCGCCGCGGGGCGCGTGGAGCCGCAGCGTCGGAGAGAGCCCCTGATCGCGCAGGGTCGTCTCCTCGGCGACGAGCGCCTCGGCCAGCGCCTCCAAGTCGGCGTAGTCGGTGTTGTCGTCGATCCACTCGTCGTCGACGTCGGCCGAGCCCTCGAGGGGCTCGCCGCGCCGAGCGATAGTGGTCGCGACGGCGTCGACGCTCGGTTCCCCGAACGCGACGATGTCGTTCACCTTGGTGATCATCCCGCCGTACGAGTCCGTCTCCGGGACGAACGTCGCGTGGTTGACGCGCCCGATGTTCAGCATGTCGAGCGTGTCCTCGACGCCGTGCTCCAGGTTGACGTCGCCGCGGAGCTGTACGATCGCTTGCATCACTCGCTCACCTCGTCGTAGTGGACCTCGCGGGCGTGCTGCGGAGTGCGGGACTGCGCCGCGTTCTCCAGCGCGTTGAACGTCGCCTTCGCGAGGTTGACGGTCGTGCGGGTGTTGCCGTCGGAGTTCGTCCAGGCGTCCTCGACGCCGGCGAGCTCCAGAATGTTCCGGACCGTCTCCGCGGCCGCAAGGCCCAGCCCCTGCGGGGCGGGCTTGATCTCGACGGTGACGGAGCCGGCCTTACCCTTCGCCGTTCGGGTCAGGGAGTTCGTGCCGCCGGGCTGGTCCTCCCAGGACCCGGAGCCGCGGTCCACCTGGATGATGTTCAGCTTCGCGACGTCGATCGCCTTCTGGATGGCGCCGCCGACCTGGTCGTCCCGGGCCTGCGCGTAGCCGAGGTAGCCGTCGCGGTTGCCCACGGCGACCACGCAGCGGAACTTCACGCGGCGGCCGGAGTCGGTCATGCGCTGGACCATGTTGATGTCCAGCACCTCGTCTTCCAGCCCCGGGAGGAGCTGGTCGACGATCTCGGCCTCCTTCATCGGGAGGCCGGAGTCGAGCGCCTGTTCCATCGACGAGATGTCGCCGTTCTGTACCTTGCGGCCGAGTCGCGTCCGCGGTTCCCAGCCGTCGTTGTGTCTACTCATGGTCCTCCTGGATTGTCGCGAGCACGTCGTCGAAGTGCTCGGGTAAGTCGGCCGCGTCGAACTCGCCGCTGTACAGCGGCTCGTCGAGCTGGTCGTCGTACGCGGCGATGTGCTCGCCTCGCGTACGCGACCAGTCGGCCAGCACGCCGTCGTTGTGCGGGATCTCGAGGCCGGCGTCGATCGCTCCTTCCTGTACTGCAAACGTCTTGTTGCCGGGCGTCGCCGTGTTGAGCCCGATGTCGAGGACGGCCTCGTCGAGGCCGGCGTCGACTGCGCGAGCGCCCGCGAGGTACCCGGTGAGGTACGCGCTGGGAAGGTTGCCCGTGGGGGCGTCCCAGCCGTACTCCGCGAGGTCCTCGCTGGAGGCGGCCGCGTGGGTCTCGTCGCCGTCGGATCCGGGAGTCACCAGCTGCGCCCTGACGTGAGCGTTGCTCACCCGGGCGACCAGGCGAGGCTTGCCCGATTTCAGCAGGCGCAACCTCTGATGGTAATCCGTCCGGACCTCGCGGCGGCGCCGCATCGGCACCTTGTATCGTGGTCCTGTCGCCATTACTCTGTCACCTCGTAGCCGTACTGCGTCTGGATGTACGCCTCCAGTCGGGCGACGTCCTCGAACTCGCCACCGCTCGCCTTGTTGTAGAGCGTGCGGTACTCCGTGGCGTCGAGGACGTCCTCGTCGTCGCGGAGCTCCTTCAGGCGGGTCCGCATCGCGCGGATCCGCGCCTTCCAGTCGTCTTTCGTGTTCTGTCGCGCGCCGGCTTTCCCCTTCCGGGTACCGGCGCCGGACTTGTGTCCGTACGAGCGCTTCGCGGCGCGCTCGCGGGCCTGTCCGCGGGAGTTCGTTTTCGCGTCCTTCGCGCGGATCGTGCCCTGCTCGATGAGTTCGCGGACGTCCTCTCGCGTGATGGCGTCCTCGATCTCCTCCTGTGCCTCGGGGTCGAGCCAGACGCGGCCCTTGCCGACGTCCAGCTCGTCCGCTGCGAGCCGTTTCTGCGCTTTCAGGTCACTCATCGTCGACCTCCACTTCGACGTAGGTCGGGTTCAGCACGCGGATCTCGCGCTCCTCCGCCTCGTCTTCGATCAGTTCGCGCTTGCGACCGCCGACCTTCGAGGCGATCCGCACCGCCTGCGTGTCGCCGTCGACGCCTTCGAGATCGTCCGTGTTGTGCACGCGGACCTCCTCGAAGCCGCTCGGGTGCAGGTCGCGCGACGCCTTCGGCGACCGGAACCCAGCCTCGACGACGGGGCCCTTCGCCTTCATGCGCCGGCGCTGCTTGGAGAGCCCGCCGCGCGGCTTGCGCCACGACGTCGGGATCCGCTTTTTCTTGTGGTAGTCCTGCCGGTTGAACTGCGGTTTCCCCTCGCGGTGCTTCTGCGCGAGCGCGCGAGCGGTCTCGTCGTCCAGCTCCGGCGTCTTCTCGGCGTGACCGCGGGGGCGAAGCTCCGTCTCGACGTCCTCGTCGGCGGCGGCCTCGTCGGCCTCCTCCTCGTCCGTCTCGTCTTCGATTTCCGCGTCCGCCTCCTCGTCGACCTCCAGCCCGCCGACGTCGGCCTTGATACGCGCTGCGAGCGCGTTGCCGACGCCGTCGACCTCGGAGAGCTCCGACTGGGAGGCGGCCTTCACGTCCTCGACCGTCTCGTAGCCGGCCTCGCGAAGGGCGTCCGCCTTCGAGGGACCGACACCGCTGATGTCTTCCAGTTCTTCGGCCATTGGTTAGGCACCTCCGGTGGGCTTCTCGACGATGTACACGCCGTCCTGGAAGACGCGCGTGTCCTTGTCGGTCACCTTCGTCAGCTGTTCGATGTCGGCGGCGGTCTGCCCGACGGCCTCCTTGTCGGAGCCCGAGAGCGTGACCGTCTCGCCGTCGACCTGTACGTCCGTGTCCCCGCGGACCGGGGTGCGTCGCTGTGCTCGCTCGCCGAGGAAGTTCTCGATGACGACCTCGTCGCCCTCCACGGTCACCTGCATCGGGAAGTGGGCGTAGTACACTTCCATCGTGTACTCCCATCCCTCGGTGACGCCGTGGATCATGTTGGCGACGTGGCTCTCGAATGTGCCGACCGTGGCGTTCGTCTTCGCGTCCTCGTTCTCGGAGGCGATCGCGACGGCACCGTCCTCGACCGTGACCTCGACGTCGGGGTACCAGAGGCGTCGCGTGACGCTCCCGTTGGGACCCTCGACGGTGAGTTCGAGGTGGTCGGTCTCGGCGGAGACGTCGTCCGGAATTTCGATTTCGACTCTGTTCATTGTTAGTAGACGTATGCGATCACTTGGCCGCCGATGCCCTCTTCGCGGGCCTCGTAGTGGCTCATGACGCCGTGGCTCGTCGTGACGATGAGCGTCCCGTAGTCACGGGCGGGGAGGTACCGCTTCTCCCACTTCTCGAACTCGTCTGCGCCCGCGGAGTAGCGGGGCTTGACGGCGCCACACTCGTTGATCGCGCCTTTCAGTTCGACCTCGAACTTCCCGGCTTTCCCGTCGTCGACGTACTCGAAGCCGTCGACGTACCCGCGGTCGTAGAGGACCTCGAGGACGGAGCCGATGATGTTTGAGGCGGGCTCAACCGTGTACGACAGGTGGCCAACGCTCTCGGCGTTGTCCATGCCGGCGAGCGCGTTGGTGAATGGATCGTTTCCTGTCATGATCAGCTGTACTTCTCGAATCCCATGTCTCGGGCGACCTCGCGGAAACACTGCCGGCAGAGGTTGATGTCGTACTTGCCGACAAGCCCCTGCTCGCGGTCGCACCGCCGGCAGGTGTGCCGGGAGCCGGTGCGCTTCGCCGCGTGTTCGCCCGTGTCGTTGTTCGCTTCGCTCATTCCGTTACCTCTACGTCGAAGTTGGTCTCGAGGAACGCGGCCGCGTCCTCGACGGTCATCCGGTGTTTCGCGGGGATCGACGCCGTCGCCTTGTCCCGCTTCGACACGCGGTAGCCGGGCCGGACGATCGTCGTCGTCACGGCGAGCCCGTAGATGCCGATGTTGGGGTTGTACTCCTGGCTCGGGAAGTCGGTGTGGTCCTCGACCCCGAAGCTCAGGTTGCCCGTGTCGTCGAACTGACTCCGCGAGACGTCGACGACGTCGAGCGCGGTTGCGAGGAACTCGTGTGCGTCCTCGCCCCGCAGCGTCACCTTGACGCCGATCGGGTCGCCCTTGCGGATCCCGAACTCGGCTATGGTGCGCTTCGAGGTGGTCCGGACCGACTGCTGCTCCGTGATCTCCTCGATGATCTCCTCGGCGTCGGCGAGGGGTTCACCGCCCTGCCCGACGCCCATGTGGACGACGACCTTCTCGAGATACGGCTCGCGCATCTCGTGAGGGGCGCTCTCGGCTTCACTCATCCGAATCACCCGCCTCGTCGGCGTCGTCGCCGGTGAAGTTCTCGTCGATGACGACGAGGTACTCCTCGACCGTCTCGTAGCCGTCGTCGTCGTCGCCGACGAACACGGTGTTCGAGCCCGAGCCGAGCGTCACGTCGATGGCGTCGACCTCGCCGATCCGCCCGGCGTGCTGGCCGGCAACGGCGGTGACGAGGGCGCCCTCTTCGTACTCGAAGTGGGCGACGACCTCCTTGGTCTCGTTGTCGACGACGATCGAGTCCTTGGTGTCGTACGGTGTGTCCGCGTCGACGCGCACGTTCGTTCCGTCGTGGAGCGTCAACTGGACGGCGCCGCCGGGGACGACCGACTTGTTCGTGATCTTCCCGAGCCGGCTGCCCGCGGCCTCCTCGTCGACGGGGGTCAGCGCGAGCCGACCGCCCTCGTCGGGGAAGACGCGGAAGAACTCCCCGCGCTCGGGGAACGCCAGGATGTCGAACATCCCGATCGGACGCTGCTCGTCCGAGATTGCGTCGCCGTTGACGAGGACCGAGTCGTTGTTCAGCGCGTAGCGCGCCTCCTTCGTCGAGTCGACGTAACCGAGCACGTCCCGCAGCAGGACGACGAGCGGAACGCCCGCCTCACCGTGCGGGCCGGCGCCGGCCTTGACGGTGAATGTGTTCGTCTTTCGCTCGACCGGCCAGGAGTTCGGTACTGCCAGTCGCTTCTGATGTCGCGTCATTCGTTATCCTCCTGGAGCCGCGCCTCCCGGCGTTCGTCTTCCAGGTCCAGATCGGTCACCCGGACGTTGCTCGCCGGGATCGGACGGGGAACTTCCTCCCCGTCCGCCTTCTCGACGGTGACGTCCTCGACGGTGATCCGTTCCGCGGACAGGTCGACGGCGACGACTTCCGCCTCCGTCCCGGCCGCGTCGCCGCGAAGCACCTCGACGGTGTCGCCGGCGTTGACGCGGACGTTGCGCTGTCCGTACTCCTCGCGGAGCTCCTCCGTGAGGGTGGCTCGGACCTGGTTCTGCCGCTCGTGGAGCGGCGCGGTCTCCGACCGTTTTCGCTGTTTGCGTGGCTGTTTCGTCATGGTTAGACGATCATCGTCGCGGTCGAGGCGATGCTTCCGAATCGTTCGGCGACCTCGCGGGCGACGGGGCCCTTGATCTCGGTGCCCCGCGGCTCCTCGAGGTCGTCGATGATGACGGCCGCGTTGTCCTCGAATTTCACGCGGGTCCCGCTCGGACGGCGGATCGGATTGCGCTGGCGGACGACGACCGCCTCCAGCACCTGCCGCCGCATCTCCGGGGTCCCTTTGGTGACCGAGACGGTCACCTTGTCGCCGATACCTGCCTTCGGGTGGCGGTTCTTCGTGCCGGAGTAGCCGGCGACGGAGATCACCTTCAGCTCACGCGCGCCGGTGTTGTCGGCGCACGTGATGAGCGAGCCCTTCGAGAGCCCCTGCGTGACGTCGGCCTTTAGCGCCTCCATCACTGATCACCCGACAGGTTCTCGACGACGACGTGGGACTTCGTCTTCGAGAGCGGTCGCGTTTCCGCGATCTTCACTTCGTCACCGACTTCGAGCGAGTCGAGCACGCCCGGCACGTGGGCCGGGATGCGCGAGCGACGCTTCATGTACCGATCGTATTTCGGTACGAACACGTCGTATTCTCGCTCGACGATGACGGTCTTTTCCATATCCGTCGACACGACCGTTCCCTCGCGGGTCTGGCCGCGGACGGAGAGCTGCCCGTGGAACGGGCACTTCTCGTAGTCGTAATCCTCCGGGTTGTCTGGCTCCGGAGGCGTGGGTACGTCGATTCCTATCGCCATTGTGTGACACCTCGTTCGGTGCGTTCGGCGGGTCGATGCCGCAACCGATCGCCATCCACCGTTACGTAGACCGCGTCTTTGCACTCGCCGCGGTGGCTCGCCGGACCCGCGTCGTCACCGGTGACGACGCTTGCGGACCCGGACGGGCCAGACTGACGGGGGCGGACCCCCGTAGTATCCGACCCGAGTTGGGACGCGGACCCCGACGACTGCGCGTCGCCGGCGGCTTCATCTGTGCGGACGGTCGGGACATCGACGACCGCGAACTCCAGCGTCGCGCCCGACTTGGGCACGCGCTTGTCCCCCGACGGCGTTCGGACCACGATGGTGCCGAACGTCTCGGACAGCACGCGGCCGGCGATGCCCGCGTGGGCGTCGCTGGCGGCGTCGGCCACCCGAACCGGGAGGCCGACGAGCTCGTGCCGGACGAGTGTGTCGGGGGATATCATCTTATTCGTCGTCGAAGTCGCCTTCTTCCTGCTGGATCGTCTTGATCCGCGCGATCGTCTTCTTCAGCTCCTTCACGCGGCCTGGACTCTCCGGCATGCCGCCGGCGGCGCGCTGGACCTTCGAGTTGAGCAGCTCGGTCTCGAGCTCCTCGAGCTCGACCTGCCGCTCGGCCGCCGTCATGTCGCGGATCTCGTCTGTGTAGAGGATCGCCATTTACTCGTCCTCCTCTTCGTCGTCAGCGGCTTCCATCTCCGCGACGAGGTCCCACGCCTCCGATTCGATCTCCTCGTCGAGCTCGTCGATGTCGTCCGCGTCGGCGTCGCCGACCGGCTCCTCGGGGGCGACATCGGTCGCCTCCGCGGCCGTGTCTTGCGTCTCCTCGACGACCTCCTCGACGACCTCCTCGTCGATGACGTCGGTGGGGTCGTCGTCGGGCACCTCGACGTCGTCGTCGGCGCCGACGTCCGGCACCTCCTCTGGCTCCTCTTCGAGGAGCGCTTCGACGCCTTCGTCGTCGCCCGCGGCGGCCTGCTCGACCTCCGGGACCTCGGCGTCCTCGCGGATATCGAAGTCGTCCGGGAGCTTCGCGCCCGGCGGGATGATCTTCACGTTGACGCCGATCGTCCCGAGCTTCATCACCGCGACGCCCTGGCCGTGGTCGACGACCTCCTCCGCGGGCTCGCCGTTGTGCTTGATGTAGCCGCGGTTGAACTTCTCGACGCGCGAACGCGCGCCGGTGACCTTCCCGGACAGGACGATTTCGGCGCCCAGCGCGCCGGCGTCCATGATCCGGTCGATCGTCGTGTGACCGGCCTTCCGGAAGTACCAGCCGCGTTCGAGAGCGTTCGCCAGACGGTCCGCGACGATCTGGGCGTTCAGGTCGGGCTCGTCGACCTCCTGAACGTCGATCTGCGGGTCGTCCATGTCGAAGCGGTCCTCGAGCTCGGTGGTGATCTTGCGGATGTTCTTCCCGCCTTTCCCGATCACCATGCCGGGCTTTTCGGCCTTCAGCACGATCTGCGTGCCCATCGGCGTCTTGGCGACGTCCATGCCGCCGTAGCCGGCTCGGCCGAGCTCGTCGGCGAAGAACTCGTTGATCTGTGAACGGCGCAGGCCGTCCTCGATGAATTGGTGTTCGTCAGCCATTATTCGTCGGCCTCCGGGTCCTCGATGATGAGTTCGACGTCGGCGAGCGTGGTGTTCCACTGGGTGGCGCCCGCGGCTCGCGGGTTCCGCCCGGGTCGCTCACCGACCTTGTGGGGGGCGACGTGTTTGATGACCATCTCGTCGCCGTCGAATCCCTGTTCTGTCGCGTTGTTCTTGACGTTCTCCAGGAGCTTGAGGAAGTCCTTGGCGGCCTTCTCGGGGTAGCGGCCCGCGTCCCAGCCGTCGATGTCGGAGCGGTGGCCCGCGCCGGCGTTGTGCTGGCGCATCGGCACCGAGGTCTCCTCGTCGATGACTTCCTGGAGGAACTCCTCGGCGTCGGCGACGGTCTCGCCTTTGATCTCCCGGGAGATCTCCTTGCTGTCCTTCACGCTGATGGGCCGGTCGCGGAGCATCCCCTTGGCGGTGGTCTCCGGGTCGGCCTCGACGCTGTAGTTGATTCCCATGGGTTACTTGAGCGGCACGAACTTCGAGGACCGGGTCGCGGCGATGCCGGCCTGACCGTGTTCGACGGTGCTTCGCGTGAGGTGGAACTCGCCCAGGTAGTGTCCGATCATCTGGGGTTCGACCTGCACGCGCTCGAAGCTGTGTCCGTTGTACACGGAGAAGGTGACGCCGACGAACTCCGGAAGGATCGGCATGTCGCGCAGATGCGTCCGGATCGGGTCGTCCGCCGTCGTCTCCTTGTCGCGGGTTCGGGCCTTCTCCAGCAGCTTCTGCTGTTCGGTGCCGAGGCCGCGAACGATGCTTCGCCGCTGGCGTGCGGGGAGCAGTTCCGCGACGTCTTCGACGTCCATCTCCTGCAGTTCGTCGAGCGAGTGACCGCGGTAGGCGAACTCCTTGCCCTCGCGGCCGGTTCGGTAGTTGGAACTCATTTGTTGCCACCTCGTCCGGTGCGCTTGGATGCGATGTCACCCACTTTGCGTCCCGGCGGGGCGTCCCGCGAGACGGACTTCGGCTGTCCGGGGTGTTGGCGACCGCCCCCGCCGAAGGGGTGGTCGACGGCGTTCATCGCGACGCCGCGCACGCGCGGGTATTTCGTCCCGCGCGCCTTCATCTTGTGGTACTTGTTGCCGGCCTTGACGAAGGGCTTCTCCGTCCGGCCGCCGCCCGCGACCACGCCGATCGTGGCGCGGCACTGCGGGTCGAGCCGCTTCACTTCCCCGCTGGGGAGCTGGACGACCGCGACGTCGCGGTCGTGGGTGAGGAGCGTCGCGGACACGCCGGAGGCGCGCGCGAACTTCCCGCCGTCCCCGCGGTTGCTCTCGACGTTACAGACCGGAACGCCCTCGGGGATTTCGGCCAGCGGGAGCGTGTTCCCGGGCTTGATCTCCGCGCTCACGCCGACCTGAATCGTCTCGCCCACGCGCACGCCTTCCGGCGCGAGCACGAGCCGACGGTCGTCGTCCTCGAACTCGATCTCCGCGAGCGGAGCCGAGCGGGCCGGGTCGTGTTCGATCCCGACGATCTCGCCGGTGATCGTGTCCACGTCTTCGAGCTTCTTGTGCGACAGTTCCGCCTTATAGCGGTGGGAGGGGGCCCGGAACGTCGGGCCGCCGCGTCCACGCCGCTGTCCTTGGATTCGTCGTCCCATATCAGAACACCCCGATGCGCGAGGCGATTTCGGTCGCGTCGTCGTCCTCGGAGAGCGTGACCGTCGCCTTCTTCTTCCCCTTCGAGGTCACCTGCGTGTTCACGTCGGTGACGGTGACGTCGTAGCGGTCTTGGACCTCCTCGCGGACCTCGGGCTTCGTCGCGTCGATGTCGACGAGGAACAGCAGCTTGTTCTTGAAGTCCATCTCGTTCATCGCCTGCTCGGTGACGAGCGGGTGCTCGATGATGGAGTTCATCGGTCTGCCACCTCCTCGATCGCGCTCTCGGTCCACAGCGTGAGTCGTCCCGGGTGTCCGCCCGGCGCGAGGTCCTCAGCGTTGACCTCGCCCGCGGTCGCGACGTCGACGCCCGAGAGATTCCGGGCGGCGCGGGACGGCTCCTCGCTGGTGACGACGAGGACGGACTTGGGTTGGCTGTACTTGCGACCGCGGGTCTTCCCGCGGCCGGACCGCACGGAGCGGCCCTCCTCGGCGCGCTCGATGTCGGCGTCGGCGCCGACGGCCTCCAGCACGCCCAGGGCCTCCTGGGTCTTCTGTAAGTCCTCGAACTCGTCGGAGACGACGAGCGGGAGCGCCAGGTCGTCGTCGAACGCGTGACCGCGCTCGGCGACGAGCTCGGCGTCGGTGGTGGCCGCGACGGCCGACCGGATCGCGAGCTGTCGCTCCTTGTCGTTCAGTTTCTTCGTCTGGTCCTTCTCGGCCTTCGGCGGGTGCGCGGCGCGGCCCGAGACGGCGCTCGGGACGCGGCGGGCGACGTTCTCGGAGCGCGGGATGTGCGCGAGCCCGCGCCCGGAGCCGAACGACTCCGCGGGGGTTCGCAGCCCGGCGAACTCGTCGGCACCGTAGGCCTGCTTCCGGTTAGCCTGTGCGGCGGAGACCGCTCGACCGATGAGGTCCGGTCGGAACGCGGTCTCGAAGATCGCCGGCAGCTCGACGCTGCCCGCGTCCCCGCCGTCCAGGTCGTGTACTGTTGCGTTCATGTATTATCCCTGGTTGGATGCGGTGGATACGTACCGGACCTCGGGGTCGAGGCGCGGCTGGTCGTTCGGCCGGATGGCCGGGCGGAACCGAAGCAGGCGCTGGTCCGGACCGGGCAGCGAGCCCTTGATGAGCGCGTACTCGCCGTCGACCTCGCCGTAGTTGACGAAGCCGCCGTCGACGGAGGCGTCGTCGCCCTCGCCGAAGTCGATGAGGCGCTTGTTGAGCTCGGTGCGCTGGTGGTAGCCGGTCTGCCCCTGCTGGGGAACGGTGGAGCGAACGCGGGAGGGGTTCCACGGACCGAGGTTACCGATCCGGCGCCGCCATCCCTGGCGGGCGTGTTTGCCCTTCCGCTTCTGCACGCCCCAGCGCTTGACGGGACCCTGCGTCCCCTTCCCCTTCGTGATGCCCGAGACGTCGGTGTACTGACCGGCGCGGAAGACGTCGCCGAACTCGTGGGCGCCGCCCTCCCCGACGAGGTCGAGCCCGAACTCGACGCGCTCCTCGAGGGAGCCGCCGCCGACTCGGGTCTCCATGACGTCGGGCTTCTTCTTGGGGATGTTCGCGAGCTCCGAGGGGACGGTGTGAGTGATGACGCGGACGTCGTCGACGACGCCGTCGTCGAGCAACGCGCGAAGCTCCTCTGCGTCCTCCTCGAAGGTGTTCTCCGCCGGGAGGTCGAGCGCGCGATCGAGCTCCTCGTGGAACTCGGTCGCCCAGACCTCTTCGACCGGCTTCTTTCCGTACGCCGTCTGTTCGTAGGCGCGCAGGGCCACCGCGTACATCGGCGGCGTCTCGACGACGGTGACGGGAACGGACTCTTCCATTCCCTCACGCGGCGAGTTGGCCTCGTCGTTGACCATAACGACGTGCGTCATTCCGGCCTTGTAGCCGGCGAACCCCTGCAGTGCGGGGGCTCCGTCGTCGTCGGGCCACGAGCGAATACGCGGGACCTCTCGGTCGGCGCGGGTCCGTGGGCCGTAACCCAGCGAGCCTTTTCTCGGTCGGTTTGGTTGTGCCATGTGTTTACTCCGTGAGTGTGAGCGAGCCGAGAGTCACGAACAGAGCCTCCTCCGTTCGGACGACCTCGCTGCTCTGTGCCGGGATCGTATTCAGCCAGAGGTCGAACCCCGGATCGGGTTCGACCGGACGGCCGTCGGCGACGGCCGCCCGAATGTCGTCGGGCGAAAGCCCGAGCATCTCCGGAAGCCCCCGCTCGGGCGCGCCGAAGGCGACGGCGTAGCCGCCGGCCTCCCGCGCGTCCGAGACGATGCCGCCGAGCCGCGAGACGGAGAGTTCCTCCCCGTGTCGCGACGTCGCGACGGCCAGTCCGTCGCCGGCGAGCGCTTCCGACAGGTCCGCGTTCACGACCTGGAAGCCCGCCTCGGGCTTCCCGGTGATGCGGGCGCGGACCGGTTCTCTCGAAGAGACCCTGATGGTGACGCGCTCCCCCTGCTCGACCTCCATTCCGGAGGGGACGAGCAGGGAGATCGGGTGTTCCCGCAGCGGGGAATTGACCCGGACGCGGCCTTCAGGTCCGACCTCGGTCACGAGTCCCTGTGTTTTCGACTCTTCCCCGCTAGGGGTCGAGCCGGTCCGCCACGGCACGCGGAGCGGCGGGAGCACGCCGGCGTACCGGAGTTCGTCGCGCTCCCCCCAGAGGTCCTTCCGGAGCTCCGGAGGGGTCGCGGCGTACCCCAGCACGGTCCGAACGTACTCGCCGCCCCGTCGCCGCTCGCCTTCCGCGTCTGGGAAGACGACCAGTCGATCCGCCCGGAACACCGCCGCCGCGCGGGCGACGTAACCGAGTTTGCGAGTCGCCTCGCGGTCGTCCTCGGCCTCCCGGACGACCGAAGACGGAATACAGATCGTGAGTCCGTCTTCGGTACGCATCGTGGCGAGACTGTACCCCTCGATTTCGGACGGCACCGTAAAAGGATAGCGGTCCCGTTTCCGGGCTGTGCCGCGTTCACACGGGGTCTGACGGGCGTTTCGACCCGTCGGATCGAGAGAGTCTATCACACGGATCGGGTCGAACCGAGATCGCTCAAGACGATCCGAGGCCGCCCGAAACGATCCGAGGCCGCCCAAAACGATCCGAGGCCTGGAGCGACACGGGGCGGCCGAGCCGATCCGGCGCTATCGCTCCGACGAGTCCCCGACGACGTCGCCGTTCCCGTCCACGGTGAGCGCGAGCTCGTCGCCGTCGACCGAGAACGTCAGCGTGGCCCGGAGGGGATCCGTCGACCGGACCGCCTCGTCGTACTCGTTGAGGAACCGGTCGAGGCGGAGGACCGACCGGGGCGAGAACGGGTCGAGCCCGTGATCGAGCATGAACCCCAACAGCTCCGGCGACGACAGGAGCCCGGGTCCGGCGGCGCACCCCATCTCGTAGGGGCAGTTGGGACACGACGCCTTCAGCAGCACCGCGAACCGGGACCGGCAGTTCGAGCAGACGCCGTCGCGCTCGTGGTCCGCGCAGGCGTCCAGTTCGGTCTCGACGGACGCCGCGCAACGCGGGCAGATCCCGGAGCCGACGGCGAGCAGTTCGAGGTTCGTCCACGCGTGGGCGGCGCGGAGCACCTCGCCCGGCGTTCGCCCCCGGAGCCCCGCCGGGGGAAACGGGAGCCGGCCGAGGTATCCCGACGCCGTCTCCTCGGGGCCGCCGACCCGGCCCCACGAGCGGTCCCACCGGCTCTCGCACGCCGGGCAGAACACCTCGACGCTGCCGTCGCGCCACTGGATCTCCAGCGGTCGCTCGCAGGTCGGACAGCGGTCCTCGACCGGCGTCCGGTCGAGCTCCGGGTCGTCGGTGACCGCCCCGGAGCGGATCGCTTCGACGACGCGTCGGCCCGGGTGGTCCAGCGCGTAGCCGTCCGCGGTCTTCCGGACGAAGTGGCCGCGGAGCTCGCCGAGGTGGTAGTTGAACCTCGCCGTGTCGTCGACGGGGAGCCGGTCGTACAGCTCTGAGAAGGCGAGCGGCTCAGCGGCATCGCCGAGGGCGCGCAGGATCCGCACCCGGACCTCGTCGCCGAGCGCGGCAAACGCCTCGTCGGGCGACAGCCGACCGTCCGGACGCTCCTCGGTCATCGTGGTACCCCGTCGGTCCGCCTCATGTAAAGAGCCTGTCGTGGCGTGCGCCCGTCACGCGCCGAGACAGACGCCCGTCCCGGGCACGCACACCGGCCGAGGGTCCCAGTCGTCGGCACGCTTTCGGAGCCGCCGAGCGATCGGCCGCGCCCCGTAGTACACGGCGAGGGCGGCGCTCGCGACCCCCGCGCTCGCGACCGGGTACGAGGCGGCGACGAGGACCCCGAGCATGGCCGCGACCAACAGCGCCGATCCGCGCACCGTCGGTGGCGGCCCCCGCGGGGGGTTCGATGCGTCGCGTCGCGTCCGCGTTCCGTCGGGTCTCATGCGGTCGATGCTACGCGCCGCGAGGGAATAAGTGTAATCTGAACGATGTTTTTGTAGGGAAAGCTACGTAAATTCGTTTGAGTAAGCCGGCGCGAGTCGGACCGCGCTTCAGGCCGGGACGATCCGGACGACCGGCGCGTCGGGGTCGTCGACGGCGACGTAGAGGTGGCCCGTGGACGGCTCGACCGCGATCGCGCGCATGCGCCACTCCCGGTCGTCGAGCAGGGGGTCGCGCTCGGTGACGTCGGCCTCGGCGGCGCCCGCGCCCTCGACCGTGAACCGGCCGAGGTACTGCGCCGCGAGCGTGCCGGCGAACAGGTCGCCCCGCCACGCGGGAAACGCGTCGCCGTCGTAGAAGACCGCCCCGCTCGGGGGGAACCCGCCGGAGCCGCAGGGCCAGTAGTGGACCGGCGCGACGACGTCGCCGCGCTCGTCGTGGCCCGGTGCGAGGGGGTCGTCGGTGCCGTACCGGCACGCCTCGCTCGCTATCGGCCAGCCGTAGTTGCCGCCGCGTTCGACGACGTTGATCTCGTCGCCGTCCTCCTCGCCGTGCTCGCACTGCCAGACCGCCCCCGTCTCGGGCCGGACGGCCATCGCCTGCGGGTTCCGATGGCCGTAGCTGTACACCGCGTCCGACGCGTCCGGGTCGTCGGCGAACGGGTTGTCCGGGTGGGCGTCGCCGTCGGGCGTCAGCCGGAGCGTCGCCCCGAGCTCGTTCGACGGGTCCTGCGAGACGTGGTCCGGGCCGAACTCGGTGTCGCGCCGGTCCCCGACGGTGACGAACAGCGCGCCGTCGGGGCCGAACGTCGCGCGCGAGCCGAAGTGCAGGTCCGTGTCGCGGAACGGCTCGGCGACGCGGACCGCCTCGAACCCCGAGAGCGCCGGGGGGTCGAGGCGGCCGGCGCCGACGTGGGTCGTCGCGCCGCTCCCGTCGGCGGGAGAGTCCTCCGCGGCCGCCGAGTACGTGAGGTACACGCGGCGGTCGTCCGGGTAGTCGGGGTGGACCGCGACGTCGAGCAGCCCGCCTTGTCCCGCCGCGAACACGTCGGGCGCGCCCGCGACGGACTCGACGGTTCCCGATCCGGGGTCGACGAGCGAGAGCCGGCCGGGCCGCTCGGTGACGAGGAGGCGCCCGTCGCCGGGGAGGAAGGCGAGCCCCCACGGGTCCTCGAACCCCTCCGCGACGCGCTCGACCGCGTACTCGACGTCGTCGCCGTCGTCCGGGAGGGCGTCGTCGCCGTCATCGGTGCCGCCGTCGGTTCCGGTGCCGCCGCCGTCCGCGCCGTCGTCGGCGCCTCCGCCGCCGAGACAGCCGGCGGTCGGGAGGACGGCGAGCCCGCCGGTCGCTCGGAGGACGCTGCGTCTGTCGGCGAGGTGGGCGGATCGGCGCGTCATGTGGGTCGTCTCGTCTCCGTCTTGGTCGGGAGCCCGATGACGCTTCCGGCGTGCGGTCCGGGCGGGGAGGCCCGCCAGCCCGGCCCGCGTTCGGAACCCTTATATCTCCGACTCGGGCTATGTGCAGATGCGAAGCACGCACCGGTAGTGTAGTGGTATCACGCAACCTTGCCATGGTTGCAACCCGAGTTCAAATCTCGGCCGGTGCACTTCCGACTGACTCCGTCAGTCGACGTTCGTCTCACTTCGTTCGACGAACTCCCTCCGGTCGTGCACCGCCCTGACTCCCCGCTCGCGGGGAGTCTCGGCCGGTGCATTTTCTAACTGACTCCGTCAGTTAGCGTTCGCTTCACTCCGTTCAGCGAACTCGCGAACGAAGTGAGAGAAATCACCAACTCAGTCAGCTAGCGTTCGGTCTCCTACGCGAGCGAATCGACCCCGCGGTCACCCGGGGCTCCCGGCGGCGCGAACCTGTCCGCTTAACCGGACGTGTGTCGTTGTAGCGAGTATATGATTGAGGTCTTACTTCTCGTCGGTTTCGTGGTCGCGGCGTTCGTCGGGTACAACATCGGCGGCGCCACGACCGGTCCGGCCTTCGGGCCGGCCGTCGGATCGGGAGTGCTCTCGAAGTCGGGCGCCGCGGCGCTGATGTCGATCTTCTTCTTCATCGGCGCCGGGACGCTCGGACAGCGCGTCGTGACGACGCTCGGGGAGGACCTCGTCACCGGCGGGAACGTGTTCACGCTGGAAACGAGCATCGTGGTCCTCTTCTTCATCGGCGGCGCGCTGTTCGTCGGGAACTTCGCCGGCGTCCCCGGGTCGACGTCGATGACGGCCGTCGGGGCGATCGCGGGTCTCGGGCTCGCGACGGGCACCCTCGACCGGGCGGTGATGGGCGAGATCGCCATCTGGTGGATCGTCGCGCCCATCATCGGCTTCTGGGTGTCGGGCGTCGTGGGGCGCTACTTCTACCCGGCCATCGACAACTGGGTGGCGATAGACAGCACCGAGGGGGCGCTGTTCGAGTTCGACCGCTCCGGGCTGGTCCCGAAGCCGGTGGCGGGCCCGAACACGACCCGGCGCGAGCTCTTCGGCGGATTCGTCGTCATCGCCATCGGCTGTCTGATGGCGTTCTCGTCGGGCACCTCGAACATCGCGAACGCGATCGCGCCCCTCGTCGCGCTCGACAACGTCGAGATGACGCCGATGATCCTGCTCGGGAGCGCCGCCGTCGCGGTCGGCGCGTTCACGATCGCCCGGCGGACGCTCGACACGCTCGGCAACGACATCACCGACCTCCCGCTGACCGCGGCGATCGTCGTCGCCTGCGTCTCCTCCGGGATCGTCATCAGCCTCTCCGCGGTCGGGATCCCGGCGTCGTTCGTCATCATCGCGACGATGTCGATCGTCGGGCTCGGCTGGGGGCGCGCGACCCGGACCGTCACTGTGCGGCAGGGGATCAGCGGCGAGAAGGAGCCGAAGGTGTCCGTCGGCGCGCTGAAGGCGGACGGGACGGGCAAGATCGGCGAGGGCGACCCGACCGACATCCCCTCGGCGTCGGACCTGTTCAACCCGAGCACGAGCGCGCGCGTCGTCCTGATGCAGAACGTCGTTCCGATCCTCTCGACCGTCGGCGCGCTCGTCACGTTCACGATCCTGTTCCGCTTCGTCTGGTAGGGCTCGACCGCTCTTCCCGCGCCGACCCGGCTACCGTCCGAACCGCCGCTGTCGGTCCTGGAAGTCGAGGACCGCGCGCAGGTAGTCGCGGCGCCTGAAGTCGCGCCAGTTCACGTCCGTGAAGTAGAGCTCGGCGTACACCGACTGCCAGATAGCGAAGTCGGAGAGCCGCTCCGCGCCCGTCTTGATAACGAGGTCCGGCTCCTCCGGGAACACGAGCCGGTCGGCGACGTCGTCCGCGTCGATCGACGCCGGATCGAGCTCGCCGACGTCGACGTCGCTCGCGAGTTCGCGGACCGCGGCCGCGAACTCGGCCTTTCCGCCGAGTCCGACGGTGATTCTGATGGGGGCGTCGTCGCCGTCTGCGCTACCCGCCTCGCCGTCCGCGCCACCCGCCGCGCCGTCCGCGCCACTCGCCTCGCCGCCTGCGCTCTGCTCCCCGTCGGCGTCGTCCGGCCCGCGAACGACGAACGGGGCGGGCGCGTCGAGCCGCCGGAGCTCTCTCGCGAGCGTCGGGACCACTGACTCGTCGAGCACCGAGACCGAGACGGTGACGCGCCGGGCGCCGTACTCCAGCGCCCACCCGAGCGCCTCGGAGAGGGTGTCGAACGCGCCGTCGGCGAGGAGGTCCCGCTCCGTGATGACGATCGCGACGTGCTCGGGGGGGTCCCCGTCGTGGAGTCGGTGGCGGACGGCGAGATACGCGTCGTACAGGTCCACGTGAGACGCTTCCGTCGCGGGAATTTAAAATCCCACGTCCGCCGACGAGGGGTTTAATTCGGCGTCGGCCCTATCTGCGTCGATGGCAGACAGCTACCGCGGGGTGTTCGGCGCGATCCCCTACGCGATCCGGCACACCGAGTCGTGGACCATGCGCGTCTACGGGGTGGTCGGCGCGCTCACAGCCGGGCTGATCGCGACAGTCGTCACCCTCGCGCTCGTCGTCTGGATGGCGGAGACTGCCGACGTGCAGAGCGGAACGTTCCTGTTCTCGCGGTCGCTGTACGTTATCGCCGGCTTCGCCGCGGTCGCGCCGCTGCTGGCGCCGCTGCTGTTCGTCGCGCGTCGCCACCGCCGCGGCGACCCCGTGCGGTCGGGATACGACCGGAAGATGGCGTACGGCGGCTTCCTGTTCCTCCTGTCGCTGTACGTCGGCATGGTGATCTCCGCGCCGGCGGCGCTGCGAGACCCGACCGAGTCCGCGGTCGTGAACGCCCTCTACGCGCTCCCGCGGCTCGCCGGCTTCGTCCCCCCGGCCGCCGCCGCGGTCACCGTGTTCGCGATCCACTACCGGCTCCGTGTCACCGGCGACGGCGCGGCCGACAACGCGGACAGCGCGGGCGAACCCCCGACTTCGGCGGACGACCCACCGGTCGACGACGACTGACGCGGCTCGAAACCCCGAAAAGGGTCGGCCACCTACCACGGAGCAATGACCGACGAGCCGGAGCGCACCGACGCGGATGGGCCGGACGACGCCGACGGGACGGAGCCGACGGACGGCAAGGAGAGCACGTTCCTCGTCACGCACGTCGAGAGCGGCTCGGCGGTGCTGAAGGACGTCCACGACGGACAGGTACACACGCTGAGTTCGAACCCGGGACTCGAGGTCGACGACGCGGTCGAGGCCACCGTCGCGCCCGATCCGCCGATGGAGGTCACGTATCGGGTGATCGAGGTCGCGGAGCGCCGACCGCTCTCGATCGAGGAGAGCGAGGAACCGCCCACCGTCCACGAGCGCGAGCTCGCGGCGGAGACGCCGACGGGAGAGCTCGCCCGCGAGCCGCGCGCGGGCGAGGGCGAGGTCCACGTGTTGACGCCGCCCGAGTCGGACACCGAGAGCGCGGTCGCCGACGTGATCGAGGACCGCGAGGCGACGCTCTCCCGCGCCGCCCGGCTCGGCGTGAACCGCGTCGAGATCCGATCGGAGCCGGGCGTGGTCAGCGTCCGCTACATGCCCTGACTCAGTCGACGCCGGCGGCCGGGTCCGACGGACCGGCGGCGCTCTGCACCCGCCAGCCGCCGTCGACGTCGCCGGTACGCACCTCGTAGTCGACGGTCGTCTCGGCCGTCACGGCCGCCGCGTCGACCGGGTCGCCGTCGACCTCGATCCGCTCCACGCGGAACGGCACGTCGAGGCTGTCTCCGCAGCACCCGACGTCGACGAACTCCTCGCGGACGTCGCCGACCGCGACATCGTCCATGACCCGCGCGAAGTACGACCGGTAGCGGTCCGTCTCGATCTGGTCGCGGCCCCAGTCGCTGAGCCCCTCGGGATACGAGAGGACGACGCGGGCCGCTTCGGGTGTACTCATGGGTGATGGTAACACGCCGTTCGGTTAGTTCGTTTCGGCGATCCGCGCCGCGCTCGCCCGAGCGCGACCGACCGAACGCGCCGGCTCGCGGCCGAGTGAGAAGGCTTATTCGCGCCCGCGCAGGAACCGGTATTTATGGTAGCGATCGAGGCACCGGAGGTCAACTACACCGAGTACTCGAACCGGCAGCTTGTGGCGATCCCGCTCGCCGTCCTCGTTCTCGCGCTCGCGATCATCTTGGGATGGTATCTCGTCACGGGAGCGCCGGCGAACCTGGGACTGGCGTTCACGGGCGGCGTCGAGCTCCGGATCGCCGACGACGGTGGTAACGTCGAGGAACGCATCGAAACAGAGTTCGACAGACGGCCCGACTCGATCCGGTCGATCCCCGCCGACGACGTGTACGTCGTCACCTTCCGCGCGGCCGACGAGGACCCCGAGGGACTGGCAGACGAGCTCGCGCAACAGGCGGACGACGCGGGGCTCGCCACGACCGCGGTCGACCAGGTGTCGCCGAGCTTCGCCAGCGACACGGCCCGGACCGCGGTGTTCGGGGTCGCGCTGGCGTTCCTCGGGATGAGCGTGCTCGTGTTCGCACTGTTCCGGACGTTCATCCCCTCGCTCGCGGTGGTCGCCTCGGCGTTCTCCGACCTGGTCATCCCGGTCGCGGTGATGAACCTGCTCGGGATCCAGATGACGCTCGGGACGATCGCGGCGCTCCTGATGATCATCGGGTACAGCGTCGACTCCGACATCCTGTTGAACAACTCCGTGTTACGCCGGACGGGCGACTTCTACGAGTCGGTGAGCCGCGCGATGCGGACCGGTGTCACGATGACGCTCACGTCGATGGCCGCGATGATCGTGATGGCGATCGTCGCGACCCTCTTCGGCGTCGACCTGCTCCGGAACATCGGGATCATCCTCGCGGTCGGCCTCTGTGCCGACCTGATGAACACGTACCTGCTGAACGTCTCGCTGCTCCGCTGGTACAAGTTCGAGGGGGTGAAGCGCTGATGTTGGAACCGATCAAGAACAACTGGCGCATCCTGCTGCTCGTCGTCGTCGTGGTCGGCGCGTCGGTCGCGCTGTTCGCCCCGCAGTTCGCCCCGGAGACCGCGCCGGGCGAGAACCAGAGCGAGGCGAGCCAGGGAATCACGAACCTCCAGTACGGGCTGGACCTGGAGGGCGGCACCCGCGTCCGGGCCCCCCTGAAGGGGTACACCGCCACCGGCGTCGACTTCGCCGGCGACAATCCCCCGGCGGTCGAACGGGCCGTCGCCGACGAGCTCGACGGGGTGCAGCTCCGCGACGTCGGATCGAGCTTCGGCGAGGACGAGCAGGCCGTCGAGGTCACCGACCCGTCCGTGAGCGAGGAGGAGTTCCGCGCGGCGATGGACGCCTCGGGCTACTCCTACGAGAGCATCCGCCCCGGCGTAACCGCAGAGACCCGCGACCTCACCCAGAGCATCATCGAGGGCAAGATCAACGAGGCGGGGCTCTCGGGCGGGAGCGTCCAGCAGGTCCAGTCGCTCACCGGCGAGTACTTCATGCTCGTCGAGGTGCCTGGCGAAGGCCGGAGCGACGTCGTCTCGCTGCTGCAGGAGCGGGGGACGGTCCAGATCGACATCGCGTATCCGAGCGATAACGGCACCGCCGTCGATGAAGCGGTGCTCACGCAGGAGGACTTCGAGAACATCGGGACGGCGTCGCAGCGGGACCGCGGCACGGGATCGTACGTCCCCGTGACGGTCAGGAACACCGCCTCCGACGGCCAGCCGTCGCCCGCGGAGCAGTTCCAGCAGGCCGTCGCCGACCGCGGCTTCGCCTCGGCGTACCAGTCCCAGGCGGACCGCTGCGAGTACAACCCCGAGACGGGCGAACTGGGGAACTCCAACCCCTGCCTCCTGCTCACGGTCGACGGCGAAGTCGTCAACTCCTTCGGGATGGACCCGGGGCTCGCCGACAGCATGGCGAGCGGCTCGTGGGCCGACACCCCGAACTTCGAGCTGACCACGCCCGAATTCACGACGGCGCAGGAGATATCGGTCAACCTGCGCGCCGGCGCGCTGCCGGCCGAGCTCGACATCAGCGGGGAGGGGACCTCCAGCACCATCTCGGCCGCGCAGGGGGAGAACTACAAGAACTACTCGCTGGTGACGGGGATCCTCGCGGTGTTCGCGGTCGCGGGCATGGTGTTCCTGCGCTACCGCGAGCCCGCGGTGGCGCTGCCGATGATCGTCACGGCGCTCGCGGAGGTGTACGCCCTGCTCGGCTTCGCCGCGCTCGTGAGCTATCCGATAGAGCTGGCGGTCATCGCCGGCTTCATCGCGGTCGTCGGGACAGGCGTCGACGACTTGGTGATCATCGCCGACGAGGTGATGAGCGAGGGCGAGGTGAACTCACGAAAGGTGTTCAACTCCCGGTTCCGCCGGGCCTTCTGGGTCATCGGCGCCGCCGCCGCGACGACGATCGTCGCGATGTCGCCGCTGATGGTGCTCTCGCTCGGGGACCTCTCCGGGTTCGCGATCTTCACCATCCTCGGCGTCCTGATCGGGGTCCTGATCACCCGGCCCGCCTACGGGGACATCCTCCGCCGTCTGCTGACGATCCGGTGAGGGGACGCGGGAGCGACGCGGTGCCGCTCCGCGTCGCGTGCGGATCGCCGGCGCGAATCGAGAGCCGACAAACTATTGTTTTAGACCGATCTAACCGCCACGTGACGACCGACGACCGCCCCGAACCGATCGACCGTACGGATCCGCGGACCGATCCGCGGACCGGAACGACGGACGCCGGACAGGCGGGCGCTCGCGATCGGACCGCCGCGACCGGCGAGTGCGGGGGATCGGGGGACGCATGAGCTACTCGGAGATACTGATCGTCGCGTTCGTGGCCCAGATCGCCGTGCTCCCCGGCGAGAAAGTTCAGTTCATGATCGCCGCGCTGTCGACGCGCTACGACCCGAAGGTCGTCGTCGCGGCCGCCGCGTCGGCGTTCGCCGGGTGGACCGCGATCGAGATCGTCTTCGGGCAGGCGCTGCAGTCGGCGCTGCCGGGGGTGGTCCTCGACGTCGTGACCGCGGCCCTGTTCTTCGCGTTCGCGTACCTGCTGTACCGGTCGATGCCGGATCGCGACCCCGGACGGGTCGCGTCCAGCGACGGCGGCACGGAGCCACCGGCCGCCGGCGCCGAGACGCCGGACTCCTCGGCGGCCGACCTCGACTACGCCGACCTCGACTCGGTTTCGCTCCCCGGTCCGCTCGACCGGTACGAGGGGTCGTTCGGCGGCTTCCTCCCGATATTCGTGCTCATGGCCACCGGCGAGTTCGGCGACAAGACGCAGTTGGTCACGATCGGGCTGGCGGTGCAGTACGGGGCGACCTCCGCGATATGGGTCGGCGAGATGCTCGCGATCGTTCCGATCAGCCTCGCCAACGCGTACTTCTTCCACACGTTCGCCCACCGCTTCGACGTGCGGCGCGCACACATCGCGTCCGCGGTGCTGTTCGCCTTCTTCGGGGCGGACACCGTCCTTTCGATCGTCGCCGGCTTCTCGGTCTGGGAGACGTTCATCGGCGCCGTGAGCGAGGCCGTCTCGGCGCTCGTCTAGAAGTCGTCGAGCCCCGACTGCTCGGCGGCCGCCAACACGTCGTCGCAAGTCGACCACGTCCGGCGCGCGCACTCCGGGACGTCGCCGTTGTCGGCGACGTACGCCCGCAGGAACGACCGCGTCGTCGGGTCGCTCGGGTAGCCGCTCCCGACGGCCTCGTATCCCGGATACCCGTCGTCGATCGCCGCCATCCGGTCGTCGCGCGCGACCTTCGCGACCACGCTCGCCGCGCCGACGACCGGGTCGGCCTCGTCGGCGCCGTGGAAGGACTCGACGTCGACCGGAGGGAGGGCGGCGGACTCGTCGCCCTCGGAGTCGACGACCACTCTTCCGCCGTCCTCGGGGTCACCGCCGCCGGTATCGTTACCGCCGAGGTCGTCACCGCCCTCGGCGAACGCACCGAGCCGACGCGCGAACCGCGCCTCGCTGGTGTCTCCAGCGTCGGCGACGACGCGGACCGGTTCCGCCGGACGTTCCACGCCGGTGACGCCCGCTATCTCGCCGAGCGCGGCTCGCACCGCCCGCGCCTGCCCGCGGACCGTGAGCGTGTTCATGTCGGTGTCGGGCCGGTCGATCTCCGCGGGCTCCACGAACGCGACCCCGACCGCGACGCGGTCGCTTCCGCGCATCGTCTCGGCCATCGCCTCGCGTCGCTCGGGGGAGAGCCGCTTCGAGTCGTCGACGTCGGCCGGGAGGCTCGCCGGGTCGGCGAACACGGCCGCCGAGACCATCGGTCCGAGCACGGGCCCCTTGCCGGCCTCGTCGACGCCGAGGTACACGCGTCGCTCGTCGTCGTCGAACGGTAAATACGTTCAGAAAGCGAACGGGCTCAGTCGATGAGGACCGCGTTGACCTGCCCGGTCTGGCCGGGACGCGAGGTGACGCGGGCGCGGCCGGCGGACGTGTCGATGACGGCGCCCTTGGTGACGATGTTCCGTCGGGCGTAGTTGACGTTCGAGGGGTTGTCGACGACGTTCTCGATATCGGCCTCGCTGACCTCGCCGCCGTCGGCGACCTGCGCGACGTTCGTCGAGAGCGCGCGGATCTTCCGCTCCGTGCCGCGGGAGTCGATGTACTGGACCCGCGTCTCGCCGACGGTGGTCTCGGCGGGCTCTCGGCCGAGCTGGTGGCGCTTCTTGTTCGAGGCGTGCTTGAGTCGGCCGCCCGTCCGCTTGCGCGTGGAGCGTCCCTGGTCTTTCATACAGGTACGAACAGCCAGCGAATACTTGAACCGTTCGACTCGACTCGGTCCCGAGGCGGCGCGTGACGGGTCGGACGGGACGCGACGGCCCCGCGCACGGATTCGCCGGGAGCGCCGAACGCGGCCGCGGGGACCGGCACGCGAGTCAGCGCGAACCGGCGAGCGGGGTCGCGCGAACCGGCGAGCGGGGTCACGCGAACCGGCGAGCGGGGTCACGCGAACCGGCGCTCGAACTCCCGGATCCCCTCGTCGGTGCCGACGACGACGAGCTCGTCGCCGTCGCCGATCCGCGTGTCGGGACCGATCTCGGTCAGGGTCTCTCCGTCGCGCTCGACCGCGATGACGGTGCAGCCGGTCGCCTCGCGCACGTTCGCCCTGCCGACCGTCCGCCCGACGAGCCGCGGCACGCGGCTCTTGACGACCTCTACCTGCTGGTCCAGGGAGAGCACGTCGCGTCCCTCGATGACGGTCGAGGCGGACATCCGGCCGGTGACGGTCGCGAGCGAGAGCACGTAGTCGGCGCCCGCGCGGTGCATCTTCCGGACGCTCGCGGCCTCCTCGACCCGTGCGAGGATCTGCGTGTTCGGCGCTAAATCGCGGATCACGAGCGTCGTGAACTCCGTCGTGGTGTCTTCGGGCAGCGCGAGCACGACGGTCCGCGCCGACTCGACGCCCGCGGCCCGCAGCGTCTCCGGATCGGTCGCGTCGCCGACCACGTCGACGCCCTCGGCGTCCGCCCGGTCCACGACCGTGACCGGGAGGTCGGCGTCTTCGAGCGTCTCGGCGACGGTCCGGCCGACCTGCCCGTACCCGATCACCACGGTCTCGCCCGCGCCGAATCGCCGCGTGGCGGAGTTCGTCAGCTCGACGAGCCGCTCCAGCTGATCCGGCCGCCCGGAGACGAGCAGGACCGTCCCGGCCGACAGCGTCGCGTCCGGCGGGGGCGCCGCGTCGAACTCGCCGTTGAACCACACGCCGATGACGTTGACGCCGGCGCGTTCGCGGATCCCGCTATCGCCGAGGGCCGACCCGGCCAGCGGACTCCCGTGCGGGACCGACACCTCCGCGAGCTGCAGCGAGTCGCCGATGGCGACCGCCTCGCCGAGATCGGTCTGCAGCGCGGTCGTCACCTTCGCGGCGAGGCTCTCGCCGAGCAGCGACCGCGGCGAGAGCACCTCGTCCGCGCCGGCGAGGCGGTGGTACCGCTCGCGCTCCGGGTCTTCGACGATGCTGATGACCCGCACCTCCGGCGACAGCTCCTTCGCGGCGAGCACGATGCTCGCGTCGACCTTGTCGGAGACGTCCGTTATCAGCGCCCGCGCGTCGGGCAGGTTCGCGGCCGCCAACCCGTCCGTCGACTCCGGGTCGGCACGGATCGCGGTCTGCCCCGCTTCGTGTAGCCGTACCGCTCGGTCGTTGTCCGGCTCGACGATCGCGTACGGTATGTCCCTGGAGTCGAACTCCTCGATGAGCGCCATCGACCGGGAGGTGTCCGAACAGACGACGACGTGACCCGACAGCGCTCCGTCCACCGACGTGGGGGCGCTCGTCGAGAACGCCTCTTCCAACAGCGGCGTCACCACGACCGGCAGCGCGCCGATCAGGAGGACCATCCCGACGAGGTCCATCACCGCGATGAACGCGTTCAACTGCTGGCTCTCCCAGGGCGCGTCGCCGCCGAATCCGGTGGTGGTGAACATCTCGATCGAGAAGCGCAGCGCCTCGATCATCGTGCGCGGGTCGCCCTCGTACACCCGCATCCCGTATCGGTAGGCGATCGCGGTGAAGATCAGCACGAAGAGGACGAAGGCGAAGTACCCGACGACGCGGCGCTTCCACGAGTCCATCGGTCCGTCGTACGCCGCCCACCCACAAAAACGGGCCGCGTCCGGCCGCGTGACGGATGCGGTTGCGGTCGCGACCGCGGCCGGGCCGAAGTTCGATGGTTTAAGACACGGGGGGGCCCAACTGGGGAACATGGTGCGGGACCCGTCGCGCGAGGAGGATCCGCCGTCGGTCGACGACGTGCTGGACGCACTGGCCGACGACGCCGCGCGCCGGATCGTGACGGCACTCACCGAGCCGAAGACGGCGAGCGACCTCTCCGAGGAGTGCGACATCCCCCTGTCGACGACGTATCGGAAGCTGGAGAAGCTCACCGACGCCTCCCTGCTCCGGGAGTCGACGGACATCCGCCGCGACGGGCAACACACGACGCGCTACTCCGTCTCGTTCGACTCCGTGACGGTCTCGATCGACCACGCGGACGACGAGGCGGACGAGTCGCGCGATCTCACCGTCGAGTTCTCCCGTCCGGAGCGCACGCGGGACGAACGGCTGGCCGACCTGTGGTCGGAACTGCGAGAGGAAACATGACAACGCACATCGACCTCGCCATCATCGTGGCAAAGACCGCCATCCTCGTGCTCGGTGGCAGCATCACCTACTACGCGCTCCGCGCGTACGGCCGGACCGGCGACCCCTCGCTGCGCGCGCTGGGGCTCGGCTTCGGGATCGTGACGATCGGCGCGCTGATCGGCGGCGTCTCTCACCAGATCATCGGCGCGTCTCTGGCGGCGGGGATCGCGATCAACAGCCTGCTGACCGCGGTCGGCTTCGGCGTCATCGTCTACTCGCTGTACGTGGAGTGACCCCGCTCGCGGGGCCGCTCCGGATTCGACGTCGAGCCGGGAGAAGTGGGGCCGGTGGACGTCGAGCCAGATGGACGTCGATCTCGGGAGAAGTGTCGACGTCCGACGAACCCCGCTTTCGGTAGCCTTTTGCGGCGCTCCGCCCTCGGACCGCCTAATGAGCGACGCACGCGAGGAGCTCTCTCGCCGGATCGCCGGCGAAATAACGCTCAGCGACGACCCCGGAGCGACGCTTCGGAAGTGGCGGACCGACTTCGACGTCTCACAGACCGAGCTCGCCGAGTCGCTCGACGTCTCCTCGTCGGTGATCTCCGACTACGAGAGCGGGCGTCGGGAGAGCCCGGGGATCGGCATCGTCCGCCGGATCGTCGACGGCCTCCTCGATATCGACGAGCGGCGCGGAGGCGGGCGCCTCCGACAGTACGCCCGCGTGCTCTCGGCGGGCTTCGAGAGCGACATCGTCCACGCCCTCCGCGAGTACTCGACCGCGGTGCCGGTCGAGGAGTTCTACGAGGCGATGGACGCCACGGAAGTCGTTCGCGGCGACCAGGACCACGTCAACGGTCACACCGTCATCAACTCTATCGAGGCGATCACGCGGCTCTCCAGCGAGGAGTTCTACCGGCTGTACGGTCAGTCGACGAACCGCGCGCTCGTGTTCACGGGCGTGACCCGCGGCGAGTCGCCGCTGGTCGCCCTCCGGGTCGTGAGCCCGACGCCGAACGCGGTCGTCCTCCACGGCATCGAGTCCGAGGACCTCTGGGAGCACGCGGCCGACCTCGACCGCGTCGACCGCTTCTCGCTGGCGACGTCGACGCGCGACCTCGACGACTGCCTGGCCGACCTGCAGGCGCTCTGAGCGCCCCGGCGAGCTGTCCCCGGACCTCGAGACCTGACCCGCCCGAACCGCGGCCCTGAAACCGCCGGCGCTCCTTCGACCGCGTATGACCGACGAGTACGCCGAGCGGCTCCGCGCCAACCGCCGCGAGAAGGACGAGTTCTTCGCCGAGCACCCGCAGTCGCCGATCCCGCCCGAGCACCGCGACGGGTTCGACGGGCTCGACTACTTCCCGCCGGACGAGGACTACCGCGTCGAGGCGACCGTGACGGTCCACGGCGACCCCGAGCCCGTCGAGATGGAGACCACCGCGAGCAACCCGGTCCGATACCTCAGAGTCGTCACCTTCGCGTTCGAGGTCGACGGCGAGGAGCACGCGCTCGCCGGCTACCGACAGGAGGGCGAGGACGGCGAGATATTCGTCCCGTTCCGCGACAAGACGACCGGCCAGCAGACGTACTACCAAGGCAGGTACATGGAGCTCGAACCGGAGGGAGAGCTCGCCGACGGCGACGTCGTCGTCCTCGATTTTAACCTCGCGTACAACCCCTTCTGCGCGTACAGCGAGACGTTCGCCTGCCCGCTCCCGCCCGAGGAGAACTGGCTGGAGATCGTCGTCCCGGCCGGGGAGCGCGCACCGGATATCGAGTAGTCGGGGGCTCGTCACCGCCGCGTCGCCGTCGGCGGCGACGCGGCCCACCGCACGTCGCCGCGCGGCGTTCGGTGCGCTGGAACCGCGCTCGGAGCCGACCGGTTTCGAAGGGGAGACTCGACGCTCGATGCGGAGTAGAGAAGACGAGAGAGGGTCGTTCGCGCCGCGCTACCGCTCTAACTCGACCGTCAGGTCGGTCGCGATCCACGCGTCCGTGTTCCCCTGCTCCGTGAAGACGGTTCGATCGGGCGAGCAGCGGCTCGCCGCGACGATCGGCCGTGCGTCCGTCGACTCCTCTGTGCCGTCTTCGATCCGGTCTTCGGCGCTGCGCCCGATTCGGTCCCCAGTGCTCATTACCAGTCTGTCAGAGGCACGGGTGGTTATAGGTTTCGGTCGGCCTAAACCCTCGCCGCGATCGGGGCGATCCCCGCACCGGTGCGATCGCGGCGATCCGCGCGGGGAATCGGAGCGCATTACCAGCCGGCGGCACTCCGGTGTCTCGATGACGGATTCGCTCTTCGCGCCGCTCACGCTACGCGACACCGAGCTCCGGAACCGCGTCATGCTGTCGCCGATGTGCCAGAACACATCTGATGGATATATACAACGCAAACATTAGGGTAGGCGACGGAGGGGTTAGAACACTCAACACTACTCTGCGTACGAGCATAAGTCACCCTGAGACAGAGATTTCTCATTTCAGCTGAGAAATTCTCGAAAGATATTGTAGGCACGGCGTTCTCTGAGAGCGGTCCTAAAACGAGCTGACAAAACTCCTGTTCGATTTGGTGGGGGTTGTCTGTATCTCGGGGCGTCTCAAAATCAAATCGCTTGTGAGTCTACTCTGGGCGTCTAAGAGCATGGGGATTTGGAGAGAGTTAACTCAGAGGTGACTGTGCGCGACTGTGGGTGACTGTGTGGATTCTTTGTGTGGTCCATGACCCAACCATCATCGGGAATTAAGATCGTTCTAAGCTCCTCATACTCGCCTTGCGTATGAATACGATAGTAGCATAATCCCCCGATTTGTGGATGTGTGCGATAGAGCCGAACGGAGCGTATGGAAGAACGATCTTAGAAGTGTTTAAACAGGCTCTACCGATATTAAACGCATTGAGGGAGAGAAAAGACGGCGGCCACTCAATGCGCCGAAACTTGGCGGACCTCGATACAATAGTAATCGCTGTATTTTGATTACGACCGAAGGGAGTCAAAATCTCGGACAATACATATCGAGGGATCATTACTACATATAATATATACAGCGTTGCGGTAATGCGCGTCACGTACGTGCGGGAGGTGACGAAATCGTAATCTGAACGGTATGTTTATCATCCGAGAATGTCTGTGCGCAAATATGGGATTCATAGACTTCCTCGGCGGAGCAGTCAAAATCCTCTTTGGTGGAGGATTGTTCCTTATCGGGATACTGTTTGGCAGCGTTGTGCTTACATATGGGTACACAATTGTCGGGATCGTATCCATGATCGTCGGTCTAATCGGAGGACTCTACGCAACCTACGAGCGGGGACAGCAGAAAAAGAGAATCTGACCGAGGTTTAGTCGGCATCGCTGTGCGTAGTGCCGACCTCCGAAAGAAGTACGTGGGAGTAGTATCTCGTGACGTTTTCCCCCGGAGTGAGGTAAGGGAACTACTCTGAACCGGGGCCGTATCTCCGAGCGGCTTCCCGAAGGTCATTATTGGCGAATTGTAGATACCGTTCTGTGGTTTCAATCTTTGAGTGACCCATTAGTTTCTGTAACCGCCGGGTATCCATCCCGTTTTTGATACTTTGGACGGCGAAACTGTGTCTTAGAACGTGGGCCGTCACTTTTCCCCGGACGTTTCCTGCGGCGTCTGTGTGAACGGTAGACTGTAATCCCGCTCGTTCTGCGGCTTCTTTCACGAGTCGAGTGATATGGTCAGGGTTAATCTGTTCTGAATGAGTCGTCGGAAAGAGGTAATCGCTTCCAGCTGTTGCCAGAGATTTACGGTTGACATTGAGCCACCGATTTAGTATGGTGTCAAGTTCGGACTGGTAGTAGACAGTACGGTTCTGGTGGGTTTTGTTTGCCCGGACTTTGATCGCCCGTTCGTCTGTGTCAATGTCTTCTAAGCGGGTTTCTGTTAGTTCTGTGCGCCGTAGGCCCGTATGGTAGAGTAGCCGGACGATTAGCTCGTTACGTAGGCGGGGGTTTGGTACGTTTTCGGTTAAACTGTCTATTTCGTCCGGTTCAAGGTATTGAACCCCCTCTTTCAGGTTTTGCTCTTTCTTAGTTCCGTTCTTTAGTGCCGTCCATCCTGAAAGATCGAGGTCTTCTGCGGGGTTCTCTGTTTCAGGGATACTCATAGAAGGGTCTTCAGCCATACGAGAGGCTTCCTGATAGAACATTGATACTGACGACTCCCGCATAGAAACTGTTCCCCCGGCGTATCCGCCATTGTTTAACATCTGCCGGAGGTATGTACGAAGGTCGTGGGTAGTGGCGTCCCAAAGTGTCTTAGCGTCCCTGTCGCGGCTGTTAGGGTCGTAATCTTTAGCTCCGGGATTCTCTAACCACTCTGTCCAGTCTCTTACGTCCTGAGTGTACCTGTTGGCGGTTCCCTCTGCTTTTTTTGTTGTCTGTCGGTTATGAAACTCTGTGATTACTGTCTTACTGTCCACTATTCTGCCCTATAGTAGCTGTTTTGCTCATCAAACGCCGTGCCTAATTCCTTTACCTGTGCCGTGTTATCTGAAAGGCGGTTGAGTGCGTCTGAAACGTCCTGTTCATCGGCGTCAATTCGTGCCGCTATTTCTTCTGGAGTAGCACTTTCAATGTCAGAACTAATCGGATTTTCCAAATCTTTCAGATTAGTTTTGTGGGATGGGAGAACTTCAAGAAGTACCTGTTCAAGATTGTATAATTCCTCAGAACGACTTTCTCGACTGACTGCCTTCATTTCGTCCTGTATGTCTTCGACTGTCCTTTCAAGTCGAGTGAGAGAATCCAGTACGTCACTATCTTCTACTGTTGCTGTGTCGGCCTGTGCGGTGTGTTGGGCCGACTCTGTCTCTGTTATCTCCCTCTGTACTGACAGTCTAATCAGGTGGCTAAGACTATCATACTCCGGGCCTTCGGCGGCGTCTTCCCACTCAGACTTTATCGATTCGTCAATTCGGAAAGCAACGGTGGTTTTCTCTGCCATCTACTCGAAACGTCTCACGGTGGCCCCTTAGTGTTTACGCTGTTAATACACGATAAGTGTGTTGTGCCAGTACTCCGCGGACGACGGGTTCGCGAACGACTGGCATCGGATCCACCTCGGCTCCCGCGCGGTCGGCGGCGCCGGCGCCGTGATGACCGAGGCGACCGCGGTCGAGGCGCGCGGTCGGATCACCCCGGGCTGTCTCGGGATCTGGTCCGACGAACACGCCGACGCGATCGAGCCGATCGTCGACTTCGTCCGGTCGCAGGGCGCGACGCCCGGTATCCAGCTGGCCCACGCCGGCCGCAAGGCCTCCCACCGCCCGCCGGCCGAGGGCGGCGATCCGATCCCCGCGGACGACCCCGCGGGCTGGGAGACGATATCCGCGACCGACGAGCCGTACCCGGACGGCGACCGCTCTGAGACCGGCGAATCCGCGGCGACCCGCCGGATGGACGGTGACGACATCGCCGACGTGACCGAGTCGTTCGCCGACGCCGCGGCGCGCGCGCTCGACGCCGGCTTCGAGATCGCCGAGGTCCACGCGGCCCACGGCTACCTGCTCCACCAGTTCTGCTCGCCGGTCACCAACGACCGCGACGACGAGTACGGCGGGAGCTTCGAGGACCGGACCCGACTCCTCCGGGAGGTCGTCGCGACCGTCCGAGACGTCTGGCCCGAGGAGAAGCCCGTCTTCGTCCGGATCTCCGCGACGGACTGGCTCCCCGACCGCGACTCGTGGGACGTCGACGACTCCGTGCGGCTGGCGCCGCTGCTCGCCGAGGCCGGCGCCGACCTGATCGACGTCTCCGGCGGCGGGATCCACCCCGACCAGCGGATTCCGGGGACCGGACCGGGGTACCAGGTGCCGTACGCCGAGGCGATCCGCGAGGGGACCGACGTGCCCGTCGCCGCCGTCGGCGGGATCACGGGCCCGACCCACGCCGACGCCCTCGTCCGGAACGGTCGGGCCGACCTCGTCGCGCTCGGCCGCGAGCTGCTCCGGCACCCGTACTGGCCGCTGGAGGCCGCCCACGAGCTCGGCGCGGACGTCGAGTGGCCGGTGCAGTACCGCCGCGGCCGGTTCGACTGAGGTCGGGTTCGACCGGGTCGACTGCGATCGGTCGCGGCCGATTCGACTGAGGCCCCCTCTCACGCTCCGGGAAGACTTATTCCGCTCCCGCGAGCCGACCGCGTATGGAGTACCGACCGTTTCCCGAGGAGCGCGCCGACGAGTTCGGCGCGTTCATGCGGTACGCCTTCGCTCCCGCGGACGGCCCCTACGACCCCGACGAGGCCGACGACCACGACACGATCGCCGAGCGGCGCGGTCTCTTTAACGCGGCCGACGACACCGTCGCGGTCTGCGCGCACCACCTTTTCGCGCTGCGGATCCGCGGCGCCGACCGCGAGGTCGTCGGGCTCTCCGCGGTCGCCTCCTCGCCCGAGCACCGCCGCCGGGGACACGTCGCCCGGCTGCTCCGCGAGTCGCTCGCGGAGTACCGCGACCGCGGCGTCGACGTCTCGGTGCTGTGGCCCTTCGAGTACGCGTTCTACGCGAACTACGGCTGGGCGACCGCGAGCCGCTACCGCTATCTCACCGCGCCCCCCGAACAGCTCGGCTTCGTCGACGACCTCGTCGCGACGACGGGCGACGCGGCCGGGGCCTTCCGCCCGCTCGACGAGGGCGACTTCGCGGCGGTCGAGCCGGTGCTCGCGGCGACGGCGGACCGCTACGACCTCACCATGGACTGGACCGAGGAGTGGTGGCGCGAGCGGACCCTCTCGGGCTGGACGACCGACCCGTTCGTCTACGGCTGGGAGCGCGACGGGGACCTCCGCGGGCTCTGTCGGTACGAGTTCGACGACGACCCCGACGACGCCGGGGAGACCGTCATGCGCGTCTCCGACGCCGCCGCCGTCGACGACGAGGCGTGGTTCCAGCTGCTGCGGTTCTGCCGCAACCACGACTCGCAGGTCGCCGAGGTCCGGGTCCGAGCGCCGCCGGACGCCCCGCTGCTCGACCTCGTCGAAGACCCCCGCGCCGTCGACTGCGAGGTCCGGACCGGGCCGATGGTCCGGCTCGTCGACGTCGCCGGCGCCGTGGAGGCGCTCGACCCGGACCCCGCCGTCGAGGCGACGCTCTCGCTCGCGGTCGTCGACCCGCTCGCGGCGTGGAACGACGCGACGTTCCGGGTCGCGGTCGTCGACGGAGACGTCGCGGTCGAGCCGTTCGACGCCGAGCCCGCGAGCCCGGACGCGACCGTCGACGTCGGCGCCCTCTCGCAGCTGTACGTCGGCTACCGCTCCGTCGACGAGGCGGTCCGTGCCGGGAGACTCGCGGCCGGCGACGGACCGACTTCGACGACGGCGTCGCCGCCGCGCTCCGCGGCCTGTTCCCGCCGCGGACGACGCACCTCCGCGAGGGGTTCTGAGTCGCCGCGTCGGCGACGTCACGCGCCGGGACGCGACCGTCAGCGCCGGCCGGGCTTTTTATCCGCGCGCCGCGTACTCGGTGGTATGAGTTCCCGCGACGACCGACGCGACGAGGAGCTCGAGGAGCGGCTCGACGAGCTCGAAGACGTCCTGACCGAGCTGCGGCGCGACCTCGGGGAGAGCGAGCGGGACCGACGGGGGCCGCCGCGACCGCCCCGCCTCTCCGAGCTACTCCGGTTCACCGAGCAGTACACGATCCCGACGGTCATCGCGCTCTTGGAGACGACGATCAAGTCGCTCGAACTGCTCCGGGGGACGCTCCGGCTCGCCGACCCCGGCCGGAGCCTCGCCGACGAGTCCGGCGCGACTGCCGACCGCCTCGCCGACGTCCGCGACGGCGCGAGCGCCGGCCTCGCCCGGTCGCTCTCGGAGCTCCGGACCGCGCTTTCGGAGGCCGACCTCCCGGAGGAGGCCGCCTCGCGCTCGATCATCACCGACGCCCGCGACCTCACCGCCGAGATCGAGTCGCGGATCGAGGAGGGCCGTCGGGAGGCCGACGCCGCGCGGCGACCCGGGCGGGACGACGACCGCCGGAAGGACCGCGGGGCGGGCGGCCCCGAGTCCGACGCCCGAGACGGTGGCCGCGCCCGCGACGACGACTCCCCCGGCCGGGACCGCGGCGTTCGGATCGACGTGACCGACCCCGACGCGGAGCCCGAAGCGAGCGGGGCCGACGAGGAGACGGAGGACGACCCGGCGCCCGAGGTCGACGTCGAGTCCGAGCTTGAGTCGATCAAGCGACAGATCGACGGCGACGAGGCGGACGACGCCGACGCCGTTGACGAGGCGGACGCGAGCGATGACGCGGGTGCCGGTTCGGACGCCGGCGACCCGACCGACGCCGACGGCTCCACTGATGACGACCGGGACGACGCGGCCGAGGAGGGCGACGGAGACGGCCGCGACGCGAACTGACCCGCTCGCCTCCCGCGCCGCTCTCGCCGTTCGTTTTTAAAAGTCCACGCCGAGCCGGTCGGCGACGCGCTCCGCGGAGTCGACGAGCAGGGCGTCGTCGTCGGTGAACACCTCCAGCGCGACGGTGCCGTCGAACTCGTCGAGTTCGGCCGCGACGGCCCCGTAGTCCACCTCGCCGGCGCCGACCGGGAGGTGGGTGTCGCCGCGGCGGCGCACGTCGTGACAGTGGAGGTGCGAGACCCGGTCGCCGTGGGCGCGGAGGAACCGCGTTATCGCCCTGTTGTCGCCCTCCATGTACGCGTGTCCCACGTCGAAGCAGATCGGGGTGTCAGTCTCCCGGGCGATGTCGCCGAGGACGGAGAGCTGGAGCCCCGCGTGCTGGTGGCCGACGTTCTCGACGCCGACCTCGACGCCCGCCTCGCGGCCGGCGTCGGCGACCCGTCGGAGCTGGTCGGCGGCCGTCTGCCGGAACTCGATGTCGTCGCGGTCGGCCGACGTCGCGTGGAGCACCGCCTTCTCCGCGCCGAGGTCGCCGGCCGCCTCCAGGAGGCGCCGCTGGTAGTCGACGATGGCGTCGTTGACCTCGGGGACGTAGCTGGCCAGTCGCTGGCTGTACGGCAGATGAACGAGCAGGTCGCGGCCGGCGAGCGCGTCGGTCAGCCGCCCCCGGTCGATCTCTCCCGGGACGAGCGTCGGCTCGCCGACCCCGAGCTCGCAGAAGTCGAACCGCGACGGCGACGCCGCGAGCCGGTCGAGGTCGTCGCCGACGGTGAGACCGATATCCATGTCGGCGGTGGGTGCGGCGGAGATTTATAAGTAGTGGCGCTGGCGGTGCGGCCGGCGGTGTCGCCGGGCGGTCGCGGATCGATCCCCGCCTCAGTCGTCGAGGCGGTCGCGGATCGATCCTCGCCTCAGTCGTCGAGCGGGTTGTCGACGTCGATCTCGCCGGAATCGATCTCGGCCTCGACCTCGCGAACCGCGGTCACCATGTTCTCCATCTTGCCGTACGCGATCTCCCGGGGCAGGAGCTTCAGCCCGCAGTCGGGCGAGATCGTGAGCTTCTCCGGCGGGACGACGCGGAGCCCCTGCCGGACGTTCTCCTTGATCTCCTCGACGGACTCGATCTCGGCCGTGTGCGCGTCGACGACGCCGAGCGCGAGGTCGGGCTCGAACTCGGGGTCAGTGAACGTCGGGATCTGCTCGAAGTCGCCGTTACACAGCTCGACGTCGAACTCGTCGATCGGGTAGTCGTTGATCTCGGGGTAGATCCGCGAGTAGTCGCCGTAACAGACGTGGAGCCCGATGCGGACCTCCTCGTCGATACCCGAGACGATCCGCTCTAAGGCCTCGCCGACGATGGCGTGGTCCTCCGGCGTCGTCGCCAGCGCGGGCTCGTCGATCTGGATGTAGCGCGCGCCCGCCTCGACCAGCTTCTCGACCTCTTCGTTGACGAGGTCGGCGAGGTCGTGGACGAGCTCCTCGGTGGAGGGGTACGCCTCGTTGAACGCCCAGAAGCCGAGCGTGTACGGCCCCGTGATGGGGACCTTGACGGGGCGCTCGGCGACGTTCGAGGTGAAGTCGAACTCGTCGACGAGCCACGGCTCGTCGTACGTGACCTCCTCGACGACCGACGGCTTGTCGAAGTAGTTGTGACCCCACACCTTCACGGGGCCGTTGAACTCGTAGCCGTCGATGCGGTCGGCGAAGAACTCCACCATCTCGTTGCGGCGCATCTCGCCGTCGACGACCGTGTCGAGCCCGGCGCGCTCGTGCTCGTGCGTGATGAGCCGACAGGCGTCGTCGTGGGCCTCCTCGAGGTCCGCGGCGTCGAACTTCGAGTCCGGGTCGTCGACGAGCTCGTCCGCCCGGTTCAGCCACTTCGGCTTCGGGTACGAGCCGACGACGGTCGTCAGCAGGAACGCGTCGTTCGGGTGGTCGTTCGGGCGGAACTGTTCGCGGTTGGCGTCTGGGTTTCGGACCATTAGTCGAGCACCTCCGCGGCGGCGGCGAGCGCGTTCAGCTTCGCGCGGTACTTGTTGGCGGGCAGGTAGAACAGCTCCGTATTAGGGGTGAGGTAGGTCCGGTCGAACCCCTCGGCGGGGATCTGCGACTCGAACCACTCGACCCGCTCCGCGACCGTCTCCGGCTCCTCGACGAGCGTGTTCTGCCCGTCGACGAGCCCGAGCGCGAGCGAGTCGGTGGAGCCGAACTCCTGGACGTTGTACACCGTGTCGTCGCGGTCGCCGGCGACGAGGTCGAGCCCGAGCGCGTCGGCGCCGGCCTCGTCGACGAGGTGCGCGTACAGCTTCTCGCCGAGCGCGCCGTACGAGGTCTGTACCACGACGTCCGCGTCGGTCGCGTCGGCGACCGTCGCGATGGCGTCCGTCGCGGTCGACTCCGCTCCCTCGGCGGGCGGGTTCGTCACCAGCGACGGTTCGAGGAGGAACAGCGTCTCGTGGGCGGGGAACGCCTCGACCTCGCCCGCGAGGAACTCGGCGATCGCGGCCTGGAACGCCGCCTCGTCGCCGTAGTGCTCGTCGCTCGCGAGGTCGGCCAGCGAGTACGGACCCGGCAGCGTCGCGGCGAGGGGCGCCTCGCCGTCGATCAGGTCGGCCGCGGACTCCAGCTCGCGCGCCACGTCGCCGGAGAAGTCGAGGTCGGCGACCACGCGGGGGTCGCGGTAGAAGTTGTTGTTGTCGTAGTACCGCACGATACCGCCGGTCTCGACGCCGTCGTGCACCGTCAGCGGGTGCGCGATCATGTCGTCCCAGCGGCCCTGCCCCTCGCCGACCCGGTCGAGGCCGGCGTCCAGCTGGTCGTCGACGAACTCCGCGCGGACCTCGTCGTACTGCTCGACGATCGCCTCGCTCTCGTCGCCGCTCAGTAGGTCGCCCTTCTGGTGACCCTTGAGGTCCGAGAGCGTCTCTTTCGCCCAGTCCGGGAGCGGGTACAGTCCCGGCGTGGCCGCGACACGTTCAGTCATCACCAGTGGTTCGATATGCCGCCGTATAATATTTGCTAATACGTATTATGCCCGATAGTTATTAGCGGCGGTCGGCCGAACGGTTAAGCCGACGGTCGGGGATCGGTACCCATGACCGTCGTCTCCCTGTTCCCCTCCGCGACCGAGCTGGCGGCCGCGCTCGGCGCGACGCCCGCCGCGGTCTCGCATCAGTGCGACCGCCCGCCCGCGGTCGAGGACCGGCCGACGCTCACCGGGCTCGTCCGCGACCTCGACGCCGACCCCGCCGACCTCGACCGAGTCGCCGCCCACGACGACACCTACTACCTCGACGGCGACCGACTCGCCGCGGCCGACCCGGACGCGGTCCTCACGCAGGGCGTCTGCGCGGTGTGCGCGCTCGACGCCGGGCTCGCGCGCCGCGCGGTGGAGCGGCTCGACCTCGACGCGGCGGTGCTCGACGTCCACGCCGACGACCTCGCCGACGTCCTCGCGAACGTCGAGCGGGTCGGCGAGGCCGTCGGCCGTCCGGCGGCCGCGGCCGCGCTCCGCGACGACCTCGACGCCCGGATCGACGCCGTCGCCGGCGCGGTCCCCCGCCCGACGCGACGCCTCGGCCAGCACGACCCGTCGACGCCTCCCGCCCGCCGCGTCGCCGTCCTCGACTGGACCGACCCGCTGCGCCACGCCGGGCTCTGGGTCCCCGACCTGATACGGATCGCCGGCGGGGAGGCCGGGCTCGTCGCGGCCGGAGAACGGTCGCGGAAGATCGGGCTCGACGAACTGCGCGCCTTCGACCCGGAGGTCGTCGTGATCGGTCCCTGTAGCGCCGACGTCGGCGAGGCCCAGCGCGCGGCCGCCGACCTGCTGGAGCGCGAGTCGATCGGCGACGTGACGGCGGTGCGCGACGGGCGGGTGTACGCGATGGACGGCACCGCCTACCTGAACCGCCACAGCCACCGCGTCGTCGACACGCTGGAGGCGCTGGCGGCCGTGATCCACCCGGACCGATTCGGGGAGTACGGCGAGAAGGTGCGGCGCGTCGGCTCGGGTGCCGTCGGGAACTCGACGAGCGGCTAGCCCGGCTTATTCCCGTCGGTCGAGCCGCAGCACGGAGAGCGTCTCGAACGGGAACGACTCCTCGACGGCGACCTCGTGGTCGAAGCCGGCGTCGTCGATCAGCCCCAGCACCTCCTCGTAGCCGGTCAGCGAGGAGACGAGCAGCAGGACGACGCCGCCGGGCGCGAGGACGCGCCCCACGTCGTCGAGGAACGGCTCGATCAGCTCCCGCCCCGACTCGCCCCCGGAGAGCGCGTGCTCCATCCAGTCGCCCCACTCGTTGTCGGGGTCGGTCGGGAGGTACGGGGGATTGAAACAGACGGTGTCGAAGCCGTCCGCGCGGAACGGGGCACAGAGATCGGCGACGACGGCCTCGACGCCGCGTTTGCGGGCCTCACGCGCCGCGTGCGGGTTGAGGTCGGTGCCGACCACGTCCAGGTCGCGCTCCGCGGCGATCCGCGCCGCGACCCAGCCGGAGCCGGTGCCGACCTCCAGCACGCGGCCGCGAGCGGCCTCGACCGCGGCCTCGGCGAGGAGGCCGGAGTCCTCGGCGGGCTGGTAGACGACGGCGTCGTCGACGCCGCGCCGCGCGGCGAGGTCGGGCCCGGGATCGGAGTCCCCGTCCGGCACGCTCCCGTCGCTCACTCGTCTGCCCCCTCGGCGGCGTTGCCGGACCCGGCACTCGCGTCGTCGCCTCCGTCACTCGACCCGTCGGCCGGCTCGCCGCCGTCGCTTCGGTTGCCGCCACCTCGGGTCGCCGCCCGCCCCTCGACCGACGCGTCGAGCTGCGGGCCGGACGCGCTCTCTTCCCGGGCGGAGAGCGTCTGCTGCGGGAACGGGATGACGATCCCCTCGGCCTCCAGCGCGGACTTGATCGCGCCCATCGCGGCCGTCTGGGTGCGCCAGCGCTTCCGCATGCTCGGGTTCCGGATCCAGTACCGGGCGCCGAAGACGACCGCCGAGTCGTCGAACCGCTTCGTCACGCCATCCGGCTCGGGCATCGCGGCGATGTCGTCGACGCCGGCGATCGCCTCCTCGATCACCGCCGCCGCGCGCTCGAGGTCGGTCGCGTAGTCGACGCCGACCTCGACCTCGATCCGCAGGCGGTTCCGGCGCGACCGGTCGATTATCGAGCCCGACCGCACGTCGTCGTTCGGCAGCGTGACCATCTCGCCGTCGAAGGACCGGAGGCGCGTGCTCATGATCGAGATCTCGGTGACCGTCCCCTCGTGGTCCCCGACCTCGACCCAGTCGCCGACCTCGAAGGGGCGGGAGAACATGAGCACGAACCCGGCGAGCACCGCGCCGAGCGTCTGGCGGGCGGCCATCCCGACCACGATCCCCAGAAACCCCGCGCCGACGAGGAGCCCGCCGACGTTGTCCGTGAACAGGCCGACCACGACGAGCAGCGCGAGGGTGTACACCGTCAGCTGCGTGAGCCGCCGGACCACCTCCTCTTGGTGGTCGGTGAGGACGGTGCTGTCGGCGGAGATCTCGCGGATGACGCCGCCGAGGAAGTCGGTGACGGCGTAGGCGCTCGCCAGCAGCACCACCGCGATCACGACGTTCGACAGCTGGTCCGTGATCGCGGCCGCCTCGAACGCGTCGAGGAGCGCGCCGCTGCGGTCCCACACCGCGAGCAGCGAGATCGCGCCGACGGCGGTGGCGGCGCCGACCGACGCCGAGAGCAGCAGGCGCTGGGTCGAGGTGAGCTCGCCGTCGCGCCGCTTCGCCCACGCGGTGAGCAGCCGCACGCCGAAGACGGCCGCGATGATGAGGACGGAGGCGAGAGTGCGCTTGACGTTCTCGGTCAGGGCGTCGTACACGCCCCCCGCCGGACCGGCGGCGTCGCCGCTGGCGGTCAGCAGTTCCGGGAGGGTCGCGGCGGAGAGCGGGCTGACGGAGAGCGGGTCAACGGGAAGCGAGCCGACCGCCAGGACGGCGTCTACGAGCGCCATCCCCGCGATCACACCTCGGTCGGCGCGCCGTGCTCGCGGGCCAGCTCCGCCAGCGCGGCGAACGCGCTCGGTTCCAGCGTCCCGGGGCGCCGGCGGAGCAGCTCCTCGTCGGCCGCCTCGACGACCGCGTCCGGGTCGTCCAGCCCGGAGATGTGGCCGGTGTTCCGGATCGCGTTCCGCACCGTCTTGCGCCGCTGGGTGAACAGCGCCTTCACGAACCGGAGGAAGAAGGCCTCGTCGCCGACCGCGTAGTCGGGGTCGCGGGGCGTACACCGGACCACGGCGCTCTCGACCGCGGGCTGCGGGTCGAACGCCTCCTTCGGGACGCGCTCGACGATCTCGACGGCGGCGTAGTGCTGCGCCGAGACGGAGAGCCGGCCGTACTCGGACTCGCCCGCGGACGCCACCATCCGGTCGGCGAACTCGGCCTGGAACATCAACACGAGCGGCTTCCCCTCGGGGAGCAGTCGGAAGGCGATCTCGGAGGAGACGCCGTACGGGAGGTTGGCGACGCAGGCGGTGAACGGCGGGAGCTCCACGTCGAGCGCGTCGCCCTCGATCACGTCGAGGCGACCGTCGTCGACCGCGGTCGCGAACTCCTCGCGGAGGAAGTCGGCGAAGGTCCCGTCGCGCTCGACGACGGAGAGGCGGCCGGGAGCGTTGCCGTCGCGGTCGGCGCGGTCGCCGTCGCCGACACGGTCACCGTCAGCCGCGACCGCCGCCGCCAGCAGTCGGTCGGTGAGCGCGCCGGCGCCTCCGCCGATCTCCAGCAGGTGGCTCGCGTCCGCGTCGTCCGGAAGGTACCCCGGGATCCGGTCGAGGACGCGGTCGTCGACGAGGAAATGCTGGTCGCGGTCGGGGTTCGCGCGCTCCCCGGCGCGCCGCGCGAGGGCGTCGGGGTCGCGGTCCCCGTACGCCGCGCCCTCACCCGTCGATAGGTCGGTCATGGCCGCGATAGGCCGGCGCTCCGGGTAAAAGTCCCGTTTCGAGGCTCACTCCTCGCGGCCGGCGAACGTCCGGTACTTCAGGTCGTCCTCGCGGACCTCCTCGACGACGCGTTCGACGATCACCTCCCGCGGGCGGTGGAGCCCCGAGACGCGCTCGGACACCTCGTCGAAGCTCTCGAAGGGACCGCGCTTGCGCTCGTCGAGGACGTTGTTCCGGAGCTGCTTGCCCACCCCCGGAAGGAGGTTGAGCTGGTGGAGCCGGAGCGTGATCGGTCCGGCCTCGTTGTAGAAGTCGACGAAGCGCTCCTCGTCGGACTCGACGATCGCCTCGACGGCGTACTCCACCTCCGCGGCCGCGTTCCTGGTGAGGTCGTCGTACGACACCTCGCGGTACCGGCCGACTGCCGGGCCGTCGAGCGCGACCCGGTCGCTCACGGAGACGTCGGTGTCGTCGTCGACCGAGAGCTCGTACAGGCGGAACGAGTCGGTCCCGAGGCCGTACGCGATAGGGGACTTCCGCGACGGGGGCCGGTCGTCGTCGGGCCGCCCGTTCGGCAACACGTCCAGCAGGACGGCGGCGGGACCGTCGTCGGCGTCCGCCGCGTCGGGCGCGTCGGCGTCGGGATCGCTCATACACGTTTTACGGCGCCGAACGGTGAAAAAACCGCTGCCGCGTCGGGCTATCGCGAGAACTCGATCGCGGCGCCCTGCCCGAAGCCGACGCAGAGGGTCGCGAGTCCGCGGTCGGCGTCGCGCTTCTCCATCTCGTGGAGCAGCGTGACGGGGAGCCGTGCGCCGGAGGCGCCGAGCGGGTGCCCGATGGCGATGGCGCCGCCGTTGACGTTGTACCGCTCCTCGTCGACGCCGAGCTCGCGCCGGGAGTACTCGCACTGCGAGGCGAACGCCTCGTTGAGCTCGACTAGGTCGTAGTCGTCGATGGTCGTCCCGGCGCGGTCGAGCAGGCCCCGCGTCGCGGGCACCGGACCGATCCCCATCACGGTCGGGTCGACGCCGGCGACGTTGTTCGTGCCGACCTCCGCGAGCACGTCGAGCCCGTGGTCCTCGGCGAACGCCTTGCTCGTCACCAGCGTCAGCGACGCGCCGTCGGAGATCTGCGAGGAGTTCCCCGCGGTCACCGTCCCGTCGCCGGTGAACGCGGGCGAGAGGTCGGCGAGCTTCTCGGCCGTCGTGTCCGGGCGGATCCCCTCGTCCGCCTCGACGAGTCCGTCGTCCGTCTCGACCGGAACGATCTCGTCGTCGAACCGGCCCGAGTCGGTCGCCTCGGCGGCCCGCTGGTGGCTCCGGGCGGCGTACTCGTCTTGCGCCTCGCGGCTCACACCGTACTCCTCGGCCACCTTCTCGGCGGTCATCCCCATCTGGAGCTGAAAGACGTTGTACTGCTCCGACAGCTCGGGGTGCAGGTGCTGGTAGGAGTCGCCGTCCATCGGGACGCGGCTCATGTTCTCGACGCCGCCGGCGACGACGCAGTCGCGATTCCCGGCGGCGATCGCGTCCGACGCCGAGATGATCGCCTGCATCGAGGAGGCGCACCAGCGGTTGATCGAGGTGGCGGGCACCGACTCGCCGAGCTCCGAGAGGAGCGCGATGACGCGGGCGACGTTGTTGTCCTGCTCGGTGCGCTGCTGGGCGACGCCCCACATCAGGTCGTCGACGTGGTCGCTCGTTAACCCCGTCTCGTCGAGCGTGTGGTCGATGAGCGCCGTCGAGAGGTCCTCGCTCCGGACGTCTTCGTAGACGCCTCCGTCTCTCCCCTGCGGCGTCCGATATGCGGCGGCGATCACCGGCGTGGTCTCGTCTGTCATGAACGATCACAGACCGGTAACGCTCTTAAATGGTCATGGAACCGGCGGAAATATACCCGAAGTTTACGGTTTATCGCATCTGTTGATATTTTAACACATTCAGCACGACCGATAACCGAACGCCGCCGACCGAACTCGACAGAGCCTTTTTTACTTACGTTCGCAAGTAGTTACCATGGTAACTGACGCGATCGTCGAGTCGGTCGAAAGCCGCCGGGACCGGCTCACCGACCTCGCGCTGGACATCGGGGATCACCCGCAAACCGCCTTCGAGGAGACGTACGCCGCCGGTCGACTCGTCGAAGCGCTGGAAGAGCGAGGGTTCGACGTCGACGTCGGCGTCGGCGGCATCGAGACCGCCTTCGTCGCCCGGTACGGCGACGGCGACCCGGTCGTCGGAACGATGGGCGAGTACGACGCGCTCCCGGGGCTCTCCCAGCGCGTGAGCGCGACCCGCGAGCCGGTCGAACGGGGCGGGAACGGCCACGGCTGCGGACACAACCTCTTCGGCGTCGGATCGCTCGGGGCCGCCGTCGGGGTCGCCGACCTGATCGACGAGGGGGTCGACGGAACCGTGGTGTACGTCGGAACCCCCGCGGAGGAGGCCGGCGCCGGAAAGACGTACCTGACCCGCGCGGGCGCGTTCGACGACGTCGACGCGGTCGTCTCGTGGCACCCGGGGTGGTTCAACGCGCCCACGAAGGCGTCGTGTCTCGCGGTCGACGCCTTCGAGGTGACCATGGAGGGGACCTCCTCGCACGCCGCCGCCGCGCCAGAGGCCGGGCGAAGCGCGCTCGACGGGATCCAACTGCTCAACACCGGCGTCGAGTACATGCGCGAACACGTCCCCGACCCCGTCCGGCTCCACTACGTGATCACCAACGGCGGCGACGCCCCCAACGTCGTTCCGCCGGACGCGACCGCGGAGTACCTCGTCCGCGCGCCGAGCCGCGACCTCGTCGAGTCGGTGACCGAGCGGTTCCGCCGCGCCGCCGAGGGCGCCGCCCTGATGGCCGACGTCGACGTCGAGATAACGAAGACGAGCGGGGTGTACGGCGTGCGAGCGAACGAGACGCTCGGCGACGCCATCTACGAGACGATGGCCGACATCGGCTCCTTCTCGGTCTCGGACGAGGCGCTCGCGTCGGACCTGCGCGACTCGCTCGGGGACGTCTCCGACGCGCTCGAGGAGCTCCCGCCGGAGGTCCGGGACCGCGCGGCGGACCGGTCGTACTTCACCGAGCCGATCGAGGCGCCCGACGCCGGGGAGGTCGGGGCCTACTCGACGGACTCCGGCGACGTGAGCCAAGTCGTGCCGCTCGGTCGGATGCGCACCGCGACGTGGCCGGTCGGCACGCCGGCGCACTCGTGGCAGGCGGTCGCCGCCAGCGGCTCGACCGGCGTGGACGGCATGCTGTACGCCGCGAAGTCGATCGGCGGAACGCTGGGCCGACTGCTCACGGACCCCGAGCTCCTCGCCGACGTCGTCGACGAGTTCGAGCGGCAGGGCGGCGCCGACGAGTACGAGTCGCCGATGCCGGACGACGCGGATCCGTACGAACTGCTCGGCGTCGAGCGACCGACGTTCGATCCGAGCGACGGCTCCGCCGGCGACTCCTCGGGCGCGGAGGCTGCCGACGACGACTGAGCCGCGTTCAGCGGCCCCGAGTTACTCCGAGAGGAGCGGCTCGCCGGTCATCTCCGCGGGGCGGTCGAGCCCGATCAGGTCCACGAGCGTCGGGGCGATGTCGCACAGCGACCCGCCCTCGCGGACCGCGCGCCCGCCGTCGTCGCCGTCGGGAGTCAGGTAGACGAACGGGACCGGGTTGAACGTGTGGGCGGTGTGGGGGTCTTCGGGCGTCCCCATGTCGTCGGCGTTGCCGTGGTCGGCCGTCACGACTGCGTGCCCGCCCGCGTCGGCGACCGCGTCGAGGAGCCGGTCGAGCCCCGCGTCGACCGCCTCGACCGCCTCGACGGCGGCGTCGAAGTCGCCGGTGTGGCCCACCATGTCCGGGTTCGCGTAGTTGAGGACCATCAGGTCGGGGTCATCCTCGTCGATGATCGCGATCGCCTCGTCGGTGAGCTCCGGCGCCGACATCTCCGGCTGCAGGTCGTACGTTGGAACGTCCGGGCTCTCGACGATCTCTCGGAGTTCGCCCTCGAACGCCACCTCGCGTCCGCCGTTGAGGAAGTAGGTGACGTGCGGGTACTTCTCCGACTCGGCGATCCGGAGCTGCGTGCGCCCCGCGTCGGCGACGACCTCGCCGATCGTGTTCTCGGGGATCTCCGGCGGGAACGCGACCGGGAACTCGAACGTCTCGTCGTACTCGGTCGCCGTCGTCATCCGGACGTCGGGCTGGTCGACCTCGGACCCCCACTCGGGCCGGGTGTCCGTGAGCAGCCGGACGAGCTGGCGGGCGCGGTCCGCCCGGAAGTTGAAGAAGATCACGGCGTCGCCGTCGGCGAGCGCGGGCTCCTCGTCGACGAGCGTCGGCTCGATGAACTCGTCGGTCTCGCCGCGCGCGTGCGCCTCGGTCGCGGCCTCGACCGCCGTCTCGGCCCGGTGGGGCGCCTCGCGCTCGACGATCGCGTCGTACGCCTTCTTCGTCCGCTCCCAGTTCTCGTCGCGGTCCATCGCGTGGTACCGGCCCGTGACGGTCGCGACGCGGCCGGTTCCCCGCTCCTCGGCCTTCGCCTCCACCTCGGCGAGGAAGCGGTCGGCGATCTCCGGGGCCGTGTCGCGGCCGTCGGTGAACGCGTGGGTCGTCGCCGGCACTCCCGCGTCGGCCGCCGCGTCGATCAGCGCGAGCAGGTGCTCGACGTCGGAGTGGACCCCGCCGTCGGAGACGAGCCCCATGAAGTGGACGCGCCCGCCGGTCGACACCGCGTGTTCCAGCGCCCCCGCGACGGCGTCGTTGTCCGAGAGCGACCCCTCGGCGAGCGCGTCCGTGATCCGGGTGTACGCCTGCTTGACGACCCGCCCCGCGCCGATGTTCAAGTGGCCGACCTCCGAGTTCCCCATCTGCCCCTCGGGGAGCCCCACGCGCCGCCCGTGGACGACGAGTCGCCCGTCCGCGCCCCGCTCGCTCGCGTCGTCGAACGCCGGGGTGTCGGCGGCCGCGACCGCGTCTCGGCCGGCCGGTCGCCCCGAGGGATCGACCGTCTCGCCGTCCTCGCCGTCTCCGCCTCCCGCGCCGCTCCCGAGTCCCCAGCCGTCGAGGACGATGAGTGCCGTCTCCATACCCCCCGTTCCGCTCCGCGGGGTAACTACCCTTCGCTCCGGGCGAACTCCCGGCGGCGACCGGCCGGCGGCGACGGTTCGGCGGCGACTGTTCCGTGGCGATCGCCCGTCGGCGACAACGTGGCCGCGGGGAACGACCCCCGGGAGGCGACCCGGTCGGGTCGCCCTCCGTAAGTCAGCCTTTTACGCTCTCGACGCTAACTATACGTTAATGGACTCCGCGGTACTGCTCGATCTCCTCGGGAACGAGAACCGGCGGCGCATCCTCCGGCTGCTCGCGACCAAGCCCTGCTACGTCACGGAGATCTCGGAGTACCTCGACGTGAGCCCGAAGGCCGTCATCGACCACCTGCGGAAGCTGGAGGAGGCGGGCCTGATCGAGTCGACGACGGACGACCAACGCCGGAAGTACTTCCGGATCACCCGCAGCCTCAGACTGGAGGTGAGCGTCTCCCCGTACGGGTTCGGCGCGAAGAGCGCGTACCCCGCCAAGAACAGCCTCGACATGTCCGGCCGGTGTCCCCACCTCACTATCGAGGCGCCCGACGGGTCTGGCGCGTCGAACGACATCGGCGACCTCGCGGGGGAGTACGCCCGCCTTCAGGACCTCGACCGCGAGCTCTCGCTGGCCCAGCGGTGGGTGCAGGGGCGGGTCGAGGACACGCTCGCGAAGATCGACGAGCGGCTCGGAACCGAGGCCGACAGCCGATTCTACGCCGCGATCCTCGCCGCGGTGATCGAGACGGACGGCACGCCCGCGGCCGTGGCCGAGGAGGTCGGCGCCCGCGAGGAGACCGTCGACGACGCGCTCGGGCGCCTCGCCGACGTCGGCGTCCTCGCCCGCGAGGCCGCCGGCGACGACGACCGGTACCGAGTCCGGTAGCGGGTCGGCGTTTCGGGCTCTCCCTGCACGTCCGACCGCTTCCGGAACCTTTTGAACCGCGCCCGGAGGAGGGGGCGTGTGAGCCGAGCACGGGACCTCGCGCTGTTCCTCGTCCTCGCCGCCGTCTGGGGGTCCGCGTTCATGGCGATCAAGGCCGGATTGGCGTACTATCCGCCGGTGCTGTTCGCCGCGCTCAGGTACGACATCGCCGGCGTCGTCATGCTCGCGTACGCCGCGTACGCCGTCGACGACCCGGTCCCTCGCGGGCGAGACGAGTGGGCCGTCGTCGCTGTCGGCGCGACGCTGATCATCGCCGGCTACCACGCGTTCCTCTTCGTCGGCGAGAGCGACCCCGCCGTGACGAGCGCCGTCGCGGCCGTGATCGTCAGCCTCTCGCCCGTACTGACGACCGTCTTCGCCCGCGCCTTCCTCCCGTCCGAGCGGCTGACCGTCGTCGGGGTGATCGGCCTCCTCGTCGGCCTCGTCGGCGCGGTCGTGCTGGCCGCGCCCGACCCCGCGAACCTGACCGGCGGCGGCACGGTCGCGAAGTTCCTCGTGTTGCTCGCGGCGGCCTCGTTCGCACTCGGATCGGTGCTCACCCGGGCGTCGGACGCCGACCTCCCGATCGAGACGATGGAGGCGTGGTCGATGCTCGCGGGCGCGCTGTTGATGCACCTGCTGTCGGTCGGGCTCGGCGAGTCGGTCGCCGACGTCGCGTGGACGAGGGAGGGCGTACTGGCGCTGGCGTACCTGTCGATCGCCGCCAGCGGGCTCGGCTTCCTCATCTACTTCGACCTGCTCGACCGACTCGGACCGATCGAGATCAACCTCGTCTCCTACGTCGCCCCGATCTTCGCCGCGCTCGCCGGGTGGGTGTTCCTGAGCGAGGGGATCACGGTCAACACGGTCGCCGGCTTCCTGATCATCTGCGTCGGGTTCGCCCTCGTGAAGCGGGCGGCGCTGCGGTCGGCGCTCCGCGAGTACGGGATCGCCGCGTGAGGTCGCGCTCCCGGCCGCTCTCCCGCCCGCCGCCGGGGGATGCGAACAGCCCTCACACTCGGCGATCCTTTTAGGCGTTCCCACGAGACGGGCCGCCATGTTCCCCGAGACGATCGAAACGGACCGGTTGCGACTGGAGCCCCGACGGCCCGAGAACGTCGACCTCGACGCCTGTTACCGGATCTGCTCGTCTGACCCCGCGATCGACGAGGTGACCGAACACGTCACGTGGGACCCCCACGAGACGAAGAAGGAGACCCGCGAGTTCCTCGAACGCGGCCGCGAGCGCTGGGAAGACCACGAGGCCGCGAGCTACGTCATCCGCCCCCGCGAGGGCGAGGAGGGCGCCGGCGATATCGCCGGCTTCGCGCGGCTTCTCGCTCCCCGACCTGGAGCGCGAACCGCCCGAGCTCGGGACGTGGCTCCGCAAGCGGTTCTGGGGGCGCGGCTACTCGGGCGAGCGCGCCGCGGCGCTCGTCGAGGTCGCCTTCGACGACCTCGACCTGGAGGTCGTCGCCGTGGGCCACCACCCCGACAACGACAACTCGCGGCGGGCGATCGAGAAGTACATCGAGCGCCTCGGCGGCCGCCGCGAGGGCCGCCTGCGGAACACCCTCACCTTCCTCGACGGGAGCGTCCACGACGAAGTCCGTTACACGATCTCACAGGCGGAGTGGCGCGAGGCGACGAGCTGACGCGCATCGGGTGTTTCGGCGCCTGAAACGAGTTTTTTACTTGCTCATCGCGAGCCAACAAACACTTACCACGGCCGAAACGACTGCGGGTGCATGTCAGTCACCGACCGAACGAGCGGGACGAGCGGAATCGTCGGCGGGGCGGCCGCGGGCGCCGCCGCCTACGTCCTCGGCTACCTGTTCGCGTACGTCACGCAGGGGAGCGCGATAGAGGACCAGCTGGCGGGGTTCAACGTCTTCGCCGACCTGTTCGGCGGCGATCCCATTCCGACGTGGAAGGCGGTCGGGTGGGTGTTCTACAACGGCCACTTCGCCGACACCCGAGTACCGTCGCTGGTCGGCGGCTCGCAGATGACGAACATCATCTCGCAGGCCGACGGCGGCTCGCTGACGCTGCTGTTCGTCGTTCCGCCCGTCCTGCTGGTCGTCGCCGGACTCGTCGCGAGCCGGATCGCTGGGGCGACGGAGCCGGTCGACGGCGCGCAGGCCGGCGCGTCCGTCCTCGTCGGGTACCTCCCGCTGGCCGTGATCGGCGCGTTCATCTTCCGGCACGCGGTCCGAGAGGCGACGATCGCCCCCGACCTCCTCACGGCCGTGCTGCTCGCGGGCGCGGTGTACCCGGCGGCGTTCGGCGCGATCGGCGGCGCGGGCGCGACGCTGCTGAGCGACTGAGAGAGTCGAAAGAGCGGTCGGTCGTCTTCTCGGAGTTCAGTAGTCGCCCTCGTCGGGCTCGACGCGGTCGCCGTACTCCCGGACGGGATCGACCGGCCGGCCCTCGTCGGTCTCCGGCGCGACGTAGTCGATGAACGACTCGACGTCGGGCTCGCGGACGCGGACGTCGACGTCGATCTCGCCGAGCTCGTCCGGCTCGCCGACTGCGAAGTTGACGACCCCCTCGAACGCGGCCTGCTTCTTCAGCGAGAAGGCGAACCCCTCGTCGGTGCTGTTGCGCAGGAACACCCGGCGGGCCGTGTCGAGGATCTCCTGCTCGTGGAGCACGTCGGAGAAGGCGTCGAGGGTGTGCGCCTCGGCGACGAGACTGCCGTCCTCGTGGACCGGCTCCGCGTCCGGGAACACGTTCCGGACCGCGTCGAAGACCCGGTCGGTCACCTCCGTGTCGCGGACCGGGACCTCGATCCGCACGTCGACGCTGTAGATCACGCGCCGTCACCTCCGGCGTTCGCGGTCGCCGTCGACTCCGCGCCCGCTTCCTCGCCCGACTCGCCGGCGACGCCGAGCGCCTCGCGGACGCGACTCCGGAACTCGTCGAGCGTCCCCGTGTTGTCGATCTCGACGTCGGCGCGGTCGAGCGTCTCGCCGAGGCCGAGTTCGATCTCTCGCGCGTCGCGCTCGCGGAGGGCCTCGAGGTCGGAGTCGGAGTCGTCTCGTCCCCGGTCGTCGAGGCGCTCGGCGCGCACCTCGAAGGGGGCCCGGACCGCCACGAGCGTGAAGTCGTCGCCGAACGCCTCGCGGAAGCGCTCCAGCTCGACGGTGGAGCGCAGCCCGTCGACGAGGACGGCGTCGCGGTCGCTCTCGGCGGCGGCCTCGCGGATCAGCGGGAGCGTGCGGGCGGCGATGGCGTCGTCGCCCTCCTCCTCGCGGAGCGCCCGCGCGATCCGGCCGTGGTGCTCGGCGGGGTCAAGCCCGCGGCGGCGGCACTCCGCCCGGATCACGTCGCCCATGACGACGACCGGGATCCCGGCCGCCTCGGCCACGTTCGCCGCCTCCCCCTTCCCGCTCCCGGGGAGCCCGACGGTTCCGATAACGTTCATTGACGCGGAGTAGTCTCGTGCCGGACTTAGGTCTGCTGTTGGCGCCGCCCGCCGGCGCGAACCGTCGGCGTTTTTTATATCGGGCGGTAGAGGAAGATGTGAGGGCACATAGCTCAGCTCGGATAGAGCGTCGGACTTCTAATCCGACGGTCGTGGGTTCGAATCCCACTGTGCCCGTACAGCGAGAAGCGGAGCGACGAGCGAACCGGCACGCAGGGGCTTCGAACCCCATCAGTCGCGCGCAGCGAGCGATGCGAGGTGCGAACGAAGTGAGCACCTCGGTAAGCGAGCGGCGGAGCCGCGAGCAGCGAGCGAGCACGTCTGATTCTGGTTCGAATCCCACTGTGCCCCCTCGCTCCCGTCGATCGCTCGCGGGAGTCCCACTGTGCCCGTACAGCGTGGAGCGGAACCGCCGTTCCTCGGTTCTGCGAAACTGCCAGCCGTTACTCCCCACGAGAGACGCGCCGAGAACCTCCAACACGGCGTTTCCGATCGAGCGCGTCGCTGCGCGCGACCGCGGTCCCGTTCGGGTCGCGCTCACGCGTACTCCGCCGGAAGGCGGTCGAACCGGCGACGCAGACGCGCAGGACGTTGATATCGACGCTCGCACCGTCGCCGACCGCGCTCCGCTCCGCGGTCGTAACGTAACCGCTACCGGTGTCTAAAAACAGTTTTGTGGCCGGTGACGTTTACTCCGACAATGGACCGGCGGCGCTACGTGGAACTGGTCGGTGTCGGCGGCGCCCTCTCGCTCTCGGGTTGTCTCGGCGGGACGCCGGCGTCGGCCTCCGAAACGGCCGATTGCGGAACGAACGGGGAGACGCTGACGGTAGCGACGGCGACGACGACCCGGGACAGCGGGCTCCTCACGGAACTGGTCCCCGGGTTCGAGGAGTCGTTCGGCGTGACGGTGGACGCGATCGCCCGCGGCACCGGCGGGGCGCTCCGGA
>NZ_NHOX01000017.1:0-53115 GCF_002252745.1 Halorubrum sp. Ib24 | reverse complement strand
GCCTCCGGAACGTACCACCTCACGCGCCGTTCGAGAGCTCGACGACGGGCTCCGTCGGCTCGACGACGCCGAAGCGACGGCGCTCAGACGATCGACGCGGGGGCGGGCGAGCGCCCGGCCGAACGGTCCGGACGCCCCCGAGACCGGCGATCCCGTCCTCGACGCCTGACCGATGTTGCTCCCGCGGCACACGCGCGGGTACGGGCGGTTCGAACCACGTGGTTCGCCGACGAGCGCGTGAGAGATCGCGACGCTCTCGGCGCCCCGTGACCGAAACCCGCTCCGCGTCGTCGTCCGATAAGGCGAGCGCGCCGGACGAACGTGCGGACTCCCGCCGAGGGGCCGCCACTCTCGCGTCCAACGACTCCGGCGGACCAGCGGGCGGGTGTTCTCTAAAAAGGTGCGAGCCCCCACGCTCCGACGCGACCCTGGAGACGACCCGGCCGGTCGCCGTGGCCGCGACGACCGACCCCGCCAGCGACCGGGCTCTCCGTTCGGTTCCGCCGCGTGATCCCGACGCCGTGGACCCTCGCACGACTCGTCGACGCAGGGGACGCTCACGCCGGGCGGCCGCCGGGCTCCTCTCCCGTCCCGTCGAGGCGGGGCGTGACGGGCCTCGTGGCCGGCGGGCGGGGTGCGGGAAAGACGACCCGCGCTCGGTGCCCTCCCTCTGGGACTTCCCGCGGAAGGTCCGGTCGATACTGATAGAGGACCAATTCCGCCCGAGCCTCCCCGACGAGCGCCCTAGCGACCCGGGCAGACGCGCACGGCTCTGCCGTCGGCGACGGGCGAGCCGTCGCCGAGCGACGCGGTCCCGGACCGCGCTCCCCGCCCTCGGCGGCGGTGCGATCGGTCGTGGTGGGAGGTCCGCGCGAGGAGGCGCGCCCTCCTACGAGGCGATGCGCGTCGGCCGCGGCCGGCGAGACGGTGCTCGGGACGATCCACGGGGAAGGACCCGCCGCGTCCGGGAGCGGGGTGGTCGCCGACCTCGGCGTGTCCGCCCTCGTCGTTTTCGCGCGACCGACCTGTTATTTCGTTCTCTCTCGACGACCACCCGGCGTCGACGTGATCGCCGAGGTAGTCGGTCACAGGACGGCGCCGCGTTCGAATCGGGTGTTCGAGCGCACCGGACGAGGGATCTGACGCCGACCGGGCCCCCGGGTCGAACCGCGGCGAAGAGCCGACTCCCTCGATCCGTCTCGCGGGACCTCCGACGAGACGTACGCGTCGATCAGGGGGCCGTCGGGGGAGGGGCGAGCGGATCGCGAGCGCGGTTCGCCACCGGTCGGGACGGAGCGGGCGGTACGTCGATCAGTGGGCGCGAGCGGTGAGACTCGACTATGACCGGAGCGGCGGACGAGGCACGACGGCTCGGCCGACGCAACCCCGGGAGCAGAGGGGGTCGAACGCGAACGAGTCGGCAGAGCTCGGCGCGCGTCGCGTTCCTCGGCTGAGGAGGCCTCGGCAAGAGTCGTCGAGCTCGGTATCGCTCCGCGGTCGGGCTCCGGCGGTCGGGACCTCTCTGTGCCGTCGCGCTCTTCGGCGGTTCGTACGGCCCAGTTTCCGGTACGCTCGCTGGCTCGCCGGAAGGGTTGGGCGGCCGACTCAACGCAGGGTCCATCGGGCACCGGTGGGGCGCTCGCCGCGGCATCCGGGTGCGGACGAGCGCCTCGGTTGCGCCCCGTCCGAGGTCTCGCACGGCGTCGTGCGTGGTTGTGAGGCCACGCGGATGCCGACTGGACGACCGTCGGGCGGAATACGCCACAGGTTCCGGTTTCGCCGCCCGCACGCGGGGACGGATCCGCTGCGCGGACGGCTTTGGCGCGTCACGAGCGCGGAGGAGCTGCGGACGTCGCGACAGCGGGCTCCGGGGCGGTTCGCCCGCGAGTGGCGACCGTGTTCCGCCGACTCGGACGCCGCCGCGTGTAATGCGGACGGCGGTCAAGCGCCGGCAGAGCGGCGGGGGGAACGGTGTCTGGACCGCGCATCGACGCGACGATCTCCGGGCGACGACGCGTCGCGGCGTTTGTCGGGCAATCTGTATCCGCGCCGCCCGTCTCGGCGGCTGTACGCTTCGCAAGTCGCTTCCTCCCGCTGGGGCCCTGGATCGCTCTGCTACCGCGGCGGCCGGTCCGCGTTCCGGTCGGGGTGGGAGGGTCGTGCGCCGGACTCATACCTGTCGTAGCCTCCGCGGACTGTTTCGACGCGTCGCGGTGGCTGCTCTGCGCCAGGACGGTTCGCGTTCGCGCGGCGGTCGACTGACGTCGCACCCGGACGTCCCCGAGCGGGCGCACACGGCCCGGGCCGCGCAGGCGCGGCGCCGAAGTCGCGCAGGCCGCGATCGCTCGCGGTAGTCACCGGGGTGGGGCCGCACCCGTCGCCGGGGTCGGCAGGTCGGCGGGGGACGGGCGCTCCTCGTCGGCGTGCGGACGCCGGCGGCGGCTCGCTTGAGACTCCGGGCGGTCGAAACGGAGGGCTCCGGACGCCAATGACCGGTCATCGCGGCGACGTGGCGAGGGCGTCGGCGGTCGAGACGGCAATCGCGAACGCCGGCGAGCGGCTTCGAAGCGGGCGCGACCGGCGAGCTGTTTCAGCGGCCGGGCGCACGAAGCGAGACCCTTCGGTACGGCGTGCGGAGCGTTCCTCGGCACGCGGGGCGCCCCGCGGGTTCCGGGTCCGTCGCGCGGGTCCGCCGGGCGCGCGGTTCGCGTGCTCGCCGTCGCCGCCGGGCGAGGGGTCGCCCGGCGGCGAAGTGCTCCTCGAGCCTCGCCGACCAGCTCGAGGAGCTCGGGCGGCTCGATAACCCGCGCGCGGACGTCAGCTCCGCGTACCGTCGACGACGCGCGAACGAACACCGCGGCGGTGTTCGCGCCGCTCGATCGGTGCGGCGCGGACGGTCGGTTCGCCACGGGGGTCGACGCCGTCGACGCCGGGGGACTGGGCGCCGGAGCGACCGCCGGCGCGGACGCGCTCGGTGTCGGGGGCGGCGGTACTGGTGCCGGCGGCGGGAGCGCGGCCGAGGCGACCGCGGAATCCGGCGCCGGCTCCGGCACCGGAGCGCTCTCCGTCCCGGTACTCGGCCGGATCGTCGGCGCCTACGTGCTGATCCTCGCGGCGCTGCTCACCGCGCTGGCGACCGGGCTGGAGCGCGGCTTCGACCGGACGCTGGTGGCCTACCGCGTGGGGATCGCGCTGCCGACTGCGACGGCGACGTACCTCGTCGCGTTCGCGGGCGCGGGAGCGCTGCTGTAACGACCGGACCGCAGCCGCGTGTCCTCGCCGATCATTTAAATACCAAGCCGCGGCCAGCCGGCCCGTGTTCGAGACTCACCTCGACGCGACGTACGCGTGGCTCGGCCTCGCCGTGGTGAGCGTCGCGACGGCCGGCGTCGCCGCGACGCTCCCGGCGTCGCCGCCGCCGGACGCGGCCGGCGTCGCGCACACGATCGAGACGGTAGCCGGCGGAGAGTACCCCGCGACGGCGGAACACGGGATCGCGGCGGACCGAATCCGACTCACGCCGCGGTCGGTCTCGCTCGGCGGAGACGGGGGAGACGCACGGGCGCCGCTCCACGCGCCGCGGGTGACGCCGGTCCCACCGGTCGATCGAAGCGGAGGTGGGGACCGGCTTCGGCGGGTCCTCGACGGCGTTCCGCCGGACGCCGCGTTCGACGACCCCGACGCGCTGGCCGCGGCGGCGGAGCGCGCGCGGAGCGCCGACAGCGGGTGGCGACCGGCGCCGGAGCGGCTCACCGTGCGGCGGGTGCATTACGGAGGGGTGCATGTCACGCTCGTCGGGTGACCCGTCCGGCGCCGGAAGCGGGGCCGCGGATCGCGCCGCGGTCGAACCGCTCGCCGCGCTCGTCGCGGTGCTGGTAGTCGGGGCGGCGCTGAGTCTGTACGCGGCCGCGCTCGACGACGCGACGGTCGATCGGGAGCGGCCCGGTGCCGAGACCGTCCTCGACAGGGCCGAGCGAACGGCGACCGCCGGCGGCGTCGTCGAACCGGACCAGCTCCGCGGCGCCGACGGCTTCCGGTATCCGACGGCGGTGACGGTGAGGGCCGGCGGGAAGACGTGGCGGATCGAGTTCGGCGATGACGCGCCCGAACGCGCGGCAGTCGGAGACGACGGAGCGATCGGGACGGCCGAGCGACCGGTGACCGTGCGAGTCGGTCCGGGGCGGAACGTCCGCGGGACCCTTCGCGTGGTGGTCCGCCGGTGACGAGCACCGTGCTCGACGTGACGGTGCTGCTCCTGTGCGTGTCCGCGAGCGTCGTCGCGCTCGGTGGCGTCGGCGGGGACGCGGGGACGCGCGGGCCGACCGCGGAGGGGGCGGCCGACCGGATAGTGACGGAGACCGTGACCGTGCGGTACCGGTCGCCGCGGGCGGCGAACGGCACCCGAACGGTACACGCGACGCGCGCCGAACTGCTCGCGCTGCTCGTCGCGGCTCCCGGAAGCGCGGGCGATGAGCGCGGCGCCGTCGACGGCGAGGGCGCGTTCGAGCCGCGAGCGACGGCCGCGATCGCCGCGGGCCTCGGCGAGCGAACCCGGGTCGACGCGACGGTCCCGGCGGTTCCGAGCCGGGAACCCAGCTCGACGCAGCGAGCCGTCGACCGTCGGCCTCCGGCTCCGCGTGGCTGTCGACCCGCAACCGGCCGGATAGCGGCGTCTGGGACACCGAACGCGCCGCGATCCCCTCAACGAACCGCCGGCCAGTCCCGGGAGGGTCCGGACCGGACCGACGGCGGTTCGAGGGGAACCGAGCGGCCTCGCCCCGGGAGAGACGGGAACGCGAGAGCGGTCGTCGTCGGGGCCGAGCCGCCGCGGAACGCCGACGTCACGACGGCGGTGGTCACGCAGCCGACGCCGGACGCGGCCGAGACGGACGATCCCGTTCGGATCGTCGTGAGGAGGTGGTGAGCGTGGGGAAACGCGGCGGAGCATCCGACTCCGAGCGGGTCGGGCGACGGTTCGCGGTCGACGAGCGGGCGCGAGTCCCGTTCGCCCTGATCGGCGTGTTGCTGCTCGTGACGAGCACGACGTACGCAGCGGGGATCGCGGATCAGGGGCTCGTCGACGAGGACCGGAGCGTCGAGCGGGCCGTCGAGCGCGTCGACGCCGACGCCACCGCAGCGCTGCACGCCGCGGCGCGCGAGGCGGCGCACGACGCGGCGCGGGAACCGGTGACGCGGGCGCCCGAGAGCGGTGCCGCGGCCGAGGCGGTGCGCGAGGAGTCGGCGTTCACGGACGCGCTTCGGATACGACTGGCAGTCACCGGGGCAGACGCGCTCTCCGCGGTCGACGCTGACGTCGGATCGGTGACGGCGACGGCGTCGCTACCGGCGGTCGGGGGGCGAGAGGGCCTCACCGCGGCCCGCGACCGCGTCCGCGTCGAGTCGGCGGCCAACGGGACCGCGACTCGCGTCACTTTCGAGGAGGTCGACATCACCGCGACACGGAACGGCCGAACGGTCGTGAACCGCACCGCGGACAGGACCGTCGTGGTGGCCGTCCCGACGCTCGCCGCTCACGAGCGGACGGAGCGGTTCGAAGAGCGGCTCGACAGGGGTCCGGTTGAGGGACCGGGTCTCGGTCGACAGCTCACCGCGAGCCTCTATCCGATGACGTGGGCGAGGGGATACGCGCAGTACGCCGGGGCGCCGGTCGAGAACGTCCTCGCGAACCGGCACGTGGAACTGTCGACGAACGCCGGGATCGTCCGGACGCAGCGGGCAGTCTTCGGGACGAGCGACCCGAGCGCCCGCGGCGGAGTGGCACGGGCGACCGCCCGGACCGGGATGAGCGACCTCCTCGCGCCGACCGGCGTTCGAGAGGACTCGTGGACCGACGCGGTTCTCGGAGCGCCGACGCCGACCGGTTCCGGGGAGACCGCGACGCAACCGAGCGCCGGCACGCACCCGAACGGGGCGGGGAGCGAGGACGACGCATTCGAGTCGAAACGAGACCGGTCCGACGAGGAGACGCCGGTTCCGATCGGGCACGCGGCGGACGTCGGGGCGGTTCGGGTCCACGACGACCTCGACGAGGTGATCGAGGGCGCGTACCGAGTCGAGGCCGACGTGCGGACGGCGACGACGCAGGTCGCGGACGGCGGACGAATCGCGCCGCCGACGCCGGCCGTCGCGGCGACCGGCGAGTGGGATCGCGTCGACGTGGAGCGGTCGGAGCGGCTGACCGACGTCGCCGGGAGCGACGTGCCGCGCGGGGTTCCCGCGGGGACCGTGGATCCGGACGAGCCGGTCGCGTTCGGAGACGCGATCCGCGAGGTGACGGTCGAACGCACCGCGACTGCGACGTGGGAACGGGAAGTCGTGGAACGGGGCCCTAACGGAAGCGTCGTCGACCGCACCGTCCATCGGACGACCACCGCCGACGAAGCGGCCGACCGCTACCGGGTCCGCGTCTCGGTGACGGGGCGACACGCGCCGACCGACGGCGCGGCGGACCGGCCCGCCGCGACGTTCGGAGCGGGAGGTGACGGACCCGACCTACGCGGGACGCCGGCGGCCGCGCGTTCGTCGCTCGGCGTCGACACGGCGGCCGGCGTGGACCGACTGGCCCGGGACGCCGTCCGGAGCGGAGACGTCGACGACTCGACGGTGGTCCACGGCTCGTGGACGGAGACCGAACGGGACCGCGTGGCGGCGGATGTCGCCGCGCTCGCCGTCGAAGTCCGGGCGTTCGAGACCGACGCGTCGATGGAGGCGGCGGCGGTCGGCAAGGCGGAGCCGTACGCCGACCTCGCCGACGCGGTCCGCGATCGCCGAGCGGCGCTCGTCGACGCGCCGAAGACGTACGACGGCGCGGTCGATCGGGCGCGGGTCGCCGCCCGCGCGGCGTACGTCGACGCCGTCGTCGCGGAGCTGGAAGCGGCTTCTGCCGACCGCGAGCGGGCGACGGACGGGTTTCTCGATCGGGTGAACAGCGCCTTCGGCGGCCCCTCGGTCGGCGAGGCGATCGCCGCCCGCGAGGCCGCGACGGACCCGGGCACATACACGGTCGCCGGCGACGGTCCCGGGGGAGCGGTGACGTTCTCGCCGCGAGGGGCGCCGGGATACCTGCCGCGGACGACGGTCGACGGCGAACGGACAGACGGCGCGAGCGACGCCCCGACGCGACCGCTCGCCGTCCGCAACGTGAACTACGTCACCGTTCCGTACGGCGATCTGTCGAGCGGGATCGTGGATCGGATCCTCGGCGCCGGGGACACGGTCCGACTCGGTACCGCCGGGCGCGCGCTCCTGCTCGCCGACGAGGCGCTGGCCGCGAGCGACGACCCGGGACTCCGCGCCGACCGGGACGCGCTCACGAAACGGGTCGACGGCTCGCTTCGCGAAGTCGATCGCGAAGTTGAGGGCGTGCTTCGGGAGCGGACCTCGTTGTCGCGGGAGGCGCGTCGCGACGCGGTCGACGAGGCCGCCGCGTCATACGACTCGACCGGTGACAGAGCGGCCGCGGTCGGTGACGGCGAGTACGCCGAGCGGGTCGCCGCAGAGGCCGCGGCCGACGGATCGCTCTCGACCGCGGCGGAGGCGTCGCTGGCCGCGCACCTCCGCGTCGCGACGCGGAAGGCGGCGGGTCGAGAGGACGTTCGGGTGCCGACGCGGGTCGTCGAACCGCCGACGAAGGGCGCGCGGGTCCTGCTCAGGGACCGCATGGAGAAAGCGATCGAGAGGGAGGCCACGCGCGCCGGCCGGACCGCGACCGAGGAGCTGAGCGAGAGGGCGGCCGAGGACCTCGGCGAGAAGTGGTCGCTGAAGCCCGCCCGGAGCGTCGGGGCGGGGCTTCCGGTCGCGCCGGTGCCCGGTTACTGGGTGACGACGGTGAACGCCTGGCGCGTGCAGGTCCGCGGGGAGTACCCGCGGTTCGCGCTGCGCGCCGACGTCGGCACGCCGGGCGAGCCGTTCGAGTACGTTCGACGGGAGGGCGACGTGGCCCTCGACGTTGGCGGGGAGACCGTTCGGCTCGGTGCGACGGAGCCGATTCGGTTCGAGACGGAGACCGTCGTCGCCGTCGCGGTGCCCGCCGGCCCACCCGGCGTCGGCGACGTCGACGGCACCCGCGACGAGACCTCCGCCGGGTGGCCCTGCCCGAGAGCCGGGGGAGCGTCGGACGGAGGAGCGAGAGAGTGCGCGACCTCGTGAGTCGACCGTAGCCGTTTTGAGAGACGCCGACCGAGGGGGACCATGTTTCACGAGGTCGTCGAGGACGGGACGGTGTCCGGTGTCGACGCCGTCGGCGCCAACGGGACGCCCGATGTCGACGCGGGCGAGGTGACCCCGGGCGCGCTGCTCGCGGCGTTCGAGGTGATGGTGCGCGAGTCGGTGGCCGAGGCCGGGCGCGAGCGCGTCGGCGTCGAGACCGGCGTCGACGAGGCGGCCGTCGAGGCGGCCGCCGCGGGCGACGCGGCGGACCTCAGCGTGGACGACGCGGCGGCGATCGTCGCCGTGACCGCCGACCGCGACGCCGACGCGCTCGTCGCGGAGCTACGCGATCACCTCCTGATGGGGATGGCGACCGCGGTGCTCGACGTCGACACGGTCGCGGCGGGGATCGACGCCGATCTCACCGGCCAAGAGGTCCAACAGGCCCTCGAGGGACGAGCCGGGATGACGCTGGAACAGCTCGCGGAGGTCATGGCGGTCATCGAGCGCCGCAAGCGATGAGGGCCGTCGTCGTCGGCTGCGGCTACGTCGGGATCGAACTCGCGTCGCAGCTCGCCGATCGCGGCCACGCCGTGACGGGCGTGCGGCGGTCTGACGCGGGGATCGACGCCATCGGTGAGGTCGGGGAACGCGTCGACGGCGACGGCGCGGTCGACGCGATACGAGCGGACGCGACCGATCCGCCCTCGCTCGACGCGTTGCCCGACGCGGACGCCGTCGTCTTCGCGGCCAGCTCCGGCGGCCGAGGCGCCGAGGCGGCCCGCGAGGTGTACGTCGACGGCCTCCGAAACGTCATCGAGGAGTACGCGGCGCGGTCGTCGTCGCCGGACAGACTCGTCTACACGTCGTCGACGGGCGTGTACGGCGACCATGACGGCGGGTGGGTCGACGAGGAGACGCCGATCGATCCGACCACGGAGAAGACGCGGGTCCTCGCCGAGGCGGAACGGATCGCGCTGGAGGCCGCCGGCGACGCCGGGATCGGCGGGACCGTCGCTCGGTTCGCGGGACTGTACGGCCCCGGGCGGTACCGATTGGAGCGGTACGTCGAAGGGCCCGTCACCGCGGGGTACCTCAACATGGTCCATCGAGACGACGCCGCGGGGGCGATCCGGCACCTCCTCGAGACGGATCGCGCACGCGGCGAGCCGGTCGTGGTCGTCGACGACGAACCGGTCGACAAGCACGCGTTCGCCGACTGGCTCGCCGACGAGTGCGGCGTGCCGCGGCCGGAGAAGCGGTCGAAGGCCGAGCGGATCGCGGCCGGCGACCTCTCAGCGGCCGCCGAACGCCGGATCCGGACGAGCAAGCGCTGTTCGAACGACAGGCTCCGCGCGCTCGGGTACGAGTTCGACTATCCGACATTCCGCGAGGGATACCGCGACGCGGTGCGGTCGTTCCGCGCGACCCGAGAGTAAGCGACGCCACTGGCGGGCGTCGCCGATCGGTCGAAACAGTGACGAACCTTCATGTGGGGGGAGGGAGTCTCGGGGACACATGTGGAGCCTGAGTGCGGCCGACGAGCGACTCTCGCAGGCGGGGACGCTCGCGCGGGAGAACCCGGAGCTGACCGCGATCGCGGTCGGCGTCGCACTCGTCGCGGTCGCCGGGGGATACCTCCTGTTCCGCGCCCGCTGGACGACCGGAGTGCGGTTCCGGCGGCTGCTCGCCGACCAGGACGAGATCGCGGTGCTGATGCACCCGAACCCCGACCCGGACGCGATGTCGTCCGCCCTCGGTGTCGCGTCGCTCGCGTCTCAAGTCGATGTCGACGCGACGGTGCAGTACCCCGGACAGATCCGTCATCAGGAGAACCGCGCGTTCCGAACGGTGCTCGATCTGGAGCTCGAACCGATCGAACACGTGAGCGACCTCGCCGCCGGGTCCGTCGTGCTAGTCGATCACAACGAGCCGCGAGGGTTCGCGGGCGCCGACGGCGTCCTCCCCACGGCCGTCGTCGACCACCACCCCGGCGACGGCGCCGGAGAGCGGTTCACCGACGTCCGCACCGATTACGGAGCGACCGCCTCCGTCGTCGCCGAGTACTTCGAGGAGAACGACGCGATCCCGGTCCCGCCGGACAAGCACGCGAGCGAGACCGACAGCGACCTCACCCTCCCGACGGACACCGCGACCGGGCTGCTGTACGGTATCCTCTCCGACACGAAACACCTCACCGTCGGGGCGAGCGAGCCGGACTTCGCGGCCGCAGCGTACGTGTACCCCGGCGTCGATCAGGACTGCCTCGACCGCATCGCCAACCCCGCGGTCGACGCGGAGGTGCTGGAAGTGAAGGCGCGAGCCATCGCCGGGCGCCGCGTCGAGGGCTCGTTCGCGGTGGCGGACGTGGGCGGCGTGAACAACGTCGACGCGATCCCGCAGGCGGCCGACGAGCTGATCCAGCTCGAAGGGGTCAGCGCCGTCGTGGTGATCGGCGAGCGGGACGGGACGGTCCACCTCTCCGGGCGCTCCCGTGACGATCGGGTCCACATGGGCAACGCGATCGAATCGGTCCTCTCGGACGTCGAAAACGGAGACGGAGGCGGCCACTCGCGGATGGGCGGCGGGACCGTCGCACCGCGGATCGACCCGACGGGAGAGGACGGGCCGGAGGGGGTCGACCGAGACGAGCTCGCCGACGCGCTGTTCCGGGCGATGGCCGGCGACGTCTGAGTCCCGCCGGCTGGTCGCCGGGAGCCGGAGACAGTATTTAATTATGCGGCCGCGGAGTGAACGGTATGAACCTCGATCTCCCGACCGACGGCGGGCGGCGCGCGCTCGCGGGCGTCGGCGTCGGCTACGCGCTCGCGACCGGACTGATCTTCGTCCTGCTGTTCGCGGTTCCGTATCTGATCGTGCGGGCGCTGTAACGGCCGAACCGTCGTGACGGCAGAAAAACCGATCTGAAGCCGGTAGCGTCGGCGGTGATCAGGCGAACGCGAGCGAGTCGTCCGCGCCGCTCTCGTCGTCCTGCTGGAGCTTCTCGTGGGCCTCGAGGAAGTCGTCGAGCGTGACCTCGGTGCGGTCGTCGCGGATGGCGAACATCCCGGCCTCCGTGCAGATGGCCTTGATGTCGGCGCCGGACGCGTCGGGGGTCATCTCGGCGAGCTCGTCGAAGTCGATGTCGCTCGCGAGGTTCATCTTCCGGGTGTGGATCTGGAAGATGATCTCGCGACCGTCGGTGTTCGGCTCGGGCACCTCGATGAGGCGGTCGAACCGGCCCGGACGGAGGATGGCCGGGTCGAGCATGTCGAAGCGGTTGGTCGCGGCGATGATCCGGACCTCGCCGCGCTCGTCGAAGCCGTCCATCTCGGAGAGCAGCTGCATCATCGTCCGCTGGACCTCGGCGTCGCCGGAGGTCTTCGAATCGGTGCGCTTCGAGGCGATGGCGTCGATCTCGTCGATGAAGAGGACGGCGGGCTGGTTCTCGCGGGCGACCTCGAACAGGTCGCGGACGAGCTTCGCACCCTCGCCGATGAACTTGTGGACGAGCTCGGAGCCGGCCATCTTGATGAACGTCGCGTCCGTCTCGTTGGCGACGGCCTTCGCGAGCATCGTCTTCCCCGTGCCCGGCGGCCCGTACAGCAGAACGCCGCTCGGCGGCGTGATGCCGACGTCCTCGAACATGTCCGGGTGCTCCAGCGGCATCTCGACGGTCTCGCGGACCTCCTGCATCTGGTCTTCGAGCCCGCCGATGTCGGCGTAGGTGACGTCGGGCGAGTGCTCGACCTGCATCACGCGGGCCCGCACGTCCGTCTCCTTCTCCAGCTTCTTCACGACCGAGAGGGAGTTGTTGACCGCGACCCGGTCGTCGGGATCGAGCTTCTCGCGCATCTCCGCGGTGATCTCCGTAAGCGCCTCTTGATTGTTGCCGTGCTGTTTGATCACGGCGCCGTCGGGCGTGATCTCCTGAACGGTCGCCACGAACAGCGGGGACTGCTTCAGCTTCTTGTTCTCGTGGGTGAGCCGTTCGAGCTTCTGCTGGTACTTGTTGTTCTCCGCGTTCGCGTCGAGGAGCTTGTCGCGCATCTCCTCGTTTTGCGACTCCAGCACGTCGAGCTCATCCTGGAGGGACTCGATCTTCTCCTGTCTCGACGCCGACCCTTCGTCGTAGGGCATCTCGACGTCTTCGACGGTGTCAGTCATTGTCCGTAATAAGGCGTCTCGCGCGTAAGAGGTTTCGGGTGGGGGAGAGTAGAGCGGGACGGATCGCCGAATGAATGACCAATAGTAATGAATATGGATAGTAAATATTATTTGTCGGCATGAGATATGAGAGAGTACGCATGAGCACCACCGACGCCGTCACCGCCGACGAGGACGTCACGGACCGCTGGAGCGCCGTCCGCGATCTTCCCCCGAGCGCGAAGCTCGTGGCGAAGGTCCTCGACTACAACGACACGCTGACGCAGAGCGAACTCGCCGAGGAGACGCTGCTGCCCCCCCGGACCGTCAGGTACGCGCTCTCGCGGCTGGAAGAGGAGGACGTGGTCGACTCGCGGTTCTCCTTCACCGACGCCCGGAAGCGGCTGTACACGCTCGCGGTGTGAGTCGGCAGGGGTCGGCAGCGACGTGGACGGAGGCGGGCGAGAGCCATCATCTTATCCCCGATACCGACGCAGGGACGCCGTGGTCTCGACAACCGGCGTCAAGCGGGCCCTGGCCGCGCTGGCGACGCGTACCGACACCGCAACCCGGCCGTACGCCGCCGTGATCGACGAGGCCGAGGCCGCGCGAACCGACCTGCGGCGCGCCGCCGGGTTCGTCGAATCTGTCGGACTCGACCGGCTGGAGGAGGCGGTCGCGGCCGCCGAGCGCGACGGCGACGCGGCCGCGGCCGAGCGGGGTCGCGCGGCGCTGTCGGCCTACCGAGGATTTCGGGAGGCGGCGGCCGGCGGAGGCCGGTGAGGAGCGGTCGGACGGCGGCCCGCTCTCCGGACCGCCGACCACTTCCGCTCCGCCCCCGGAACCCCTAAACCCGACACCGGCCAACGTCCGGGCAGATGACGCGGGTGATCCACACCGGCGACACCCACATCGGGTACGCGCAGTACCACTCGCCGGTCAGACGACAGGACTTCCTCGACGCCTTCGAGGCCGTGATCGACGACGCGATCGACGGCGACGTCGACGCGGTGATCCACGCGGGCGACCTCTTCCACGACCGACGTCCCGAGCTCGTCGACCTGATGGGCACCATCTCCGTGCTCCGTCGGCTCGACGACGCCGGGATCCCCCTCCTCGCGGTCGTCGGCAATCACGAATCGACGCGGGGCGGCCAGTGGCTCGACCTCTTCGAGCGGCTGGGGCTCGCGACACGGCTCGGCGACGAGCCGACCGTGGTGGGCGACACGGCGTTCTACGGGCTCGACCACGTCCCCGTCTCCCGCCGGGACGACCTCGACTACGCGTTCGCGGACCACGACGCCGACTACGCCGCCCTCGTCGCGCACGGCCTCTTCGAGCCGTTCGGCTACGCGGACTGGGACACCGAAGCGGTGCTCGCGGAGAGCGACGTCGCGTTCGACGCGATGCTCCTCGGCGACAACCACACGCCCGACGTCGCTGAGGTGAGCGACACGTGGGTCACCTACCCGGGGTCCACCGAGCGCGCGAGCGCGAGCGAGAAGGAAGGGAGGGGCTACAACCTCGTCACCTTCGACGCGGACGCCGCGGGCGGCGACGACCGCGTGGATATCCGGCGGCGCGCGCTCGACACGCGCCCGTTCGTCTTCGTCGAAGTCGACCTCCGCGAGGGAGAGGGCGCGGCGCGGGTGCGGGAGAAGGTCCGCCAACACGACCTCGACGACGCGGTCGTGCTCGTCGACGTGACCGGCGAGGGCGAGCCGGTGACCCCGGCCGCGATCGAGGAGTTCGCGACCGAGGAGGGGGCGCTCATCGCCCGTGTCACCGACCGCCGCGAGGTCGAGACCGACGCCGAGCGCGACGTGAGCTTCGCCGACCCCGAGGACGCCGTGCGGGAGCGGATCGAGGAGATGGCGCTCTCCGAGGCGGCCCGCGACGTCGACGAGGCGGTCCGCGACGACACGCTCCCCGACAGCAACGTCAGGAAGACGGTGAAGGGGCGGGTCGAGGAGCGAATCGACGACCTCGACGCGTTCGAAGGGGGCGGAGCGGGCGGCGACGCCGAGGAAGGCGACGACGGCGACGCGGACGAGAGGGACGAGGCGCACGAGGAGACCGGGGCCGGCGACGACACCGCGGAAGACGGCGACGACGACGGCGAACGGGCCCCCGAGACCGCCGCGACCGACGGCCAAGTCTCCATGGAGGATTACCTGTGAACTTCGACCGAATCCGGCTCTCGAACTTCAAGCCGTACGGCGACGCCGACCTCCGGCTGACGCGGGGTGTCACGGTCATTCACGGGCTCAACGGGAGCGGCAAGTCGTCGCTCTTAGAGGCCTGTTTCTTCGCGCTGTACGGGTCGAAAGCGCTCGGCGGCACCCTCGACGACGTCGTCACGAAGGGCGAAGAGGAGACCGAAGTCGAGCTGTGGTTCACCCACGACGGGACGCCGTACCGGATCGAGCGGCGGCTCCGGGTGTACGACGACCGGATCGACCACCAGTGCACGCTCGAATCGACCGACGAGAGCGACGTGACCCGCGACGGCGCGCGGGCCGTGCGCGAGTTCGTCACCGAGCTGCTCCGGATGGACGCAGAGGCGTTCGTCGGCTGCGCGTACGTGCGGCAGGGAGAGGTGAACGAGCTGATCGACGCCAGTCCGCGGGAGCGCCAGGACACGATCGACGACCTGCTCCAACTCGGGAAGCTAGAGGAGTACCGCGAGCGCGCCGGGGACGCCCGGCTCGGCGTCGAGGACGTGTTAGAGAACCGCCGCGGACGGCTCGACCAGCTCGACGAGCAGATCGCGGCGAAGGAGGATCGCGACCTCCACGAGCGGCTCAACGGGCTCGAGAGCGACCTCTCGGAGGTGACAGACGAGATCGAACGCTACGAGGACCAGCGGGATCGGGCGAAGGAGACGCGCGACGACGCCGCGGAGACGCTCTCGACCCACGCGGAGAAGCGGGAGGAGCTGGAGTCGGTGAAGGCGGAGATCGGCGAGATCGAGGAGGCGATCCGCGAGGCCGAGCGCGAGCGCGACGAGCACCGGGACGCGATCCGGGAGGCCCGAGAGCGGATCGACGAGATCGAGGCCGGGATCGGGGAGCGGCTCGACGACGCCGGCCTCGACGCGGCCGACGAGGAGACCGTCGCCGCTCGCCGCGCGGAGCTCGACGAGCGCGAGGCGTCGATCCGCGAAGAGCTCGACGACGGACGGGTGAGCGCCGAGGCGCTCCGTAACCAGGCGACGAACCTCGCCGGGAAGGCCGACGACCTCGCCGACCGCGCCGCGGAGCTGGAGGGAGAGGCCGACGACCTCGCCGACGAGGCCGAGACGGCCGACGACGAGGCCCACGAGCGCGAGTCCTCGATCGAGGAGCTCCGCGAGGAGGCCGAGACCCTCCGCGAACGGTTCGCGGCTGCCGACGTGGACCGCGACGACGTCGCCGACGAGCACGAGGCGCTTCGCGAGCGACGCGGCGAGGTCCGCGAGCGGATCGCGGAGCTGTCCGCGGAGCTGAAGAACGCTCGCGAACGCGTCGCGGAGGCCGAGGAGCTGCTCGCGGCCGGCAAGTGTCCCGAGTGCGGCCAGCCGGTGGAGGACTCGCCGCACGCGGCCGGGATCGAAGATGACCGGGCGCGCGTCGACGAGCTGGAGGCCGAGCTGGAATCGGCCCGCGAACGCGAGGAGAGCCTCGACGAGCGGATCGAAGAGCTGGACGGGCTCGCGGCGGCCGCGGACCGGCTCGACGAGATCGACGAGACGACGGAGATGCTCGAAGAGCGCGTCGACGAGCGCCGGTCGGAGGCGGCTGAGAAGCGCGAGGCCGCGGCGGAAAAGCGCGAGGCCGCGGCGGAGAAGCGCGAGGAGGCCGACGAGATCCGCGATGTCGCCGCGGAAAAGCGCGAGGAGGCCGAGTCGGCCGCGGACCGCGTTGCGGAACTCGAAGCGTCGCTCGGTGCGCTCGACGAGGCCCGCGAAGCGGTGGACGCGGTCGAGGAGCGGGTAGGGGCGATCTCGGAGGCGGAGTCGGCGATCGAGCGCCGCCGCGAGAAACGGGAGACGCTCGGGGAGCTCAACGACGAGCGGCGCGACCGGCTCGCCGACAAGCGCGAGCGGCGCGACGAGCTCGCGGCCGCGGTCGACGAAGCGGCGGTCGAGGAGGCGAAGACGCGGAAGGAGAAGGCCGAGAAGTACCTCGAACGCGTCGACGGGGAGCTGGATCGGCTCGCGGAGCGGCGGACGGAGCTGGAGAACGCGATCGGGAGCGTGAACGGCGAGATTCGGGAGCTGGAGACCCTCCGCGGGGAGCGAGCGGAGTTGGCGACGACCGTCGAGGCGCTGGAGGGGCTCCACGGGGAGACGAGCGAGCTGGAGGCGATGTACGGCGACCTCCGCGCGGAGCTCCGCCAGCGCAACGTCGCCGAGTTAGAACGCACGCTCAACGAGACGTTCGATCTGGTGTACGGCAACGACGCCTACTCGCACATCGAGCTCGACGGCGAGTACGCGCTCACGGTCTACCAGAAGGACGGCGAGGCGCTCGATCCCGAGCAGCTCTCCGGCGGCGAGCGCGCCCTGTTCAACCTCTCGCTACGCTGCGCGATCTACCGGCTGCTCTCCGAGGGGATCGAAGGCGCCGCGCCGACCCCGCCGCTCATCCTCGACGAGCCGACCGTCTTCCTCGACTCCGGGCACGTCTCCCGGCTCGTCCGGCTCGTGGAGGAGATGCGCGGCTTCGGCGTCGAGCAGATCCTCATCGTTAGCCACGACGACGAGCTGGTGGGCGCCGCCGACGAGCTCGTCACCGTCGAGAAGGAGCCGCGCTCGAACCGCTCGACGGCCCGCCGCGCGGACGCCGCCGAGCTCGACGCCGCGTCGCTCGCGGACGACTGATCTCGGCCGTCGCTCAGCCGCCCTCGGCGCGGTCGCGCCCCGCGGCGATGTCCGCCTCAGGCCCGCCTCGCAGGAGCTCGATCGCCTCGCTCGCGTCGTCCGTCGCGGCGTACCCCCGCCGGCCGTCGACGTCGACCTCGGCGATCAGGCCGGCCGCGCGGAGCTCGGTGACCGTCCCGTGGAGGTCGGACTCGCACAGCTCCGTCGCGTCGAGCAGCTCGATCACGGGGAGCGGCCCCTCGTCGACGACCACGGCGAGCAGGCCGAGCGACCGGTCGTCGTGGACCGCGCGCATCGTTTTGCGGACCGACGAGGGAACTCCGGAGGCCGCGGTCGCGAGCGGCGACTCCCCGTCGACGACGCTGAGTTCGTCGTTGTCGACGTAGCGCTCCGCGCCCGTGGCCGGGTCGCGGACGCGGCTCGACTCCGCGGAGCGCTTCACCAGGAGGTACGTGTCGCCGTCGGCGTCGCGGACCGTCTGCATAGGCGAAGGAGAGAGTCCCCAATTCATTACGCTTCCGGGGGCGTGTGGTCGTCCGGGTCGTCAGCGTCGTCAGCGTCGTCCGGGTCGTCAGCGTCGTCAGCGTCATCGGCGTCGGCAGCGTCGTCGGCCTTAGCGTCCGCAGCCCCGGAGCGAGCGGCCTCGACAGCGTCCGCGTCGGCATCGATACCATCCGTATCGGCATCCGCGTCGGCCGCCTCGTCCCGAGAGCGCTCCCAGGCACGGTACGTCTGGTACGTCCGAACGCCGGCGAGAAGCCCGGCGACGAGGAGGACCGGACCGACGCGCGACCACCCCTCGAAGTACCAAACCATCGGGCCGAGCGCGACGAGGAACACCGCGGCGTTGGCGTAGATCACGGCGACCACGAACGCGCGGAGCGTGCCGGAGTCGACGTCGCTCGCGCCCTCGAAGTCGCCCCCGTCGTCGAACGTCTTCACCGAGGGGGCCTTCGGGATGTCCGGCGTCATCTCCCGCTCGGCGTCGGAGCTCTCGCCGAAGGAGACCTCGCCCTCGTCGTCCTCGTCGAGGCTGAACACGTACGGTCGTACGCGGGGGCGAGGCAAAGGGGTTCCGTCCGGTCGCGACCGGGACGTCGCGTCCGCGGGGAAGGTGGCGCGGCCGCGGAGAAGCCGGCACCGCCACTACGGACGTGAGACGAGCGCGGAACCGAAGCGCCGCGTCAGGTCGCGTCTGCGAGCCGGACCGTTCGGCTCGCCTCGACCCACGCGAGGGGGTTCGCGGCGTCGAACAGCACCACGTTCCCGTCGTCCTCGTACACCTCCACCTCGGCGTCGACCGCGTCGCGACCGGTCGGGCGAGCCACCTCGGGTTCCGAACGTGGGTCCGAAGACATGGACCGTGGTAAGTCATCACACATTAAAGGCCTTTCCGTGGCGCGAGTCCTCGCCGCACCCGAAAGCCGAGTTTTTTAGCCGGGTGCCGCCGAAGGACCGATATGACTCAGTCGGGGCTGTCGGACTTCTCGTCGCCCGCGGACGCGGACGAGGGGGAGCACGGCGGCACGGAAACCGAACGGGAGGACCTCGCCGCACAGGAGGCGGCCGTCGTCGCCGGCGGCGGGCGGGGCCGCGTCAGCGACGTCGTCGACGTCGACGAGGCGAAGTTCCCGGAGTCGACCGGGACCGTCGAGCTGATGATCACCCAGATCGACTACGCCGTGGAGGGATACGGGAGCGACGAGTACCCCGTCGTTCACGTCTTCGGCCGGCGCCCGGCGGCGACCGTCGACCGCGACGTCGAGGACGACGTCCGCGAGCACGTCCGCGTGCTGGGCGTCGAGCCGTACTTCTACGTCCCCACCGCCGACCTCGACCGCGACCCCGTCGAGGCGTACGACGTCGTGATCGGGACGCGCGAGGAGGGCCCGGACGGCGAGCCGTACGAGAGCATCCGCGGCGAGCCGCTCACCCGGATCGTCACCCGGACGCCCCGCGACGTCGGGAACATCCGCGACGACTTCGAGACCAGCTTCGAGGCTGACATCCTCTTCCCGAACCGCTTCCTGATCGACAACGGGATCAACGGCGGGATGCGGGTCGAGGAGCGCCGGCTCGACGACGGCTCCGGGACGATGCAGGTCCACGAGGGGCAGCTGGAGCCGGCCGAGGTCGACGCCGACCTCCGCGTGAACACCTTCGACATCGAGGTCGACGACCGCCGGGGGTTCCCCGAGGACGGCGAGGAGCCGATCATCTGTCTCACGAGCCACGACTCCTACGACGACGAGTACGTCGTCTGGCTGTACGACGCCCCCGAGGCCGAGATCCCGCCGCCCGAGGACCTCCCCGACTACGAGGGGATCGCGAGCGACGGCGAGATCGACTTCCGGGTCGAGACGTTCACCGAGGAGGCCGCGATGCTCGACGCGTTCGTCGACTACATCGACGACACCGACCCAGATCTTTTTAGTGGGTGGAACTTCGAGGATTTCGACGCGCCGTATCTCCTCGATCGCATGGAAGTGCTCGACGACGGGAGCCAGTACGACCTCTCCGTCGATCGGCTCTCCCGGATCGGCGAGGTGTGGCGCTCCGGCTGGGGCGGCCCCGACATCAAGGGCCGGGTCGTCTTCGACCTGCTGTACGCGTACAAGCGGACAATGTTCACGGAGCTGGAGTCGTACCGGCTCGACGCGGTCGGCGAGCGCGAGCTCGGCGTCGGCAAGGAGCGGTATACGGGCGACATCGGCGACCTCTGGGAGCAGGACCCCGAGCGCCTGCTGGAGTACAGCATCCGCGACGTGGAGCTGTGCGTCGAGATCGACCGGAAGCAGGACGTGATCGCCTTCTGGGACGAGGTGCGCACCTTCGTCGGCTGCAAGATCGAGGACGCGCCGACCCCCGGCGACACGGTCGACATGTACGTCCTCCACAAGGCGTTCGGGAAGTTCGCGCTCCCGACGAAGGGCCAACAGGAGTCGGAGGAGTTCGAGGGCGGCGCCGTCTTCGACCCGATCACCGGCGTCAAGGAGATGGTGACGGTCCAGGACCTGAAGTGTTTCAGCGCCGACACGGACGTCGCAACGCCGAACGGGCTCAAGCCGATAACAGAACTGAATGTCGGCGATCCCGTCTACACGTTGAATTCAGAAACGTTTGAGTGCGAAATCAAGCCAGTCGCCGAGACTCATTCGTACCAAAACGAATACGGCGAGCTACACCACGTCAGCGGGAACACGCACGATTTTAAAGTGACGGAGAATCACCGGTTCCTCCTGTCACAGAGCCGCGGATGGAGCGATCTCGGCCCGTCGGATTTCGAGTTCAGCGAATACCGTGATGTGCCGGAATACGAGCGGTTCGCATTCCCCATACACGAACCGATGGCCGGATCGAAACGCGAGAAGTTCGACCTTTTCGAGGAGGTCGAAGACGGCCACGTCGCCGTGTACGCTCACGACGGCTTGACCGGATTCCGAGCAGCGATGCCCGTGGGAATCGAGTCTGAACTCGATCGGGCGAAGGGAACATCTCGACTCGCGACGGTTGATGGAAAAGCCGGAAAATATCTGATACCGATCGAGGTGTATCGACAGAACCGCGAACAGATCGAGGAACACGCCGACGAGACCCTTCTTAAATACGATCGCGGACACGCTGAAATGCCCCTCTCCTTCAACATGGACGACTGGCTTGAACTGATGGGCTGGTTCGTCACGGAGGGAAGTTTTGTTCGTGAGGTTCCCGGGATCGTGTTACATCAACGCGATCCGCAGGGTCGAGAGTCGATCCGGGATCTGTTAGAACGGATTGATCTGAACTACGCGAGCAACGAAACGCGGTTCAAAATCTCAAACCGATTCCTTCACGATTGGTTCCGGGATCACTGCGGCGACGGGTTCTCTGAAAAACATCTTCCGGAGTGGGTGTTCGGTCTCGACGCGGGCCACCTTCGTCATCTGCTCGACACGCTCATCGATGGCGACGGGAGCCGGACAGAAAGCGGACTCAACAAGTTCTGGACCAAAAGCGATCGGCTGAAACAGGACGCCGTCCGGCTCGGAGTGCGGTGTGGCGAGAAGCCGACGGTTACGAAACAGTCCGACGGGACGTGGTACGTCTCGATCGGAAAGCAAGGGTCATTGAAAAAGGCGAACGCCACGACCGAACCGCACGACGGACAAGTACACTGTATCACAGCCCAGGATAACCACACTGTACTCGCCGGACGGAACGGCCACCTCCAATGGATCGGACAGTCGCTGTACCCGATGTGCATGGTGACGATCAACGCCGGCCCGGAGACGAAGGTCGACCCCGCCGAGTACGACGGCGAGACGTACGTCGCGCCCAACGGAACCCACTTCCAGAAGGAGCCGGACGGGATCATGCGCGAGATGGTCGACGAACTCCTCTCCGAGCGCGAGGAGAAGAAGTCCCTCCGGAACGACCACGACCCCGGCACCGAGCCGTACGAGCAGTACGACCGTCAGCAGGGAGCTGTCAAGGTTATTATGAACTGCTTCACGCCGGACACCGAGGTCGTGACGCCCGACGGCGTACGGTCGATCACGGAGTTGGAGGTCGGCGACGCCGTGTACTCGCTCGATCCCGACACGGAGGAGATGGTGGCGAAGACCGTCGAAGAGACCCACGCGTACCCCGATTACCGAGGCGAACTCGTCGACGTCGAGACCTCGAAGATCGATTTCCGGGTGACGCCGAACCACCGGATGCTCGTCCGAAAGAACGAGACGAACGGGATCACCGAGGACGGGTACAGTTTCGTGGAGGCGGGCGACCTCGACCGGGCGACGAACTACGAGCTTCCCCACGACTGGGACGGACCGGACGGCGAACGGGTCGACGAGATCGATCTGACCGAACTCGTCGACGGCGACTACGAGGTGTGGGTCCGACCGAGCGTCCACGGCCACACGTTCACCGCCGAACTGGGATGGACGCCGCGGCGCGTTCCGAAGGCGGACGTCGGCGAGACCGGCTACGTGTTCACGGCGGCGGAGTTCGAGGAACACCGCGAGTACGTCGAGTCGGTGTGCGAGACGAGCTACGTTCACCGGGAGTCCGGGCGGAAGTGGGTCCCGCGGACCTACGACGGGGACGACTTCCTCGAACTGCTCGCGTGGTACGTCACGGAAGGGAACGTGTACACCTCCGAGGAGAAGCGGTTCGGCGACAACCTCCGCGGCTCCGCGACCACGATACAGATCGCGCAGGACGCCGTGGCGGACGGCGGCGACTCCGACCGCGAGACGATCGGGGATCTCCTCGATCGGATGGAACTAGACTACTACGTCGACGACCACAGCTACCAGTTCACCTCGGAGCTGCTCGGGGACCTCCTCCGAGACAGCTGTGGAGACGGGAGCTTCGAGAAGCGGATCCCGGACCGCGTCTTCGAGGCGAGCGTGGCGCAGAAACGCGCGTTCCTGGAGACGCTGATCGACGGCGACGGCGACCGGCAGACCGGATCGTGGCGGTACACGACGTCGAGCGAGCGGCTTCGAGACGACGTGCTCCGCCTGTGTGCCCACCTCGGGATCACCGCGAGCTACAACCGCGACAGCGGGAGCTGGCGGATTTACGTCACGGAAGGCGGGAAGAACACGCTCCGGATGCATCGGAGCGGGTCCCGGAGCGAGGCCGAGGACGGGGTCTACTGCGTGACCGTCGAGGACAACCACACGCTCCTCGCGGGGCGGAACGGGAAGTTCCAATTCGTCGGCCAGTCGCTGTACGGCGTGACGGGATGGGACCGGTTCCGTCTCTACGACAAAGAGGGCGCAGCGGCCGTCACGGCGACCGGTCGCGAGGTCATCGACTTCACCGAGGAGGCCGCGAACGAGCTCGACTACGAAGTCGCCTACGGCGACACCGACAGCGTCATGCTTTCTCTGTCTGACATGTCGAAAGAGGAGGCGATCGAGACCTCCTTCGAGATAGAGGACCACATCAACGAGCGCTACGACGACTTCGCGCGCGACGAGCTGAACGCCGAGTTCCATCGCTTCCAGATCGAGTTCGAGAAGCTCTACCGGCGGTTCTTCCAGGCGGGCAAGAAGAAGCGCTACGCCGGCCACATCATCTGGAAGGAGGGCAAAGACGTCGACGACATCGACATCACCGGTTTCGAGTACAAGCGGTCGGACATCGCCGGCATCACGAAGGAAGTCCAGCAGAACGTCATCGAGACGATCGTCACGGGCGACGACATCGACGAGGACATGGAAGAGGTGAAGACGTACCTCGTGGACGTCATCGCCCGCGTGCTCGAGGGCGACATGGACCTCGACGAGATCGGGATCCCGGGCGGGATCGGCAAGAAGCTGGACGCCTACGACACGCCGACCGCGCAGGTCCGCGGCGCGAAGTACGCGAACCGCATGCTCGGGACCAACTTCGGGAGCGGGTCGAAGCCGAAGCGGCTCTACATCGAGAAGGTCCACCCCGACTTCTGGCAGCGGATGGAGGGAGAGAAGGGGCTCGACCCGCAGCGCGACCACCTGTACGGGGAGTTCAAGCGCGACCCCGACGTGATCTGCTTCGAGTACGCCGACCAGGTCCCGGAGGAGTTCGAGGTCGACTGGGAGAAGATGCTCGACAAGACGCTGAAAGGGCCCATCGAGCGCGTCATCGAGGCGCTCGGCATGTCGTGGGAGGAAGTCAAGACCGGACAGGAGCAGACCGGACTCGGCTCGTTCATGTAGACAGGTCGTCTCGCTGAAAGCAGTTTTCGATCGTTGGAAAAATTCTTGCTTGATTCGAGAGTTTTGTCGGGGGGATGCGTAACCATTAACCGCCTCAACCACTACCGTCAACGTACGAGGCACGAGAATACACATGGCTACTCTCGAAATCAACGATCTTCACACACGAGTGGCGGAAGAGGGCGGCGAACGCATCCTTCGCGGGGTCGACCTGACCGTCGAGTCCGGCGACATCCACGCGCTGATGGGGCCGAACGGCTCCGGGAAGTCGACGCTCGCGAAGGTCATCGCCGGCCACCCGGCGTACGAGGTCACCGACGGCGAGGTCCTGCTCCACCTCGACGAGGAGGACGTCGCGGACATCAGCGCCGACCTCGACGACGACGACTATCACTGGGAGCTGCTGGAGATGGAGCCGAACGAGCGCGCCGCGCTCGGCATCTTCCTCGGCTTCCAGTACCCGGCGGAGATCGAGGGTGTCACCATGACGAACTTCCTCCGGCAGGCGCTCAACGCGAAGGCGGACGAGCGGGAGGAGCTGTTCGAGGACGAGGAGGCCGACGAGGCCGACGCCGACGAGGACGACGAGGGCTACGAGACCTCCCCGATGGAGGGCGCCGCCGACGACGGCGATATCGGCGTCGCCGAGTTCCAGCAGATCCTCTCGGAGAAGATGGAGCTGCTCGACATGGACGAGAAGTTCATGCAGCGCTACCTCAACGCCGGCTTCTCCGGCGGGGAGAAAAAGCAGAACGAGGTTCTGCAGGCCGCGATGCTGGAGCCCGCGATCGCCGTGCTCGACGAGATCGACTCCGGGCTCGACATCGACCGGCTCCAAGACGTCTCCGAGGGAATCAACGCCCTCCGCGACGAGCAGGGCACGGGCGTCCTCCAGATCACCCACTACCAGCGAATCTTAGACTACGTCGAGCCCGACCACGTCCACGTGATGCTCGACGGCCAAGTCGTCAAGAGCGGCGGGGCGGAACTCGCGGAGAAGCTCGAGGACAAGGGGTACGACTGGGTCCGCGAGGACGCGTTCGATGCGGCGTAACCACAAATGGTCACGCAACAGGAATAAACGGGGGAACACGTAACATAATATCATGAGTTCACAACAAGACGATCTCAAAGAGACAGACACCGAGGCCCGCTTCGAGTTCAAGAAGGAGGAGAAGTCCGCTTTCCAGACCGAGAAGGGCCTCACCGAGGAGACGGTCCGCGTCATCTCGGAGGACAAGGACGAACCGGAGTGGATGCTGGAGCGGCGCCTTCGCGCCCTCAAGCAGTTCCAGGAGATGCCGATGCCGACCGACTGGCCCGGCCAGCCGGACCTGAGCGAGGTCGACGTCGACGAGATCATCCCGTACATCCGGCCGGACGTCGACGTCCGCGCCGGCGTGGACGACTGGACCGAGCTCCCGGACGAAATCAAAGACACCTTCGACAAGCTGGGCATCCCGGAGGCCGAGAAGAACGCGCTCTCCGGCGTCGGCGCCCAGTACGAGTCGGAGGTCGTCTACCAGAACATGCAGGAGCGGTGGGAAGAGAAGGGCGTCATCTTCTGTAACATGGACGAGGCCGTCCAGGAGCACGAAGAGCTCGTCCGCGAGCACTTCATGACGAAGTGCGTCCCCCCGAGCGACAACAAGTTCGCGGCGCTCCACGGCGCCATCTGGTCCGGCGGCTCGTTCGTCTACGTCCCGGAGAATACCACCGTCGACATGCCCGTGCAGGCGTACTTCCGGATGAACTCCGAGGGGATGGGCCAGTTCGAGCACACGCTCATCATCGCCGAAGAGGGCTCGGAAGTCCACTACATCGAGGGCTGTTCCGCGCCGAAGTACTCGAAGTTCAATCTCCACTGCGGCGGCGTGGAAGTGTTCGTCGACGAGGACGCCCACGTCCAGTACTCGACCGTGCAGAACTGGTCGAAGAACACGTACAACCTGAACACGAAGCGCGCCATCGCCGAGAAGGGCGGGCGCATGGAGTGGATTTCGGGGTCGATGGGGTCGAAGGCAACGATGCTGTACCCCTCGACGATCCTGAAGGGCCGCGGCGCCTCCGACAACCACATCACTATCGCCTTCGCGGGCGAGGGCCAAGACATCGACACCGGTGCGAAGGTGTACCACAACGCGCCGGACACGAAGTCCACCGTCGAGTCGAAGTCGATCGCGAAGGACGGCGGCCGCACGAACTACCGCGGCCTCGTCCACATCGCCGACGGCGCCGAGAACTCTTCGACCGCCGTCGAGTGCGACGCGCTGATGTTCGACAACGAGTCGACGTCGGACACGATGCCGTACATGGAGATCAACGAGTCGAAGGTCGACGTCGCCCACGAGGCGACCGTCGGGAAGATCGGCGACGAGGACATCTTCTACCTCCAGTCGCGCGGCCTCGACGACGACGACGCGAAACAGATGATCGTTTCGGGCTTCATCGAGCCCATCACGGAGGAGCTGCCCATCGAGTACGCCGTCGAGCTCAACCGGCTCGTCGAACTCGAGATGGAGGGCTCGCTCGGATAACATGAGCACGCAAGCAATCGAGAGCCTCTCGGAGGACACGGTACGACGCATCGCCGACGAACGCGACGAGCCCGAGTGGCTACTCGAGACCCGTCTGAACGCGCTTTCGGCGCTGGAGACGGCCGATCTGCCCGACGTCATCCAGACGCCCGGGCGCCGCTGGACAGACCTGGAGTCGCTCGACTTCGAGGCGCTCGTCGACCCGCTGAACCAGTCCGACGCCACGGAGCGGTCGGCCGGCGACGACGAGGTCGTCGTCCTGCCCTTCACCGAGGCGTTCGACGAGTACGGCGACGTCATCGAGGCGAACTTCGGCTCGGTGCTCGACCCCGAGCACAACTACCTCACGGCGCTGTCGGTCGCGCTGTTCACGACCGGCACGTTCGTCTACGTCCCCGAGGGCGTCGACGTCGAGGACGTGACGGTGCGCGCGGAGATGAACTCCCGCTCGCTGTTCAGCCAGACGCTCGTCGTCGCCGAGGAGTCGTCGTCGGTGACGATCCTCGAGTCGATCGAGAGCGGTGACAGCGCGGTCGACGGCGACCGCTACTTCTCGAACCTCGTCGAGATCGCCGCGGGCGAGAACTCGAACGTCCAGTTCGGCTCGCTCCAGAACCTCGACGACGACTCGTACACGTACTCGCTGAAGCGCGGCGTGACGGACGCGTACGCGACGGTCGACTGGATCGAGAGCAACTTCGGCTCGAAGCTCACCCGCTCGGACGTCGAGACCGAACTGAGCGGCGACGGCTCCGAGAGCCAGATCGTCGGGACGTTCTTCGGCACCGACGACCAGCACTTCGACATCAACGCCCGCGTCTGGCACCAGGCCGAGCACACGACGGCCGACCTCGTCACGCGCGGCGTGCTCGACGACGTGGCCCGCTCCGTCTACGAGGGCGTTCAGGACGTCGGCGAGGACGCGTGGAACACGTCCAGCTACCAGCGCGAGAACACGCTGATGCTGTCGGACGACGCCGAGGCCGACGCGTCGCCGAAGCTGATCATCCACAACCACGACACCGAGGCGTCGCACTCCGCGACGGTCGGGCAGGTCGACGCCGAGGACCTGTTCTACCTCGAGAGCCGCACGATCGACTCCCACACGGCGCGGAACATGCTCGTCGAGGGCTTCTTCGTGCCCGTGTTAGAGGAGATCGCGGTCGACGAGTCCCGCGACGACGTTCAGGAGCTCGTCCTCCAGCGGCTCCAGTAGACGGAGTCGTCGCGTTTTTTCGGAGACGTCGAAACGGCCGCGGCGACGACGCCGCAGCTCGCGGACGCGTTCGAGACGCCTCGACGCAAAGAGCGTTCGGCGCGGCTACTCGGACTCGTCCGGCTTTCGCACCTCGGAAACGATGATGTCCCAGTCCGGGTTCTCGGCGCCGTTCCGGCACTCCCACCCGCCCTCGACGTCGACGTCTCGCTCGTGGGCGCGGCGGAGGAGGGACCGTAGTTCGTCGCGGAACGCCGACTCGTCTGACGGCGTCTCGTCTCCGGAGTTCACGTGGACGGGACCTCACCGATCCCGACGGTCCCGCTGTCGTCGTCGGGCGTGCGGTTCGCGATCACCGCGTCATTGGTGACGGTGACCTCGCGTCCCGCGACCGTGGAGGTGACGCGAACGTTGCCGTCGGTCGCACCCCTGAAGAGCGCGTCGAGCGACTCGACGTCGATCGATTGAAACAGGGGGTCCATCTCAGTCGGATCGACGTCTGAGATCTCTGTGAGGGTCGCAACAACCGCCATACTGGCCGAAGTCTCCATCTTGTCGTAGCGTGCCAGATACGTCTCCGACCCCGGACGAAAAGTAAACGACTCGAGAATGAGTTCAGTGTCTTCGGCAGACATATAAAGACGTAGCACACTGCGTCGGTTCAGGTGTGGCACTGATGATACAGGAGGTATTTACAAGCAGAAAGGATGTCCGTCGTCATCGGATCCCGACGCGAGCAGCGACGTGTCACTCCGCGATCAGCGTCCTCGCGATCAGCCGGCGGTGGCCGCGTCTGATCCGAGAGGACAGCGACTGTTGTGAGATGCCGAGTTCCGCGGCGATCTCCTCCAGCGACGCCGTCCGCGGCGAGTCGAAGTACCCCATCTCGTACGCCAACACCAGCGCCTCCCGCTGGGTCTCCGTGAGGTCGTACCCGTCGCCCTGAACGGGAAGCAGCGAGTGGACGGCGGTGATCTCGATGGAGATGTCGTGAGCCTGGCAGTCCGTCCGAAACTCGCCGATCCGATCGCGGCTCTCGCCGCGGACTTCGAACTGCCACCCCTCCTTGGTGCCGATACCCGAGAGCACCACGATATTGGCTCGCGCGAGGGCGGTCAGGACGCCGTAGTAGTCGTCTTCCCACTCGGCGCGCATGAGGTACTCTCCGTCGACATCGTCGATGAGCTCGATGTTCACGACCCCTCGGTGCGCCTCGAAGGCGGCCTCGATGTCTGACGCGCGCGCGCCGCGGACCCAGAAGTACGGGATGATGAGCGACGCGGCCGGGATGAGTCGTTCCAGTTCGACCGTCACCCCCGGCAGGTTCTCGAACACCGTGCCCAGCGGGAACTCGTCCGCCGGGCTCGTGAACTCCATGACCGTGGCCATAGCCACCGATCGCTCCGGACCGGCATAATGCACGAGTATGGTGTACCAAGTAGTCGACCGCCGGACCGAACGAGCGGTCGACCGTCACGCTCGACGCGAACATGGTATCCCATGTCTGTCTTCTTTATATGCGGGTCGAGGACCACTCATTCGGAATCGATTAATGAGTGTGATCGTGGAGTTCCGCGTGTCGTCCGGGAACTTCGAACTCGGACGAATACTCGCGGTCGAGGGAAACTCCACCGTCGAACTCGAGACGCTCGTCCCCCTCGGAGGAGCCACAGCCCCGTTGTTCTGGATCCACAACGCCTCGCGTGACTCGTTCGTGGACGGAGTCCAACGGCACCCGACAGTCGACGGGGCCACCCCGGTCGACGTGTTCGAAGACCGCACGCTGTTCACGCTGGACTGGGACGCGACTCGGGACGCCCTCGTGGACGCGGTGCAGGCGAACGGGGGCCAGATCCGAGACGGCGTCGGGACTCCGTCGACGTGGCAGTTCGAGGTCCGGTTCCCGAGCCACGAGTCGCTCGTCGACGACGTTCGTCGCGAGTCTCGGCGCGAGGGGACGACGACGGACGCCGAGCGGCGGCGCCCCCGAACCAGGCTGCATCACGCCGACCTGCCAAAGCTGGAGGCCGCCGGTCTCGTCGAGTACGACGCAGACGAGAAGCGAGTCCAGAGCGTCGAGGGAGCTCTCGCCCGGCGGCTGCGGTCGGTGATCGACGAGCACGAGGGGAAGGCCCGGAACGAGTAGCGCGGTGCGGACGTTCATTGTTTCGGGAATGTAGTAATTTCACACTACCTACAGCAATATACCGTCGGGAGTCGTACACGAGAGAATGGCAGATGATAAAGCGGGACGGGAGGACCAAGCCCGGGACGAGGAGAACCGACAGCGACGGCGCGACGTCGACGCGGAGCTGGAACGCGGCGACGAGCCCGAACCGGAGCTCGACACCGCGGATCTCGGCGAGGTCGAACCCGAGCTCGAACGGCTGGAGTTCCCGGTCACGGGGGCTGAGATCGTCTCGACGATCGGCGACCGCGAGGTCGCGTCCCCGACGGAGCGGTACACCGTCGAACAGCTGGTCCCGGACACGGACCGAGTGGTGTTCGACTCCCCGGACCGCGTCCGCGTACAGATACGGCGTCCCACGGTCGCCGCGGCGATGAAGCGGATCGTCGAGACCAGCGAGGCGTTACCGAACGAGGAGCTCGACGGCTCGCAGTACGACGCCTACGAGAGGACCTTCCAAGAACTGGAGCGGGTCAGCCCCGACGACGAGGACGAGGCGATCGCGGAGATCCGCGACTGGGTCGTCGAGCGGGTCCGCGAGAAGGGGGCGCTCCCGGCTTCGCGCGGGGTCCGTCGGCAGCCGGCGAAGGTCGCTCGGCGAGAGGGACACCAGATCCGGAACAGTGACTGGCTCGGGATATAGGCGGTCGGCGGCCCTCTCGACGCGCCGGCCCGTGCGAACGACCCCCCGGCTGCAGGGGAACATCTTAAGTCGGCCTGCGCCCGAATGCAAGTGTATGCGAACGGGCGTATCGAGTGGTGACGGGTGGTGGCCGTGAGCGTGAGCCAGCGGATCGCCTCCGACGACCAGCTCGCCCGGCTGTTACAGATCGGGATCGTGTTGGAGGAGGTGGTCGAGGCGCGGGCGCACCACCACTACCGGGGCGTCGACGCCGATCTCGACGACGAGATCGAGGCGCTGCTCGCGGACGCGGCCGAGGAGTCCGCCGACCACCGCGAACGGTTGGAGTCGCTTATCGCCGGACTCGGGGTCGACAGCGTGCCGTTCGACGAGATCGAATCGCTCGTCGACGCCCGCTACGGGCGGACCAAGCCCGAGGACTTCGACGGGATCCTGTACGATCAGCTGTGCAACGAGGAGACGGCGTACAAGTTCTACGACGACCTCATCGAGGCGATCGAGGCGTCGGACGCCGAGTTCACGATCGACCGGGATCGCCTCTTACGGACGCTGCGGACGATCCGAGAAGAGGAGGCCGAGGGCGTCAGCGAGGTCACGGAGGTCATGGAGCGACGATGAACCGGCGTATCGAACCGACGACGATCCCCGACGGAGGAGAGCCGTGAACACCGCAGACCAGTATCTCAAGACAATATACGTTGTACAGAAACAGGAAGACGGCCCCGCCTCGACGGGCTCGATAGCCGACGCGCTCGACGTGAGTCCGGCGAGCGCGAACGAGATGATCGGGAAGCTGGAGGAACGCGGACTCGCCGAGCACGAGAAGTACAAGGGAGTTCAGCTCACCGACGACGGGATCCTCCGAGCGCGGGACGCGCTCCAGACCTACTGCATCATCGAGCGCTTCCTCGCGAACGTGCTCGGCGTCGAGGAGTTCCGCGCGGAGGCCCACGAGTTGGAGGCCGTCATCGACGACACCGTCGCCGAGCGGCTGGATACGATCATCGACCGCCAGCCGGAGTGCCCCGACTGCTTCGACCCCGAGACCGACGCCTGCGCGTGCCTCGAAGTCGCGATGGCGCCGGTCGAGTCGGACTGAAGAAAGCGTCGTCGCGGCGTCCGTTCCGCGCCCGCGAGCTTACACTCCCGTGGAGTACCGCAGAATGCCCGCGATGCCGCCGAAGGCGTCCATCAGCTGTTCGCCCTTCTCGAAGTCCGTCGAGATGAACTTCGTGTCCGTCCCGCGCTGCTCGGCGATGTTCATCAGGTGTTCGATGACGTCGTCGCGCTCGTCGACCTCCGCCGGCTCGCCGCACTCGGAGCACTCGTGCTCGGGGGTGGAGTGCCGCGAGTCGACCACCTCGTACTCCTCGTGGCCGTTCGGGCACTCGTAGACGACGACGTCGGAGCGGAGGTCCTCGGAGATGAGCAGCCGGTCGACCGAGCCCATGATCAGGTTGCGACGGGTCTGTTCGAACCCGTAGGTCGCCTCCTCGCCGGTGTGGAGCTTCTCGAAGAACTCCTCCATGTGGCGTTTGTCCTCGACGATCTCCTGATCGGCGAGCGCCTCGCTGGCGTTGTCGACGAGGTCCTTCAGCCCCGACTCGTCGGTGTACGCCACGTCGAACTTGCCGAGCACCTTGTCCCGGAGCTCGTGGTGGAGGTAGTCGCCGTCGAGGAACTCGTCTTTCGTCGGCGAGGGGCCGCCGACGAGGATGCCGTCGAGCTCGTGGCGCTTGTCGACGAACAGGTCGTTGGCCATCCCCGCGACCTCCTGATAGAAGTTGTCGATCGCTTCGAGCCGGAGGCGGGCGAACCGCTGGGCGGATTGCCCCCCTTTCCGCTGTTTGCCGGGGACGAGCGAGGAGGCGGACTTGACGGGCTCGATCCGCTTGCCCTTCAGCCAGCCGACGTTGGCCTCCCGGCGGTCTAAGACGATGAGCCCGAACAGCCCGGAGTCCTCCAGCATGTGTTCGAGCGGTTCGGTGAGGAACTCGGAGTCGCAGTGGTAGCGGAACGACTCGACGGGCTGTGGCGGCGACTCCAGCGTCCGGGTGACCATGTTGGTCTGGCCGCCGCCCGCGTCGATCGCCCCCGAGAAGATCACGATCCCGTTCTCGGGCGGGAAGGTGTCGTAGTAGCGGAGGCGGTCTTTGATCGAGGTGAGCGCGTCTTGGACGGCCGTCCGGGTCTGCTTGGACTTGATGTTGGACGCCTCGCTGTGTTCCTGGGTGACGTGCGCGACCACGTCGGAGATCTGCCGGTCCTCGGGAATGTAGATAGTGACGAGCTGCGTGCCGGAGCCCTCGAAGTCTTTGAGCTCCTCGATGACCTTCCGGAACTCGTACTTCCGTCGGTCTTCGCTCGCCGCTTGGGCGTCGCTACTCATTACCCGAACTACGGCGGCGTGCGTGTAAGTAAGCTTTGACCTCCCCGCCGAGACGACGGTGCCGGTTCACACGGGCCGTCGGCGCCGGTATTATTTATAAACGATGTGCGGTGGCGCGCGCCTCGGAGCGGCCGCCATCGGCGGCCGCGAAGAGCGCGTGCGAGGGAGTCAGTCGTCCGGAGCGAAGCGGAGGACGACTGACGAGGCTGGGGAGGCGTGAGGAGCGGGGCGGTTGCAGTCGAGGAGGACTCAAAGGGGCAGTCGCGAGACGCACGGAGGCGAAGTAAGCACCGCAGGAACGAGCGGAGCGAGTGACGAGGAGCACAGCGAGCGTCCGTGCGTCTCGCGGCTGGGGCTTTGGCGGTCTTTGTCGCCGATCTATCGGTAATCGTTTATAAACGAGCGACTGGGGCTTTGGAAGTGTTCACCGCACCAACGACGACACCACTTCGATCAAAAAGGACCGAACGACCGAACCAATCGCCCCGATCCTACATCGACTCGGGCGCCTCGACCCCGAGCACGTCGAGCGCGTTCGCCATCGTGTGTTTCGCGGCCGCGACGAGCGCGACGCGGGCGGCCCGGAGCTCGTCGTCCTCGGCTGTCACGACCGGGCACTCACGGTAGAAGGCGTTGTACGCGTCGGCGAACTCGCGCGTGAACGTGGCGACCGTGTGCGGCTCCAGGTCGTCGGCCGCCTCCTCGATGACGGCGGGGAAGCGGGCGACCTCGCGGAGGAGCTCGCGGGCCGCGTCGGTCTCCAGCGCGCTCGCGTCGACGTCGAGCGCGTCCGTGTCGACGACTCCTCCGGAGTCGGCCGTCACGCCCGGCACGTCGACGCCTTCGGCCGCGGCCTCGGCGAGGATGCCGGCGCAGCGCGCGTGGACGTACTGGACGAACGGGGCCGACTGCGCCTCGAAGTCGAGCGCGTCCTCCCACTCGAAGGTGATCGCCTTCGCGGGCTGCTTCGAGACGATGTCGTACCGGACCGCGCCGATCCCGACCTGGTGGGCGATGCGCTCGACGTCCTCGTCGGTGAGGTCGTCGTCGCGGATGCGGTCGTCCATCCGGGACTCGACCGCCTCGCGGGCGCGGTCGATCGCCTCGTCGAGCAGGTCGTCGAGCATCACGCCGGTCCCGCGGCGAGTGGACATCTTCCCGTCCGGGAGGTTGACGTACGAGTAGATGACGTGGCCGAGCCGGTCGGCGTCGTTGCCGAGCAGCTCCAAGGTCGCGTCGAGCTGGTCGGCCTGCAGCTTGTGGTCCTCGCCGAGGACGGTGACGGCGCGGTCGTAGTTGTCGAACTTCCACTCGTGGTGGGCCAGGTCGCGGGTGGTGTAGAGGCTGGTGTCGTCCGAGCGCAGGAAGACGAGGTTCTTCTCGATCCCCCACTCGTCGAGCTCTAACTGCCAGGCGTCCTCCTCGTAGACGGCCTGCTCGGTCTCTTTGAGCCGCGCGGCGATGTCGTCGGTGGAGCCGTCGCGCATGAACCGCGTCTCCTTGACGAACTCGTCGAACTCCGCCGGGAGCCGCGCGAGGCACTCCTTCATCCCGCCGAGCACGGTGTCGACGACCTCGCCGACGCGCTCGTACGTCTCCTCGTCGCCGTCTTCGAGCCCCTGGAGGATCCCGGAGATCTCATTCTCCGCGGCGTCGACCGCGGCGGGCTCGGCCTCCTCTAAGAAGGCGTTCCCCTTCCGGTAGTAGCGGACGAGGTCGTACTCGGCGCGGTCGCGGGCGGGCTCGGCGTCGAGGTCCGACTCGTCGAACCGCTCGTACGCCCACGTGAACACGGCCATCTGCCGGCCCGCGTCGTTGACGTAGTAGTGGCGGTCGACGTCGTAGCCGGCGTACTCCATGAGGTTCGCGACCGCGTCGCCGACGATCGGGTTGCGGGCGCGGCCGACGTGGACCGGCCCGGTCGGGTTCGCGCTGGTGTGTTCGACGACGACCGACGTGTCCCGGTCGGGGAGCGCGCCGTAGCCGGCGTCGGCGGCGGCCGCGTCGAGCGCGTCGACGAGGTAGCGCTCGCCGGCGTGGAAGTTGACGTACGGGCCGGCGGTGTCGACCGAATCGAGGTAGTCGTAGCCGGCGATGTCGACCGCGGCGGCGACCTCGCCCGCGACGTTCGGCGGCGCGCCGCCGACCTCGCCCGCGAGCCGGAAGGCGACGCTGGAGGCGAGCGTCGCGTCCATGTCGTCGGGCGGGCGTTCGATGCCGAGGTCGTCGGTCGGGAGGTCGAGCGAGGCGAGGGCGTCGCCGAGCGCGTCGGCCACCTCCGACCGGAACTGCCTGAACATACCGTCCGTTCGTCGGGGGAGTTAAAAGGGCCTTCCGAAGCGGCTCGGGGAGAGTGAGCGACGCAGACGACCGAAGTGCGCGGCGAGCGTGCGCCGCCCTCGCTACCGTGGCTCTGGAGGTGGTTGCCGTGCCGGTACTGAATTAGAAACGAGTAACTGGGGCTTTCGAGACCCCATTGCGTCAGCAGCAACGAGCAGTACTGTAACGGCCCTATTGAAATCAGTAGGAGCTGAGATGAATGGCGTGACCGATACAGAGCGTGGATCCAGCAGTTAGTCGTCTTCAGGCGCGCGGTCGGTGGTCCCAGTGAGGCCAAGGTGGTCTTCGACCGTGGCGAGGCGGTCGTGAAGTCGCTCGTTCTCCTCCTCAAGCGTGTCGATCCGGTCATTCTTGCGTTCGCTTTCGTCTTCGAGGTCGTCAATCCGCTCCTGTTTCTCGTCGAGTTTGTCCGACAACCCCTGGAGGGCGGCGAACAACACGCCGTCGGCGTCGACAGTGCTGATCCGCTCGGGATCCCCTCCCAGACCGAACGCCTCTTCGAAGTCCGCGGCCATTGGGCCCATGTGGGTGACCCCCTCTCGGGTGTCGTACTCCCAGGTACTGACCTCGAGGGCCTCAACGCCGGCCAGCACCTCTCCGGGGTCAACCGGCTGGATCGCGGACTTGGCGGAGCGAGAACTGACCGAACTCCAAGAGCTGTCCCCCGGGGCGAGTTCGACGCCGCTGCTGAAGTCACTGGTGGTCCAGACGACGGCCCCGCCGCCGGCCTGGAAGACGACCTCGTCGTCGGTCAGGGACTGGACGGTGTCGGTACTGCTGTCCCCCCAGACGAACGCCCCCTGGGCGAACGCCTCGGCCTGCCGGCCGGCGGCGAACGAGTAGTTCTCTCTGGCGACAGCATTTTGACCACCCGGGACTGTCGCGAACTCCCCTTTCGACGTTCCCGACTTGCCGGTGCGGTTGGCTCCACCACCGCCCACCGTGCTATTTGTACCACGAGCATCGTTAAAGTAACCCCCTCCGACGGTCGACTGCCGACCGCTTGCGGTGTTGCTGAATCCCCCGGCGACGGTCGACTGGGAACCGCTGGTGATGTTATTTAAGCCCCCGCCGACGGTCGCCAAGTTATCGCTTGCGGTGTTCTGATTACCCCCGGCGACGGTCGCCGAGTTAGCGCTTGCAGTGTTATTTAACCCCCCGGCGACAGTCGCCGAGTTAGCGCTTGCGGTGTTATTTAAGCCCCCAGCGACGGTCGCCGAATTAGCGCTTGCGGTGTTCCGGGTTCCGCCGCTGACGGTCGCGTCGCCGCCGCTAGCGGTGTTGCCCACGCCCCCGGCAACGGTCGCGCCCCGGTGGCTGGCGGTATTTGTGTTGCCCCCGCTGACGGTCGCGTACATGGCGTCTTCGGTGCCCGATTGGGCGTTGCCGGCCCGGTTGTTCGACCCCCCTCCGACTGTGCCGAAGCGGTCGGTCACTTCGTTGGGCCCCGCGAGCACCCTTCCCGACGAATCCTTCGTCGTGGCCCCGCCGCCCCCGCCGATCATCGCCCCGAGTGACCCGTTCACGTCGTTACCGACGTACCCGCCGACCACGCTGCCACCGATACCGTAGGTGACGCCGCTGTCGTTCGTGTCCGTTCCCGCCGGTGCCAGCCGCATAACTCGGTCCCCAGCGACGGTTAACGTGTGGCCGCTGGTGGCGTCAAGGTCGCCTTCGACGAGGGTGTCGTCGGGCGTCGCCAGTCCGTAGCCGTCGCTGGCGTTCGGGGCGGCCCCCAGCACGCCGATGGGCAGGCCGCTGGCGGCGGTGTTACGCCCCAAGACGCCGATACCGTAGGTGTTGGTGAACTGCCCGCGGATCTTGTACTCGACACGACTCGTCGACAGGTCTACGGTCACAGTGGCTCCGGAGTTGACGACGAGACTGGGTTTCTCGACCGGCTCGTAGCCGAACTTGCTCGCTCGCACGTCGTAGGTGTCGGCTGCCACGTTGGCGCTGTACTCGCCGCTCGCGTCGGTCGTCGTTTCGCCTTCGAGCGTGTCGGATCCGGATTCGGTGATGGTGACGGTGGCGTCTTGGATGCCGGTCCCGCTGGCGTCGGTGACTGTCCCTTTTATTGTCGCCATTGATCGGTCCTCCTGATGGCGACGCGATGGTGTCTGCCCCGCGCGGGTGCGGAGCGCGTCGGTCGGTCGCCATCGATCCTCGGTCGTGCTCCTCGACTCGCCCGGTCCTTGTAGGTCGAGGTGACCGAGGCTTGGTCGGCGTTCGATACGTCCGGTCGGTAGTCCGATGGTGTGTCGGTCATGGCTGGTGGCTCCTCCGACCGCCCCCGGGAACCGCCGAGTACACCAGACAGGCTGTCACTCGTCCAATCACGGGAGTGGCCGCCCAATACACAACTCTATATTGGTAATTAGTAACAAAGTTTGGGAGTGACAGGGACATCTGTAAGATACGCGCCCTGTATTCAGCATCATCTCAACGACCCACCATCGACTGAATATTTCGACGGAGCCGAAGCGATTACTCGCTATTCCACGATCTCGTCGATCAGTTCGCGCGCGCTCCGCCGGACCGCCTCGTCGCTCTCGATCGACGGCTCCCAGCCGAGGTCGACGAGCCGTTCGATGGAGAGGCGCATCTTCGGCACGTCCCCGGTCCAGCCGCGGTCCCCGCCGGTGTACGCGTAGTCGGGGTCGACGCCGAGCTCGTCGGCGACGATGTCGGCGATGTCGGTGACCGAGGTGGTCGTCCGGGTGCCGAGGTTGTAGACGTTTAGGTCCTCGTCGGCGCGCTCAACGTCGTACTGGATGGCGTCGACGCACTCCGAGACGTGCATGTACGACTTCTCCTGCCGGCCGTCGCCGAGGATCTCCAGACTCGTAGGGTCGTCGTCGAGCTTCTGGATGAAGTCGGGGATCACGTTGCCGCGCTGGTGCGGGCCGACGATGTTCGCGAAGCGGAACACCCACGACTGCACCCCGTACGAGTGGGCGTGCGTGGAGATCAGCGCCTCGTCGGCGAGCTTCGAGGAGCCGTAGATGGAGATCGGTTCGAGGGGACCGTGATCTTCGGGCGTCGGGCGGGGCGCCTCGCCGTACACCGTCGAGGAGGAGGTGAACGCGAGCCGGTCGACGTCGACCTCGTGCATGCGTTCGAGGACGTTGTACGTCATCGCCGTGTTGTCCTCGAACAGCTCCCGATCGTCGTCGTAGTTCGTGTCGGTGTACGCGGCGAAGTGGAAGACGGTATCGAGGTCGCCGGTGACCGCCTCGGCGACGTCACCCGGCTCGGTCAGATCGGCCTCGATAAAGTCGGCGCCGTCGGGGACCCGGTCGCGGTCGCCCTTCGAGAGGTCGTCGGCGACGCGGACGGTCGCGCCGCGGTCGAGGAGCCGGGCCGCGAGGTGGCTTCCGACGAGCCCCGCGCCGCCCGTGACCAGCACGGTCGAGTCATCGAGCATACACGCGAGTCGACGCGGGCCGGTAAGTACGCGTCGGTCGATCCGCGTCGCTCCCGCGATCCCGCTCTCCGTCCGCGCTCAGAGCCCCTCTCTGCCGCCCTCCTGCGCGAGGATGACGACCATCGAGAGCCCGGAGATGACGAGCAGGATGAGCGTTGGGACGACCGCGTACTGGTACAGGGCGTCCTCCTGCGCGCGCCAGATCTGCGTGACGATCGTCTCGAACCCGGAGGGACGGAGAATGAGCGTCACGGGCAGCTCCTTCATCGTCGTGAGGAAGACGAGGGCGGCGCCGGCGACGATCCCGGACCGCGTGAGCGGGAACGTCACGCGGCGGAACGCCCCCATCGAGGACTCGCCGAGGGTCCGGCCGGCCTCGACGAGCGTGGGGTCGACCCCGAGGATCGCGGTCCGCGTCGAGCCGACCACCTGCGGCAGGAAGCGGACGACGTACGCGAACACGAGCAGCGGGAGGGTCTGGTAGATCCACGGGACGTACCCGGAGCCGAAGTAGACCAGCGCGAGCGCTAACACGATCCCGGGCACGGCGAACCCCACGTACGTGGCCCGCTCGAACAGCGTCGCGAGCGGCGAGTCGTGGTTCGCGGCGAAGTACGCGACGGGGATCGCCGCCAGCGCGGCGGCGACCGCGGCGGCGGCGGCGACCGAGACGCTGTTGACGACCTGGATCGGCTCGAACGCCATCGAGGGGCGCCGGCCGGCCTCCGAGCGCACGAGCCACAACAGGAGGATCCAGAGCGGGACGAGGAGCGCGACCCCGGCCACCGACGCGGGCAACAGCGTCGCCGGCCACCGCCACCGGCCGAGGCTCACCGGTCGGTCGGTGGTGCCCGCGTCGTCGCCGTGGGCGTCCCGGTCCGACCGGACCAGCCACTCCAACGCGAGCACGACGAGCACGACCCCGAGCAGTTGGAGGGAGAGCAGCGCGGCGTAGTCCCGGCCGAACGCGTTGTACTCGACGTATATCTGCCGGGTGAACACCGGCAGCCGCATGATGGAAGGCGTGCCGAAGTCGGAGACCGCGTACAGCGCCGCCAGCAGCGACCCGGCGGCGATCGCCGGCCGGATCACGGGGAGCGTCACCCGGCGGAACGCCCCGATCCGACCGTGGTTCAGCGTGCGGGCCGCCTCGATCAGCGTCGTGTCGAACGAGAGGAGAGCCGCTCGCGTCGTCAGGTAGACGTACGGGTACGTGTACAGGGTGATGACGAGGATCGTCCCCGAGAGCCCGTATATCTCCGGGACGCGCTCGACCCCCAGCGGCGCGAGCACGTCGTGGAACTCGCCTCGGGGGCCGAACGCGGAGACGAACGCGAACGCGCCGACGTAGCTCGGCACGACGAGCGGGAGCGCGGCGGCGACCGACCAGAACCGACGGAAGGGGAGGTCGGTGCGAGCGGTGAGATACGCCAGCGGGACCCCCAACAGGATCGAGAACGCCGTGACGCCGCCCATTAGCAGCAGGCTGTTGAGCAGCACCTCGGCGGTCCCGGCGCTGAACAGGAGGTCCATCGCCCGCGCTCGCTCGACGGTGACGGCCTCGATCACCAGCCACGCGAGCGGGAACATCATCGTCGCGGCGATCGCCGCGGACAGGAGGGTCAGTCCCGGCGGGAGGCGGCCGTCGCCGTCGGTCAGGAAATCGCGGATCCGGCGTGTCAGGCTCATGGTCCGGGAGACGGGGTGCGTTATCGGAGGGACGTGGCACCGACCGTTAGCAGTTCCGGTTCGGTCGTCGATCGGGTCCGACGGATATAATAGTTTAGGGAGGCCTAAACCGAATATGGAACTGACGCGTCGCGACGCGGTGGCCGCGCTGGCCGCCGTCGGCGCGACCGGGGGGGTCGCCCTCGCGGCCCGGCGGACGAGCGACGGTCCCGGAGCCGGGGGGGACGCGGCCGACGGCGGCGAGGGGGGCGACAGCCTCCCCGACGAGGCCGTCGTCCGGGCGTCGATGACCGCGGTCGCGACGGTCCTCTATCCGAGCGAGATCGACGGCGTCGAGGCGTTCGTCGGTGGCTTCCTCGACGGGCGCCTCGACGGGTCGACCCACGCGGAGGGGGTTCGAGCCGCGGTCGGCGAACTCGACGCGGCCGCCCGCTCGTGGCACGGCGCGCCGGTCGCGGATCTCACCGAGCGCGACCGCGACAGGCTCCTCCGAGAGGTCGGCGCCGACACGGCGGCGGAGGACCCGGACGGGACGCTCGCGGAGCGGGTGCGCTACTACGTCGTCAACGAACTGCTCTTGGCGCTGTACGCCTCGCCGACGGGCGGGGAGCTGGTCGGACTGGAGAACCCGCAGGGACACCCCGGCGGGACCGAGAGCTACCGGCGGGGACCGCGATGAGCGCGGGCGACGCCCGAGGGGGAGGGACCGATCGCGAGGCGGTCCGCGACATCGACCGATCCCCCGTCGCGAACACGGACGTCTGCGTCGTCGGCGCCGGTCCCGCGGGCGCGCTCGTCGCCGACCGGCTGGCCGCGGACCGCGAGGTCGTGGTCCTCGACGCGGGGCCCCGATTCGACCCCGCCGACCGACTCGCGCGGCAGGAGCGGGCGATCCGCCCGAGCTACGACCGGCCCGACGTGTGGGGCGGCGGCGGCGAGCGCGACGCCTACAGCAACGCCGGCGAGCGGTTCTACCCGTTGAACCACGCCCGCGTCAAGGGGGTCGGCGGGTCGACGCTCCACTGGCAGGGGATGGTGATGCGGCTCCACGAGGACGACTTCGCCTCCGAGACGGCGCGCGGCGTCGGCGCGGACTGGCCGATCGACTACGCCGACCTCCGGCCGTACTACGCCGAGGCCGAGCGCGAGCTGGGCGTCGCCGGCGCCTCGGACAACCCCTACGCGCCGCCGCGCGAGGAGCCGCACCCGATGCCGGCGTTCGAGCCCTCCTACAGCGACTCGCTGTTCGCGGAGGCGTGCGAGGAGCTGGGGATCGACATGCACTCGGTGCCGAACGCGCGCAACTCGGAGCCGTACGACGACCGCTCCGCCTGCGTCGGCTACGGCACCTGCCAGCCCGTCTGCCCGGCGGGCGCGAAGTACGACGCGACCGTCCACGCCGAGCGCGCGGAGGAGCGGGGCGCGACCGTGATCGACCGCGCGCCCGTCCAGCGGCTGGAGCACGACGCCGACCGCGTCACGGCCGCGGTGTACGCGACGCCAGACGGCGAGGAGCACAGGCAGGCGGCCGACGCGTTCGTCGTCGCCTGCGGCGGCGTGGAGACGCCGCGGCTCCTCCTCCTCTCGGAGTCCGACGACTACCCCGACGGCCTGGCGAACTCCAGCGGGACGGTCGGGAAGTTCTTCATGGACCACCTGTTCGCGGGCGTCGGCGGCACCCTCGACGAGCCGACGCGCCAGAACCACGTCGGGTTCTACACCAGCGCCTGCGACCAGTTCTACGACGAGGCCGACGCGCAGACCGCCCCGTTCAAGCTGGAGTTCTTCAACTACGCCGGGCCCTCGCCCGTCGAGATGGCGCTGACCGGCGACGACTGGGGGGACGCCCTCTTAGACCGGCTCCGCGACGGCTACGGCACTCACGTGGCGATGGGCGGACTCGTCGAGCAGCTCCCCCGGTCGGACAGCTACGTGACGCTCGATTCCGACCGCACCGACGGTCACGGCAACCCGGTCCCGGAGATCCACTGGCGCGTCGGCGACCGGGCGCTCCGGACCATCGAGCGCGCCAACGAGATCCAGCGGTCGGTCCTCGAAGAGCTGGGGGCGGATATCGAGTGGGTCGCCGGCCCCGACGCGACCGGCCCCGCCTACCATCACATGGGCACGACCCGCATGAGCGACGACCCCGAGGCGGGCGTCGTCGACGCCGACTGCCGGACCCACGACCTGGACAACTGCTGGATCGCGTCCAGCTCGGTGTTCCCCACGGGCGGCGCGATGAACCCGACGCTCACGATCGCCGCGCTGGCGCTGCGCGTCGCCGACGACGTCGAGCGCCGGTTCTGACTCTGTTTTAGGCAAACCTAAAAGCTCAAGTGGGTGGGGCGACCCGTACGAGGTAATGAGCGGATCACTCAGCGCGAACGGGTCGGCCGCCGAGGTCGACGAGACGGGGGACGATGCGGCGACAGACGGCGATGCGACCCCCGACGGCGACGCGGCGACCGCCGACGGCGACGCGACCTCCAACGGCGACACGGCGACCGCCGCCGACGACGCCGAGCACTACACCTTCGACGACGTCAGCGTCGTGATGGGGACGTACAACGAAGAGGAGGCGATCGCGACGGTCGTCGACGACATCGACGAGGTCACCGGCGGACGCGCCGAGGTCGTCTGCGTCGACGGCTCCTCGGATCGGACCCCGGAGATCGCCCGCGAACACGGCGCGACGGTGATCGAGCAGGAGCCGCAGGGGTACGGCGTCGCCGTCCGCGAGGCGATCCTCGCGCCCGACCGTCCGGTCGTCGTCACGACCGACTGCGACGACACCTACCCGATGGAGGCGCTCCCGGAGTTCCTCGAGGCGATCAACGACGCCGCCGACGTCGTCAGCGGCGACCGGCTCTACCACGGCGCGAAGGCGATGCCGGCGTTCAATCGCCTCGGCAACCACGCGTTCGCGCTCCTCGCGTCGGTCCTGATGGGCGAGCGCGTCCGCGACACCACCACCGGGATGCGCGCGTACCGCCGCGACGTCGTCGAGGGCATCGAGTGGACCGAGAACACCGGCCTCTCCGCCGAGCTCCTCATCCGCCCGCTGATGCGCGGCCGCGACGTGCGCGAGCGCCCGATCGACTACGCCGAGCGCCTCGGCGAGACGAAGCTCGACCCGATCGAGGGCGGCGCCGCCATCGCCAAGTCGATCGTGACGGTGTGCGTCGAAGAGCGGCTGCGGCGGCTCTGAGGCCGCGCAGAGCGTCGCGGACGCCGGACGGCGGTCCGGACGGACGCTGTGGGCACAGCGGACCGCCGCCGGCGGCGTTTTCGAAACCGCGAGCGACGGCCACGAATTATAAGCGGTCAGCTCACGTTGCCTCGCTCGCCTCGGCGTCCGTCTCGAAGGCAACCCACTCGGCGTGGGCGTCCGGGTCGTCGGGCAGATACGTCTCCTCCGATCCGCACGCGACCGCGAGCCGGCAGACGGAGCGCTCCGGGGGCCAGATCGCCTCGACCGTCCCCTCGTCCGTCGCCCGGACCGTCGCCTCCTGCCGGTAGGTGAACGTCGAGCCCGCGGGGTCGACGAGCGTCACCGTCACGATCACCTCGTCGCCCGCGGGGTCGATCGGGGCGGTCGCGTTCGGCGCGCCGGCCAACCGCGCGCCGGCGGGCGTCAGCGACCAGTCGACCGTCAGCGAGCCGTCGGGATCGCGCACGCCGTACTCGGCGTCCCCGTCGCCGCGCGCGGTCTCCAGTCGAACGACCGCGCGCTGGACGCGGTCGGGCACGCCGACGGTCGTCTCCGCGCCGACCCGCGACCCCTCCCGGACGTCGAGCGGTTCGAGCTTCGGGGTGACGTGCCGGGTCGGGTCCGGCGTCCACTCGCCCCGGTACGCGTAGCGGTGGAACTCGCGGTCGGGGTACGCGTCGATCACCGCGAAGTCCTCGACCGGGTCGCGGTCGAGCGCGTACACGACCGGCCCGTCCAGCCCGGGCTCGTTCCGGAGCGCCTGAAACGGGTGGCCGAGCCACTCGCCGTACGGCGTGGGGACGAACACGAGGTCGTCGTCGAACTCGGCCGCCTCGATCGGCGCGTAGGCCGTCTCGTACTTCTCGGCGTGCGACGCGTGCCGGTCGAGCGGCGCCTCGGCCGCGGCCGCCGCGCCGAGCGCCCCGCCGAGGACCGCGATGACGGCGAGCGCGGCGACGACCCGCCCGCGCGGTTCCCGGCGTGACGCGGGACGCGAGCCGCGCTCGGAGCCGGGAGAGCCCCCGCCCGCCGGCGACGACGGCGACGCCGGCGAAGAGCGACAGCGGGACGAGGAGGTCGAAGTGGTAGAACGGCCCGAAGCCGGCGACCAGCCCGTCCGTCGGATCCGAGAGCGTCGCGAGGAGGTTGTTCGTCCCCCAGAAGAAGAGGTTGCCGACGACGACGGAGCCGGCGACGCCGGCGACCAAGACACCGGCGGTGCGCTCGAATTGAGCGTCGCCACCGGACCCGAGCGCGCCCCGCCCCGACAGCCACCCGCGCGCCGCCAGTCCGCCGCCGGCGAGCGCGAGCAGCGTCCCGAGCGGCCCGGCGACGACCCACCGCGTGGCGAGGTACCACAGCGCATATCCGTTCGATCGAAGCGCCAGTTCGGGCGTGTACTCCTCGCTGTGGCCGAGGATCCGGCGCTCGCCGAATCCGGGGCCGTCCATCGGCGCGAACGCCTCGTAGGGGAAGGTCAGCGGGGAGCCGGTCATCCGGAGGTTGTACGCGAGGGTGACGCCGACGAACAGCGTCCCGAACAGGGCGGTGAGGCCGTGGCGACGGACCGTGCCGGGGAGCCGGAGCGACGGACTCCCGACGTCCCGGACCGCGACGACCTCTCGGGTCGCGACGACCGCCCTGACCGCGGCGACGGTCCGGACGAGCGCGTGCAGGATGAACGGCGCCGCGAACAGCACCGCCGTGTACGGCCGGGCGAAGAAGGCGAGCCCGATCGCGACGCCCGCGAGCCCCGCGAGCGGGAGCGACCGGTCGCGGACGCTCCGGAGGTACGCGACCGCGAACAGGAGGTTCAGGAACGTCGTCGGCGCGTACGGGAGGAACACCGAGGAGGTGACGAGCGCCAGCGGCGAGGCGACGAAGCAGACGGCGGCGGCGAGACCCACCCGCCGCTCGAATATCGTCGACCCGAGCAGGTACACGAGCGCCGCGTTACCGGCGGCGACCGCCGCGAGCGTCACCCGCGGCTCGCCGAACAGCGCCATCGAGACGGCGTACATCGCGGCGGGGACGGGGTTGTACTTTGGGTAGAGCCGCCCGCCGTCCTCGATGAAGAACCACGGCTGGACGGCGTCGGCCAGCGCGCCGGCGTGGATCTCGAGCTGGCCGGAGAGCAGCAGCGCGGCCTGCGTGAGGTACACCGCCTCGTCGTGGTTGACGGAGTGGTAGCGGAACAGCGTCGCGGCGATGAGGAAGGTGACCGCCCCCGTCGCGGCGGTGAGGAGGGCGGCCGCCAGCGTCAGGCGGTCCGCCTCGGCCAGCCGGACGCGGGCGCCGCTCGCGAGGCGGCGGGCGAGCCGGCGGGGACGGCGGAGGGCCGGAGGAGAGGCCACGGGCGGCGGCGCGGACCTACACCTCGACGCCGGCCTCGCGCATGAGGTCGATCGTCGGTTCGAGGTCGGACAGCTGCGTCAGGTCGATGTCGGGGACGTCGAGCTCGTCGATCGAGGGGAGGTCCCCGATCGGCTCCACGTCGGGGATGAGGGGGTACTCGAACGTCGTCCGGGCGAAGTAGTCCTGCGCCTCGGCCGACAGCAGGTGGCGGACGAAGTTCTGGGCGAGGGTCGCGTCGCTCGCCGTGTCGATGACCGCGGCGCCGGCGACGTTGAACACCGCGCCGGCGTCGCCGCTCGTGAACGCGGTGCCGATCGACGCGTCGGGGTTGCCGTCGAGGACGCGCTGAATGTAGTAGTGGTTGGTGAACGCCGCGTCGATCTCGCCGTCGGCGATCGCCTGACAGGCGGCGAACTCGTCGGGGTAGCTGCTGATGCCCGACTCGACGACAGACTCCAGCCAGTCGAGCGTCGCCTCCTCGCCCTCGATGAGCCGCATCGCGGTGACGAAGGCCTGACAGGAGCCGTACGAGGGCGCCCAGCCGAGGGTGCCGGCGAACTCCTCCGGGTAGGCCATGACGTCGTCGGGGAGGTCCCCCTCGGAGAACTCCTCGGTGTTGTACGGAACGGTGCGGGCGCGACCGGACGTGCCGATCCACTGCTCGGTGCGGAACTCCGATCGGATCATATCGGTGATCTCCGAGGGAAGCGCCTGCGTGCGTCCCTCGTCGGCCAGCGCGCCGAGCGACCCGGCGTTCACCGAGTAGAACACGTCGGCCGGCGACCCGTCGCCCTCGTTGGCGATCTGGTTGACGAGGTCGGTGGAGCCGCCGTACCTGACGGTCAGGTCGAAGCCGTCGTACTGGTCGTCGATGTACTCAACGAGCTCGCCGACGAGGAACTCCCCGCGGCCGGAGTAGACCGTGAGCTCGCCCTCCAGGTCGGGCATCTCGGCGATGGGGGTGCCGCCGGGGGCCCCGCGCCCCGCGCGCCCGGAGCCGATCTGTCCGATCGACCCCTCGGCGTCGCCGTCGCCGTCACCGTCGCCGTCGTCGCCGCCCATGCAACCCGCGATCCCGGCCGCGCCGAGGGCGCCCGTCGCCGCGAGGAACCGCCGGCGGTCCACGTCGTCTGAGAAGTGGTGAGTCATGTGTTTTAGGCTAACCTAAATCGACTTAGTGGTGTCGGTTCAGTCGTCCGCGACCGCCGCCGCCCGGCGGATCGCGTCGAGGCAGTCGAGCCAGTCGCGCATGTGTTCGCCGACGTGGGTGAAGAACGCACCGTTCCGGTACTCCTCGAACTCGCCGTCGGCCAGTCGGTCGGCCATCGCGGCGTACACGGCGGCGTAGTCGCCGGCGTCCGCCCCCGCGTCGTCGATGAGCTCCCAGAGGTGCTCGTTCAGCTCCAGCCCGGCGACCTCGTTGTGGAGGTCGTCGAACGTCGAGCGGGCGGCCTTGTTGTGCTCGCAGAGGGGCCGGCCGTTGTAGATCCGCTTGCCGAGCACGTCGCAGGCGCGCTTGAGGAACACGCCGCTCCAGATGTCGTCGAAGCGGCCCACGTCCCACTCGTTGTCGTCCATCGGGAGCTGGTAGAACGCGGGGATCACCTCGCGGCGGAACGCGAGGTTCATCGAGCAGACGGTGAGGTAGTTGCCGCGCGCGGCGACGAAGTCCCCGCCGAAGTCGTCGGCGGTCGTCCGGGTCTGCGCCTGGCCCTCCAAGTCGCCGTCCATCAGGATCCGGACCGCGTCGAGGTCGGGGACGTTCGTCCACAGTCCCTGCGAGGCGACGACCTCGCCCGCCTCGATCTCGGCCGTGCCCGTTTCGACCGTCTCGTCCATCGCCGAGTACGGGTAGCCGCGGGGGTAGAGCCCGTGCTCGTCGGCGTTCTGATAGAGGACGTTCACCCAGCTCTCGTCGGAGCCGACGGACTCGATCGAACCCTCGAACGCGAGGTTCTCCATGTGGCGCCCGAAGTAGTCCTCGTCGTCGTGCGGGAGCGTGTCGTCGTCGATGAACAGGCCGTACTCGAAGGCGTCGTCGGCCCACATGTAGAGCAGTCCGAAGCTCGTCTCGGCGTGGCTGGCGGCCGGGACGACGTGGCCGTACTCCGCGACGCCGTTGGCCTCGTACCACTCCTCGCGGCGGCTGCCGTCGAACACTTCGCCGGAGACGTCGAGGTCGTCCAGCATCGCGCGCATCTCGTCGACGTCGCAGAAGTCCTCTGTGACGAGCACGAAGTGGAGCCGGGAGACGTCGAACCCGTGCTCTCGGGCGTTCGCGACGTACTCGCGGAGGCACTCGTACTCTCGGATCGTAGGGACGATCACGCAGATGTCCCCGCTCGCGGCGGCTGAGCGGCGTTTTTCCATACACCGAGGTTTTTAGGCTAACCTAAAAATCTGGCGGTCCGGCGCTCGGCGACTCTCCCTCGTCGGCCGCTTCCGGCCCGTCAGCGGGGATTCCCCCGTCGGCCTTCGCCGGGGGAGCCGGCTCGTCGCCCGTCGTCGGCCCGGCCGTCGGCGAGAGGCCGAGCGCGAGCGCCGCGACTCCGCCGCCGGCGAGCGTGACGGCGTTCTTCAGCGCGTGGTCGAGGATCGCCGCCGCGAGCGCCGTCTCGACGGGCAGCCCGGTCGCGCTCACGACGAGGCCGGTGAACGCCGCCTCGTACAGCCCGATCCCGCCCTGCGAGAGCGGGAGCACCTTCGCGAGGTTGCCGACGCTGACCGCGAGCGTCCCGACGACGAGCAGCGTCGGCGCCGGGACGATCCCACCGAGCCCGCCCACGAGCGCGGCGAGCACGAGCACCGCCGTGAGGACGTCGAGCGCCCAGATCCCGAGGCTCCAGAGGAACACCGCACCGAGGCGCCGGGGATCGGCGGCGACAACGCGGACGGACGCGCCGAACCGGACGGCGGCGTCGACGGCCCCCGCGAGTCGCGATCCGGATACGCGGTCGCGGAGCGCGCGGCCGAACCGCCGGTCGCTCCGGGCGACCGCGACGGTCGCGACCGAGAGCACCGCGGCGACGACCGCGATACCGGCCGCGGCCGCGAGCGCGGTCGACGGCGCGACGGCGCCGACGGACGCTCCCGACCCGGGCGACCGACCGGTCAGAAACAGGAGCGCGAGCGCGACGCCGCCCAGGGCGCCGATCGCCACGAGCTCGAACGCGCGCTCGACGGCCAGCGAGGCGACGCCGGTCGGGTACGGCACGTCCCGGCGCTCCTTGAGCAGGTACGCGCGGACGCCGTCCCCGGCCCGCGCCGGAACGGCGAGGTTCGCGGTCTGGCTGGCGAACACGGTCGCCGTGAGGAAGCCGGTCCGGCAGCGCCGGCCCATCGCCGCGAGCACGTCGCCGTACCGCCGCCCCCTGAGCGGCCACGAGAGCAGGTAGACGCCGAGCGCGGCGGCGAGGAGCGTCGTGTCCGCCGCCGTCACCGCGCCGACCACCGCGTCCGCGTCGAGGCTCCGAGCGATGATCGCCGCGCTGAGCCCGACGACGAAGAGCGTCCCGACGAGGGTGAGTCGCTTCCGCGAGAGCTCGGCGCGGAGCCGCGCCCGGAGGCCGGCCTCGGTCACGGGCGCGACCCCCGGCGTCGGGCCGTTCGGAACCGACCGGCTCTCTCACCGGTCCGCGGGCGTTCGAGGCGCCGTTCGACGGTCATGCGTTGATTTAGGTTGCCCTAAAACATATAACGCTGACGGTTCGGCGACCGTGTGCGACCGCCGCCACGGGACGGACCGGACCGCGTTCCCGCGAACTGCCGACTGCCGAAAAGCGCTTTTGTGCGTCTATCAAAATATCACACATGTCCGACTCCGTCCGAATGTGGCTCGTCGAGCGGACGTACTCCGACGACGAGCAGAACATGGTGATCCTCACTTACGCCACGCCCGACGGCAAACGCTACTTCCGGAAGGAGCGCGCCCTCACCTCCTTCACCGACGTCCGGGACACCACCGCCGCGGTCGACGCCGACCCGGAGAACGTCGGGAGCGTCGACGACCCCGCCGAACGCGAGCGGTACGCGGCCGAGGCCGACCGCATGGCGGCGGCTCACGCTCCGGACGACGTGATCTGACCGCCGCGATCCGACCGACGCGGCCGCGCTTAAGTAGGTCCGGCGCGAAGTCCCGTCGATGCGGGCCACCTTGGAAACCCTCGCGGCCGCCGCGCTCGTCGGAGTCGTGCAGGGCGCACTGCGCCTCGTCGGCCTCGCCGGGCTCCTCGCGCTGTCGACCCCGCTCTCGCTGGCGCCCTGGACGGTCGTCACCAGCGTATACGCGCACGGGTCGGTCGGCCACCTGCTGGCGAACGGCCTCGCGCTGCTCCTCGTCGGCCCCCTCGTCGAGCGCCGGACGACGCGACTGCGGTTCCACGCGTTCGTGGTGACGACCGGGGCGGTCGCCGGGATCGCGCAGGTGATGCTCGGCGGGCTGATCGGTCCGCCGACCGCCGTGTTGGGGCTGAGCGGCGCCGTCTTCGCGCTCGGCGGCTACCTTCTCGCCGGCAACGTCGTGACCGCGACGCTGTTCGACCGACTGCGGCTCCCGCCGCGCGCGCAGTTCGCGCTGTTCGGGCTCGCCGCCGTCGCGCTCACCGCGACGACCGCGGCGCCCGGCGTCGCGCTGATCGCTCACGCCGTCGGCGCGTTCTGCGGCCTCCTCTCGGGACGAGCCGGACTGCTGGACGTTCGGTGACGCGAGTGGAGAGGAGACCGCGGCGCCGTCGCTGGCGGCGGTAGAAAATGCGGAGAGAGCGAAATACGCCCTAGCGCTTAGTCTTCGAGAACGATCTCGATGCTGACGTCGTTCGGCACTTGGACGCGCATGAGCTGGCGGAGCGCGCGTTCGTCGGCGTCGATGTCGATCAGACGCTTGTGGACGCGCATCTCCCAGTGCTCCCACGTCGCCGTCCCCTCACCGTCCGGGGACTTTCGCGACGGGATCTCGAGCGTCTTCGTCGGCAGCGGGATCGGGCCCGACAGGGCGACCCCCGTCGAGTCCGCGATCTCGCGGACGTCGTCGCAGATGTCGTCGAGGTCCTCGGGGCTCGTGCCGGCGAGGCGGACGCGTGCCTGCTGCATCGATTATCGCTCGTTGACTTCGAGCACCTTGCCGGCCGCGATGGTCTGACCCATGTCGCGGATGGCGAAGCTGCCGAGTTCCGGGATCTCGCCGGACGGCTCGATGCTGAGCGGCTTTTGCGGGCGCACGGTGACGACCGCGGCGTCGCCGGACTTGATGAAGTCCGGGTTCTCCTCGGCGACCTCACCGGACGACGGGTCGATCTTCTGGTCGATCGACTCGATCGTACAGGCGACCTGCGCCGTGTGGGCGTGGAAGACGGGCGTGTACCCGGCCGTGATGACCGACGGGTGCTGCATGACGACGACCTGCGCCTTGAACGTCTCGGCGACGCTCGGCGGGTCGTCGGCGGGGCCACAGACGTCGCCGCGACGGATGTCGTCCTTGCCGATGCCGCGGACGTTGAACCCGACGTTGTCGCCGGGCTCGGCCTTGGGCACCTCTTCGTGGTGCATCTCGACCGTCTTCACCTCGCCGCCCACGTCGGACGGCTGGAAGGAGACGTTGTCGCCGGTGTTGAGGATCCCGGTCTCGACGCGTCCCACGGGGACGGTCCCGATACCAGAGATGGTGTACACGTCCTGGATGGGGAGTCGGAGCGGCGCGTCCGTCGGCGGCTCGGACTCCGGCAGGTCGTTGAGCGACTCCAGCAGGGTGGGGCCGTCGTACCAGGGAGTGTTCTCGGAGTCCTCGGAGACGTTGTCGCCCTCGAACGCGGAGATCGGCACGAATGTCGTGTCGTCGGTCGCGAAGCGGACCTGGTTGAGCAGGTTCTTGACCTCCTCGATGACCTCGTTGTAGGTGGACTCCTGGTAGTCGACCAGGTCCATCTTGTTGACGCCGATGATGAGCTCGTTGATGCCCAGCGTGCGGGCCAGGAACACGTGCTCTCGGGTCTGGGGCGCGACGCCGTCGTCGGCCGCGACGACGAGCACCGCGTTGTCGGCCTGCGAGGCGCCCGTGATCATGTTCTTCACGAAGTCACGGTGGCCCGGGCAGTCGACGATGGTGAAGTAGTAGTTGTCCGTGTCGAACTCCTGGTGGGCGATGTCGATCGTGACGCCGCGCTCGCGCTCCTCGGCGAGGTTGTCCATCACGTAGGCGAACTCGAAGCCGCCCTTGCCCTTCTCTTCGGCTTCCTCGCGGTGCTGCTCGATTACGTGCTCGGGGACGCTCCCCGTCTCGAAGAGGAGGCGACCCACGAGCGTGCTCTTGCCGTGGTCGACGTGGCCGATAATGGCCAGGTTCTGGTGCGGTTTGTCACTCATGGGGTAATCACGCGCTAAGGCGCTCTGTGAGTAAGTTTCGGTTGATTCCACTAAAACGGTTTCGATACGGTTCACAGACCATCGCGACGCAGTCAGGCGATTCTCGACAACGCGGGGCACGTCAGCGGGACACACGGTAGGGGTCCCGGTCACGCGGTTCGACTGCGAGAGGGTCGGCCGTCCCCCGAAACGGGGTGAAAATCGCTACTCCAGTCGCCCGACGTCCCCGAGCACCGCGCTGGCGGTCTCCGGGCCGCCGCCGCCGCGTCCCGAGATGTTGAGCCGACCCGCGTGCGAGGTCTCGATCTGGACGATGTTCTGGGTGCCCGAGACCGCGAGCGTCCCGTTCTCGGGGACGAGCCGCGGGGCGACCCGGACCGTCTCGCCGGTCGCCTCGCCGATGAGCCGGACCGTCCGGCCGTCCTCGGCGGCGAGCCGGAGCGCCGAGCCGGGGACGTCGCGGATCCCGGAGACGTCGGCGTCCTCGAGCGTGAACTCGCGAGCGTCGGCCGGGTCGTCGGCCGCGCCGAACGAGAGCACGTTCGCGAGGATGACGCACTTCAGCGCCGCGTCGGTCCCGTCGACGTCGAAGGAGGGGTCCGCCTCGGCGACGCCGAGGTCCTGCGCCTCCGCGAGCACGTGCTCGTAGTCGAGCCCCTCGGCGGCCATCCGCGTGAGGATGAAGTTCGCGGTCCCGTTGAGCACGCCGCGCACCGCCGTGACGTGGCCGGGCTCGATGTCCTCGACGGTCGAGACCGCCGGAATCGCGCCGCCGACTGTGGCCTCGAACCGGATCTCGCCCGCGCTGTCGGCGACGGCCGCCCGCAGGTCGCCGAAGCGCTCCGCGACCGGGCCCTTGTTCGCGAGCACGGCGTCGCGGTCGCGCTCC
>NZ_NHOX01000003.1:0-53527 GCF_002252745.1 Halorubrum sp. Ib24 | reverse complement strand
GTTGATTGGGCGAGTGAAATGGATCGGGTTCGTGGGCTGTTACAGCTCGCTCGAACGGCACTTCCCGCACCCTCAACGCTGTACCGGTCGTTTGAGAGGGTGCCCATGTCTGTGTGGCGCGGCTTCCTTCGGGAGTCAGCGACCATCTGCGATCCGGGCTCGCACGGTGCCATCGATGCCACATTCTTCGACTGCGAAACGGCATCGAGACACTACCAACACCGCTCGGATCGTCACATACGTACGCTCAAAACGACGGCGCTCGTCGATACAGATTCGTGTGCCATCCTCGACATTCACTGCTCGGCACACTGGCCTCACGACAAACAAACTGGCCGTCGAGTCGGCCTTCGTAACACCGAGAAAATCGAAAGCCTCGCCGGCGACAAGGGCTATGACGACCAATCTCTCCGGGACGCCCTCCGGTCAGAGGGCGTCCGGCCCTTGCTACGTCATCGGCTGTTCGCTGCGTACGATCACGCCCACAACACACGGTTGGACAGCGAGCTATATGGCCAGCGGTGGATGGCCGAGACCGCCTTTTCGGCCTTCAAGCGTCGGTTCGGCCCCGCTGTCCACCCTCGCGCTTGGTACCGCGAGTTCCGCGAACTCGTGTTGACCGCCGCAGTCTACAACCTCGAACAAGCTCTCAAACAGTAATCCCCGCGCCGTCATCGGATTCACCTATGGAAACGCTGCTACCCGGGCAAACCACGTCTAGCGACAAAATGATTACGCCGTCTGGGGATCTGCTGTTTTCACAGCCGGTAGGCGGTCGGAACGTGTCTGCGGTGCGGTCGCTGTCTGGCGATAGCTGACGCTCACGGAGGGCCTCGGCCGGCCACTGAGGGCCGCCGGTCCGGCGGCCCTCAGATCCCTCGTCTATGCGGTTACACCCGGTGGATCGTACGCTTCCCCCCGATCAAGCATGTGGTAGATCGATACCAGCATCTTCCGAGCTGCTGCCACGATCGCTTTCTGTGAGTTCTTCCGGCTTGCTAACCGGTCGTAAAACCGGCTGAGATACTCGTCGTTACTCGTATGAACTGCGGTGTTTGCTGCTTGGACGAGCAGCCATCGTACACGCCCTGATCCACGTTTCGAGATGCTCCCTTCGATCCGCGAGTCGCCTGACTCGCGGATCACCGGGTTCAATCCAACGTAACTGACGACCTCCTTGTCCTCGTCAAACCGGTCGATCCCACCTAACTCCGCGTAGATCGTCAGCGCCGTGTAGTAGCTCACACCGGGAATCGTCATCAGCAGCTGGGTCTCCTTCAGAGACCCAGCGCGCTCTTCAATCGTCTCATCGAGCTTCTGAATCTCTTCGGTGAGCGACTCGATCAGGTCGAGGTACGACTCAAGTAACGTGTCGAACGGCGTCGGGATCGAGAATTCCCGCAGGGACTCTCGTCCCTCCACGGTTAGCGGTTTCACGTCCTCAGTGATGCCGTGATCGGAGAGGAGTCCATGGACCTTGTTGGCGTACTTGGTACGGTTTTCGACCAGGGTCTGTCGCCCGCGCACTCGTGCGCGGGCTTCCCTGACCTCCTCGGTCGGAACGTAGCTTTCAGGCATCGAATTCAACCGGAGCATCCGCGCGAGTTCTTTGGCGTCAACGCGGTCAGTTTTCTTGTCGGTGTCTGCAATCTGATTGATCTTTTTGGGATGAGCGACGGTCACATCCAAGTGCTCGGACAGCGTATCATGGATGTGGTAGTAGTTGGAGGTCGCCTCAAGCACGGCTTGTGCGCCGGCGTACCGCTGGGCGAGCTCGTCGAGGTTCGCGTTCTCAACGCGAACCTCTTCGACGATCGTCCCAGCTTCATCCATTACTGCCACCTGTGCGTACCGTTTGTGGACGTCGATTCCGAGGTACATGGTTGGTTCACCCGGGACGCCAGTGCGTGAAGCAGAGATTCACCTATTCGGGCTTTCCCGGATGCCGCGGGGCGCGGCATCCGGGCTGTAACGCCCATGACTCGGCTTCTTTCGCACACGGACCAGTCAACAAAACGTGCTCTGTGGCACGAAATCCAGGTCGGTCTCTTGCGCCCCATATCTTGTTTCACGCTCTCCTAGGGTAGCAGCGTTTCCATCGAGTCAACAAACAGATTGGCTCAACTGTGGGTTAATCAGATATTGACGCGTAGTGCGCCTCGATTAGTTTACTGGTTGTCAATTTAGAAAACTGGTTTTCAATCGCCGTTGGGCCGATACCGGGGTATCGGTCTGCTTCGAGTGTGGAGCGTTGTTACTCGTCCCAATATGCCTCAATCCGTTCGTCAAGATGGGCAAGCACGGTGGTGAGTACGTCTCGCCACTCAGGTGGATAGGCATCATCCTCGCCCGGTGTTGCTGCGTCCGGAGGCGGGTGGAAGTGCTCGCGGCTGTTGTGATCGTTGGGGTGGCGATCCCATCGACACTCCCACGAATTGCTGGTCTGATACTGCTCGGTGTAGTGGATGCTGAAGTCGTCGGTCTCGAACCATCGGATCCGAAGTGAGGCGCGCGTGACCCCGCTGGGAAGTATCCGAGGTCGTAGTCAGTAATGACAGCGTTTGGCGCATACGTAGGCCGTGAACACTCCCGAATCGAGCGCTTTGGAGGAGGTGAGCGGCAATTCGGTCGAGAACTGCGGCATCGATCGGGCCGGCACTGGGTGAGTTGCCCGGCTGATCAGGCATCGAAGTGGCTGGGAGTGCTACCGTGACGAAGAGCCGGCGTGCGGGGCGTGTGATGCGTGTGCGTTCCGCCTCGAAATGTTCCGGAACGCCGGGTCACGCGATCCGATCGCGTATGCTCAGCGGCCGGAGTTTTCGTGAGTTGTTGCCGGTTAGCTGCGGGTCAGTTCGGTCGGGAAGAGTACTTACCAGAGTGACTCGATGCGCTGTTCGATTACTTCGAACACCGTTGAGTAGACGTTGAGCGGATGAAGTGAAGTGAGGTCGAGATTTGAGACTTCAGTACCGGTTGGTGGTTGGTGGAAATGAAGTCGGGTGTTGTGTGTGTTTGGATGCCGGTCCCAGCGGCACTCCCAGTGGGTGTTGTCTCCCCGGGTCTCGACGTAGTGGAAGGAAAAATCACTGGTCGTGAACCATCTGATGTCGATCCTGGCGTCGGTGACCGTGTGGGGGTACCGTTCAGTGTCGAGGGTGGCGGTGAGCAGTCGCGGTTCGTACGTATTTGGGTCGAACTGGGTGGTAGCGACGAGTGGGTCCGTCGTCAACTGTCGTTCAAGCAGGCGTAACGTTTGTCGATCGGGTGGGCCCGTTGAGTCAGCGGCTGCGTCCTCTGGGGGCGGACTCATTTCAGGCGGGGATGAGGTGCCCGTCGTTCTGGGAGAGTTGGCGGGCGAGTTCGTATAAGCGAATATCTCGAATGACGCCTTGCCAGTCGCTTACTGCGGTCATGCGGTCGTGGATCGTGTCGTGGTCGTCGGCGTCGAACACCGTGACGGTGGCTGGGTCGGTGGTGCCGAATTCGGCTTCGTACTCCGTCCGTCGCTGTTCGAGCGCTTCGACGCGGTCGATGATCGCGTCGAGAGAGAGGTCCGTGGCGATCCGACTCGCCTCTTGCCATTCGAGATACCCGTTGTTTCGCTCGTACGTGGCCGGGCGGCTGTCAAGATCAGCGCGGGCAATCCCCATCTCCGCGAGGCGATCGAGGTGTTTTTTTGCGGCGTTCGGAGAGCAGTCTGCGAGCTCTGCGACCCTCGTGTACGTCGTCGGTGACGAGAGCCCGAGGATCACGTCGTAGACGCGGCCGAACGTATCGGTTCCGTCCTGCCACCGTGGCGTCTCTGTCGCTGCGTCAGGAGCCGGATCGAACTCGCTCATAGAAGCTTCTACGAAACGAGTATCAATATATCTTTGTACCACTCAAATATCTGCGACTTTCGTATCGTTTCCCAACTCACATGGATATAATCGGAATTGGAGTTTTCAGTGCCTCTAACTACTCATTTTTCGGGATACGCTCGGTCACTTCGTGTATTTAAATTGAGTGAATGGTCGTTACAGGCCTGTAAGCGGGATATGTTGGGGGGCGGTGTGTTCGTGTGCATGGGAAGTACTGATTATCGGATTGAATGAGTTCTCACGACGAGGGTTTATCCGTGAGTGGTTTCGAGATTTAGTATTGTAGGGAAATGGGCACACACCAAGACGAGTTTGCCAAGGAAACACGGCACTCACGACAAGAGGTGGTCAGTAAGTTCACGCCGTTTAATTCAGAATCGACAAAAGAAGTCTCGATTTCGACCGTGAACGGCCGAAGAGAGGTTGAACTACAGAAACCGTTGTTCGTTGCACTCGCAAAAGAAAACAAGGGTGACACCGACAGCGATTGGTCAGATCAGGAAGGATCCGTAGACGCAATTTTCGATGAAGCATTGTGTGACGTGACCGAGCTTGCGTTACAAACGGTCGAAGCTCCGACGGAGAGAGTTGAACTCTACAAGTTGCGCGCGTTACTGATTCAACTGGCGCGCGGTCTCAACACATACGAAGACCTCGCCGACTACATCGGACAGTATTCGACCGCTCAGCTCGAACAGTTCGGGTTACGCGGGCCACGTGAACAGTCAACGTATCGTAAAGCCGCGAAAACCCTGAAGACAAACGGCGAACTCCAGACGGTACGTGACGCGTGCTTCGTCGCGGTACACGCGCTGTTTTGGAATGGAGTCCCAGTCCCGGAGACTGTGCTGGAACGGTATCAGCTCGATTACGATGCCGGGCCGGCAGCGACTGACTTCCCCGCCGGAGCGCGGCAATTAGGGTTGTACAACCTCGTGGAAGACCTGATCCGGATCGTCGTCGAGAACCTTTCGCTTCACCGTGAAGAGAACAAGTCTCGTGAGTTACGGAGTATACTCGGGATATTCGCGTACGCCGCACGTCACGGGGAGAGCATCACCGATTACGAACGAACCGCCCATCACGCGTTTGATCTTCGTTCGGCGCTTAGTGGGTCAACGATCTGGACGCACCTAGAGGGGCTTCACCGGTGGAAGGTGAGTGAGATGTTCGATGATGTTAACCAAGCGCTGCTGAAGTACGTGCTCGGTTCGGGCGTGGTGTCTGAACCGGTCATGGTGTCGTACGATCTAACTGATGTTCAGAGTCTCGGGATCGGGACAGACGATCAGCCATTCAAAACGGAGGACGGTCGGTGGCGATTCGCATCGCTCGCGTTCACCGATCCGGACCTCGATTTCTCGTTCGGATTACGACTACTTAAATCGGAGTCACAGCGCGCACGAGTTCTGAAGAATTTCCTACGGTCTCTCACGGAGATAGTTGAGGTAAAGCGATTCATGCTAGACCGCGGATTTGACGGGCGTGAAGACATCGAGGCGTGCCATGACTTCGTTCCGAACGACTGGGTGATCTGCGCACAAGACGATAGTAATTCCACAGGGAAGAACTCTGACTACGCACGCCTTCGCGCTGACCTCGAACCCGGTGGCACAACTGTTCAGGAGAACGCCGGGTACGCTGACTTGACACCGCCTGTCAAGCTCATCGGGTACTCAGGCGCTGACGAACAGGCGGACACACCTGAACCCGTCCGCGCCTTCTACACCGCCATGGAGATCCCGGAGGAAAAGTCAAAACGGGACGAACTGATCACGAAGGTCAATTTCCAGTACAATCAGCGTGCGAAAATAGAACCCGTCTTTCGAATGGCGAAAAACAAGTTCGATCTCGCAACGGACAGCGACAAACCGCAGGTGAAGGCGTTTTATGTCCAAATGTCGGTGCTGTTGCACAACCTGTATACCGTCGTGAACGCGGTCCCGTCGCCACAAGCAGGCGTCGAGATCGACACGACACAAAACGAGTTGTTAGAAGTGACTCACAATCTCGCATTGAACGGTCCGACCATTCCCGACGCGTTAACATATCATCGAGACCACCGGTAATGCCGCTCGAATTTTCCGCAGACGCGCTTCGAGAGATCGTTCGGCTCGTATTGGCTATCAGGAAGGACGGTGAATGCCGTATTGATGTTGACGAAGAGCAGCTTCGCTTACGAGCCTGCTCGGAGGACAAGATAGCGTATCTCGATTACTCGCTTCCAACGGATGCCGCTGTATGTTCCACCGACGTGGTAACAGGGTCGTATTGGGTGGAACTCGAAGGTCTTGACGACCTCATACGTGTGGGAACTACCGGCGAGGTGAGTGTTGCCCTTCCTCCAGAGACGCCGAATTCGAGGATTGCTCTTCAATCTGGTGGACTTACGTACCGGTTCCCTGCACTAGCAGAACAGTTGTCTCACCGCGTGTACGATGGTTTTTCTACGGAGACACGTTGTGAGTGCGTGCTCCCAAATAGCGTGTTTGACCGCGCTGTCAAAGTAGCTGATTTGATCGGGCCGGAATTACAGGTGCAGTTCGACTCGGTAACTCAGTTCGTTGAGTTCGCTGCAGAAGGCGACAAGAGTCAAGATGCGTTCTCTCATTCTCACGCCGTTCGTCAACCGGAGAGTGTCGATAACTCAGTCGAGTCTCTCACAGTTCCTGTCGCCCGTCTTCAGGATATTACTCCGCGTGTTCCTGCAGCTATGCCCGTTTCTTTGGGAATCGATACTCACTACCTCACGTACCAGACGGAGGGTCCTGTCGAAGGAGGTGATCTGACCGTATACACTGCCAAGCGGTATGGTAAAATAGGATAAGATACGGTAGTGACGGTTCGAAGACGTATCTGATCCCCCAGTTCACGAATGTATATCAGCCAAAAGGCGACCAGACCGCGTCGTGTTCGACCCTCAGCGCGCGTTCGTCGAGCCGTTGCTCACGTGGTGGACGTCGAACGGCCGTGACGGACTGCCATGGCGGGAACCGGGCCGGACGGCGTTCCAAGTGCTTGTCGCCGAGGTACTGCTGCAGCGAACCACTGCGACGGCGGTGGCCGGCGCGTACCGGCCGTTCGTCGCGCGGTACCCCACGCCCGAAGCCGTGGCCGCGGCACCGACTGAAGACATCGAACGGCGAATCGGCCGGCTGGGGTTACGCAAGCGCGCCGCGTTCATCGAACGGGCCGCGCATCAAATCCTAGACCGTCACGCCGGCGACGTTCCCCGAGACCACTCGGCCCTCACGTCGTTGCACGGTGTCGGCGACTACACGGCGCGCTCCATCTTGATACACGTAGACGGAGCTGGGATCGCCGCCGTGGACGTGAACGTGCGACGGCTGTTGTCTCGGTTCTTCGGTATCGATTCTGACGCGGACGCGCTCGAACCGCTCGCGGACGCTCTCGCGCCGACGGACCGAAGCAGCGACTTCCAGCACGCCATGCTCGATTTCGCGGCCGACGTCTGCACCGCTCGGTCCCCGCAGTGCGAGTCCTGTCCGATCGAGGAACATTGTCAGAAAGAAATCTGAATTTCCGAAATCGTGATTTCGAACATCACTGTTCCCGAATCTGGGTATTCTGCTTGCGAGGACGTGTTTCTGGAGAGTTCCAATAGAGTCTTTACCGCGTGGCTGACATAATTGGAGTATCTCGATGCCTGTCCTCGATGACCTCTCCGGATTCGAGTTCGAGGACGTGATGGAGGACGTCTTCCGGAACCTCGGGTACGAGAACGTGCGGCAGGCGGAACGGACGGCCGACGAGGGGCGCGACGTCCTGATGGAAGAGGTCGTTGACGGGACTCGCCGAGGTGTCGTCGTCGAGTGTAAGCACACGGGAACCGTCGGGCGACCGGTGGTACAGAAGCTCCACTCGGCGATTGCGACGTTCGAGTTCGACGGGCCGAAACGCGGGATGGTGGCGACGACCGGCCGGTTCACCGGCCCGGCTACCGAGTACGCCGACCGCCTCCGGCGGAACGACGACCCGGACCCGATCGAGCTGATCGACGGCGAGGACCTGCGCGAGATCGCCGACCAGATCGGGTTGGACCTGTACAACGGGCGGATCGAAATCCTGTGCGACGAGACGCTTCGACCGTACGATCCGGCGGCGTCGGTGACGGCACCCGTCGAGGAAGCGTTCCACGACATCGACAACATCGAGTCGGCCGACCTTCCCGCACCGCATTCTCAGGTCACGTTTCGACCGGTCGTCGCCGTGACGGCGGACACGAACGCGGTCTTCGAGACGTCGGTCGGCGTGATTCACCGAGTCAACGACCGGTCCCGGTTCGTCGTCCACGCCGAACGCGGCCACCCGCAAACCGCGTCCGGCGACGTCTCGAACCTCGTCGTGGAGAACCTCCACGCGACCGTCGATCTTGACGCGACGCAGTTCGAGAACCGGTACGATACGGTCGAAGAGCAGCGATTCGGGCAGACGCAGACCGAGTACAAAGACTGGGCCGTAGATCGCCTCAGAGAACACCACACGACGACGGTCTCCTACACGGGCGACAACAACGTCACGTACACGAAGACGTGCGAGCCGAAGCGCTCCGACGTCTCGGTCCAATCGATCGAACCGGTGTACGTGCCGCAGGTCCGACACACGACCGACCTGGGAGAGTACGCGTATCCGTACGAGTATTTCGCCGCGGGACCGTCACGCGTGACGACCGAAGACGGGATCCACCGATGCGTCCACTGCGACACGGCCGGCACCGACGACGACTACACGTACTGCGCGAACTGCGGGAGCATCAACTGCGATTCGCACATCAGAACGGAGCGCCTGGAGGGCACTCCCGTCTGCACCGGGTGCGCGGTCACCGAGCGCTTCGCGTTCAAAACGAAGTACTTCTACGACGAGGCGAACCGCGACGCGTTCCGCGAGGAGTACGAATCGATGCCATTCCACGAGAAAGCAATGGAGAATACGCCGCTCGTAGTCGGCACGGCCGTTGTAGTAGTGCTCATTCTCCTCGGAATATTCGTCAGTCTCGGTGTGGTGTAACCCGGTTAGCCGGGATCCAGTTTCACATATAAAAGTAACCGCAGATTCGTAATTGGAACGGGGATGCACACCGAATACAACCCGTCGTTTATATAAACGAACGGCGGAATCGCCGAACCAGGGTAATTGCCCTCCATTGCCTGGGAGGGCAATGATCGGGTCACCCACCCCCCGGGTCGGAGATCGGCTCGCTGAATCGAATATATCTCTAGGGCAATTAACTGGGTTCCTTTTTAACCTCCAGACCATACGATCGCTCACACGGCGAAATACCGGTGTCTCAGGCGTCGGGTGAGAACGAGGGCGGTTCGATGCCTCACGGTCAAAGGCGGCCCTCTCGAGGCAATGACCGGGGTTCAAATCCCCGCCGGAGCATCCTTTTGCCGTCGTCGTCCTGCGATTTCGAGCCCGTGGACTGATCAAAACCCAAGTGGCTCACCACTACTGTGACGCTGGCTGTCGGGACACCCCGACGCAGTACAGCGATTAGAAACATTTGCCCTGCAATCCGACTCGCAGGACGCTCACGGAGGGTCCAGCGATGGATCTGAGCGAGTTCGCCGTCGTCCCGGAACCGACCGCCGAGCGGCTCTCCCAGCGGCAACGCGTCGATTACCGGACCGAACGCGAAGCCGCGATCAAGTGGTTGCTCGCGTTCGGCATCGGCTCGAAGAAAGCGAACGGGTACGCCGAAACCACCGTGCAAAACCGCATTTACCGGATGGACTAGTTCTACCGATACGTGTGGGACACCGAGAACCGGTACACGACGGCCGTGACACACGATCACGCCGACGCGTGGATGCAGGAGCTCGCGTACGCCGACTGTAGCGACACGCACCGTGAAGTGTGAGCACCCGCACTGCCCCGGGCATACCCGACACGAAACCTGCAAGGACTCACGTTCTCAGGGTGACCAGCAACAGCGTAGCACTCGCAGTTCCGCGACCCCGAGCCGAGAACCCCGACAAGGTCGGTCACGCCACGATCGGCAGGACCGACGATATCCAGCCACCCCTCACCGTCACGCTACAGGTGATCGTGGTTACGCCGTCTCTGACTCCGGCGCGAACCACGCCAAGAGCGTTCCCAGCACTCCGAGGACGCCAGCGACGAGAAACGCCGTCTCGTAGTTCGACGCTTCGATGAGCCGCCCCGCAGCGATCGGCGCGAGAAACGCCCCTGCAAGGCCAACGCTCGTGAGGAACGCCACAGCCGTCGCGGCGACAGCCGGCGCAACCAGTTCACGGACGTACGCGAACACCAGTCCGAGACACAGCTGGATCGCGAACCCGGCAACAAGCAGCGCCGCGACCACAACAGGAACCGTTCGAATCGTTGTAAACCCCGCGATGACCGGCGTCGCCACGAGAAACGACAGCAACACGACTGGGCGGCGACGACCGCCGAACAAGATATCCGAAAGCACGCCGCCAGTCACCCGAGAAACCACACCCACAGCCGGAAACAGCGCGACGAGCGCACCACTCAACTCCAACGACAACTGCAAGTCCTCCGTGAGATACGACGGCGCCCAACTGTTCACGAACAGATACAGCGCGTACCCGAGAAACCCGAGCACGCCGACCGTCCAAACGCGGCGATCCATCACAACACGGCCAAGATCCGCGAGCGTCGGCGCCGCAGTCCCGGTCGCGTGTCCACTGCCGCGGCTCATCGGCCAGAAAATCAGTAACCCTACGCACGCGATACCCGTAAAAACCGGGAAGATCGCCGGCCATCCGAACTCCTCGGCGACGATGGGGCCGGTAACCTGCCCGATAGCGAACCCGACCGGCCCGCTCGCCGTGAACGTCGCCACGGCCGTCCCCTGCCTCGCAGGATCAAACGACCGCCCGACGATATCGATCCCCGCGTTCCACACGACAACGTAGGCAACCCCACCGAGAACGCGTGAGGCGACGAGCGACCAATACGCGCCACCGGTCGCGGCCCACCACCCCCACGCGCCGGCAACGAGCAAGAGCCCGACCGCCACCGCGACGACGTACCGTGAGTTCGTCCGGTCGAGCACAACCCCAACGGGAATGCTCGCGAGAACCGCCGTCCCGAACAGGACACTCACGAGGAGGCCGGCCTCCGACGCGCTCACCCCTAACGACCCTCGAATAAGCGGCGTCACGCTCGCCGGGACGAGCTCGTACGCGGCAAGCGACACGGACATCAGAATCGCGCCCGCGAGCACCCCCAAGCGAGCACGATCGCTCGTCACGGCCGTCGTCGCCTCACCCGCAGTACCTTCACCCGACACGCCCCTCCTGTTCCCCCCGCCGTCTTATCAACATGGCGCGATCCGTTCGACCCCTCGACCGCCGCACTGAACCGCTTGTCCTCCACCCGCGCTGACCAGCCATCTTTTCCGAAGCCAGTGGCGAATCAACCGGGGGTACCACTCCGTTACTTGACAGACACCAACAATTAAGTAGGATATTTGCCATATGCAGGTAATATCGGGTAGTTACCCCGCTGAGACGGCAACAGCCGGGGATTCGACGGATCCGCAGGCGGATGTTGGACGCGCAGCGTGTTCGCAGACGGGGTGGCCGCGACAACCACGATCGGGTGATTACGCATGGATTCAGTGTGTCAATTCGTCACGGCATCATCGATCCGGGAGGACATCGTCCGGCTGCTCGCGAACCAACCGCAGCCGACACCGAAACTGATCGAGAAGCTTGACGCCTGCCGCTCCGGCGTCTACAAAGAACTGGCGAATCTCAAACAACGCGGCGCGCTCGCCGAGGCCGAAGACGGCTGGCAACTGACCGCGTGCGGACAACTCGTGACGGACACGATCGCACGTCGGCAGGCGACCGAAGCGTTCCTCGACGAGGACATCGAGTACTGGCAACACCACGACCTTGAACTGCTGCCCGACCAGTTCCGGCGACGGTTACCCGATATCAGCGAGTACGACGTCGTTCGCGGCGACATGCCGGCCGCCGACAAACACGTCTCCGCGTTCGTTTCACGAATCGAAGCCGGCGAGGAACCGGACGTCCTCGCCCCGGTCTTCGTCCGAGGCCTCGACGACGCCATTCCGGACGATCCAAACACCCGGGTGCTCGTTACAAGTGAGGTCCGCGACCGGCTCCTCGGGAACGTCGGGAGCGAACCCGAACGAGAGCGAGCGTTCCTGAACGCCCAAGTCAGAGTCGTCTCCGCCGATTTCGGCCTCGGTCGCACTGCCAGATCGCTGTGTCTCGTCTTCCCGAGCCGGGGTGACGGGGAGTGGCGAGCGACGCTTGTCTCGGAAACGAACGCGGCGATTCAATGGGGAGAGGAACTCTTCGAAGCGCTGTGGGCGGATGCAGACCCCATCGACGAGCCCGAGGAGGACTCGTTTGAGCTGACCGGGCGACGCGGCATGGTCGGCCGAACCAGATCCAGCGATTCACGGTCACCGTACTAACCGAGCGGCTCCCCTCGTCTCACCCTCAACACACCAACCGGTGGGCGCGGCCCGTCGCCGTCTGGCAGGCGCTTCGGGGCCGGCACCGCGGACGTGTCGCCGCACCTAGCCGGCTGTGTCATGCTGCGTCTCAGACGGTCCCCGGGATCCAGACGCCGGTCGGGACGATGCCCGCAATGTGGAGGACACCCACCAGGACCGTCCAGACGACGATGGAGATCGCCGGCGGGTCGAAGTGGGTCCGGCCGTGAGCGTAGAAGATCCGCTGCCCTACTTCACCGATCAGCGCGGCCAGCACCCCGAAGAGCCCGGCGGCGACCAGCGCAGCCCCGGCTGAGAGTCCCGCGAGGGCTGCGTCACCCGACGCGGTCAGAGCGACGAACACCGTCCCGCCGGCCAGCGTCATGTGGTGTGTCGCCGGGACCTTCTCGACCCCGAGGTTCAAGAACAGCAGCGACGCGGCACTGATCCCGAACCCGAGGAACGGACTCCCGGTCCGGAACGCGACGTACCCGGACGCGAGACCCGCCACGAGGCCGATCGCGGCCACTTGGTGCCACTTGTACATGTGTCCCAGCCACGGCTCGGTAGCCAACCACTCGGCTTTCGGGACGCCACCGTTTTCGACGCGGTTACCGCCGGCGACCGGCTCACCGCCGTCGGTGACCGCGCCGACCTTCTCGCCGTGTTCGAACGGGCTCATGTCGAGGATGTTACTGCCGCGGACGTCGCCGATGATGTCGTAGCCGAACGCCACCCGGTGGACGACTGCGCTGGCACAGATGGCCAGCGGGATCGGGTCAACCGGGACCAGCAGCTGCCGGGAGAGTTGCTCCACCGCGATACCGAACAGACCGAACACGCCACCGACCGCCAGCACGTCGACCTTGCATCCGAGCGCGGTCGCGATGTCCTTGCCGTTGTGGTAGCCGTCTTCGGCCCCGATGTATCCCTTCTTCCCGGCGTACGCCGCCGCGGCCGCACCCCCTGCAAAGGAGATGTGCGGTCCAAACACGTGCCCGAAGCCGATACCCACGAGTCCGACTGAATCACCTGTCGGCGCCCCAATGACGCCTGCCGCGGCGCCGGCGATGACGAGGAAGCCGGTGAACGCGAACGCCGGTAGCGCACCGATAGCCGCCCCGAACGCACCGCCGGCGAACGCGCCGAGCCATATCGGGGGGTCGCCGAGCGCGTCGAAGACGGCGTCGAACGACCCGCCGAAGGCACCCTGCAGGACCACCTCAGTGGCCACGTCGATGGGCATACTCACTCACCCCCTGCCTCATCGACCGTCGTCTGCCCATGGGGTTCGAGAGCCGTGTCGTGCTCTTCCCGTGGCGGTGTCCGTTCAGCTGCACAGTACCTCGTCCCGTCGTTTCGGGATTCCCCGAGCACACGTGTGTGATCACGAGGCATACCGATATCATTGACAGACACACACATTAAATTACTGTCAATTACGAATAGACCTATAGAGCGCAGATAGAACGATTTACACCGCGTACAACGATCTATTCTTCATAAAATCAGACACATATTATAAGCGAGAAGTATCGCATGACAACCACCACCGACGATCTACCACGAATGCTGTTCAAATGAACACGCTACACAGCACATGGACAGCGTAACCTCACACCACGTCTCAGCAACGACCCTCAACGGCATTCAATCGCTGCTCCTTCGGATCGGTGACCGACAAATCGCTTACAGCCACCACATTCAACCACACCACCGTAGTGACAACTCCCTATCCAGCACGCATATCAAAACTACCACACGTAGCGAACATATGATTTTATAGATAGCTATCAATGATATTTTATGGCAGTTATTTTTTAAGGAAAATTACTTGTCGCCATCGGTCTCCGCCGCGTCAGCGTCGGGTGAAGATGATCCCAACGGCTTAGTGAGAGGTGAGGTCCGGCGGTCGCAATTATCTGTGAATAAAACTGGGATAGACCAGCGGATAGCTCGATACGGCCAGTCAACGGGGTGACCGCACGTTTCTATAATCGGCCGCCACCGTCTTGATCTGGGTCATCTGTTCGATAGTGTACTTTCCGCCGAGTCGCCCCTTTCCGCTTCGCTTGCCTGAGTGACCGCCGAAAGGGGGCGCGAATCTCCCAGTACGCGCTGCCGTCGTTGACGTTCACGAAACAGCAGCTCTACCTCTCACCGGCACCGATACAGGGTTGCTAGATCCGACGGGAGAAGCTCTTCTCGTGGGAGGTTCGTGATGTACGGGTGATACTCGTCGGCGTCCTCGTTGCGGACGCCGACGACGCGGAATCGCCTCGTATCTAACGAGCGGGTGCCGTTGTACGGTTCCAGTTTGAACTCTACGTCCACTTCTACGTCGATACACGTGCGGTAGAGATCGTCTACAACGTTGTGGATCTGTTTTCCCTCCAAGCGAATGGCGTCGCCACGGTATTCGCGGAGTTCCTCTGTTATCACCGGGTTTGCGTTCTGTTTCAGTCGGCTGACGAAGTAGCCGTCATTCTCGCAGATCCGTGCCAACCGGCGGTGCCCGAAATCCGCCAAAATCAAAGGGTATGAGCCGTCCTTGCAGCCTCGACCCGGTCTTGAACACGAGACGGCGCTTCGTAACCGAGTTGTGTCGCGTACTGTCCGTGAACTCCGAAGCCACTACCTGTTCGATTTCTGCTCCTGATCGGGGTGATCCGAAATGAACACGCTCGTGTCGTCCGGGACGTCGTCGGTCACCCAGGCGTTCGCACCGATGCTCACGTGGTCGCCGATTTCTATCGTCCCGAGTACGTTGCTTCCGGCACCGATGACGACGTGATCGCCGATGTCGGGATGACGCTTATAATCTTTCGCCAGCATGTGGTCCTCACCCTCTTCCTCCTCGAAGTGGAGTGCGCCGAGAGTGACGTTCTGGTAGATCCGGACCCAGTCGCCGACCGTCGCTGTCTCGCCGATGACGACCCCGGTCCCGTGGTCGATGAAAAAATACTCACCGATCTCCGCACCTGGATGGATGTCGATGCCCGTCTCGACCTTCGAGTACTCGGCGAGTTCGCGAGCGTACTCGAAGCTGTCCTCCTCGTAGAGGATGTGCGCCACCCTGTGGGTCATGATCGCGTGGAATCCGGGATACGACCGGATGATCTCACAGTTGCTCTTTGCTGCGGGATCGCCCTTATACGCGGCCTCGACATCCTTTTCGAGGGTCCGTCGAATCGCCGGCAACCGGTCGAGCGTCCGTTCGACGATCGCGGTCAAATCGTCTGCGTCACGATCCGAATAGGCCGTGATACCCGTGTGTATGCAGCTGCCGAGCTCGGTCAGGCGGGCACGAGTTTCGTCGGGATCGTCCAGCAGCTCCGTCGCGTTCCAGCATCGGGGAAACAGGAGCTGTTTGAGGAGAGGTGGTTCATCACGCAGAGAATCGCGGGGAGGATAGACCCGCGAGGTGTCACTCGGGAGGGACGATTCGCCTGCTCGATAGGACTCGACGAGGTCTTCGTGGACGTCGCCGGTGTACTCGTACGCCATCTGTTGGTGTTGAGGCTGGCGAGTAAAGTTAGTTCTTCCACTTCGCACGGCGGTGTTGAGATAAGGTCGAAGGGTGAGGCGGTCAAAAGATCGAGTGGTCTATGCTCAGTTTCGACCGCCTCGACGGCGATAGCGGTTGTATCGAGTTAGATTTTCTGGAGCGAGAGGCGACACCCGAGCCGGCGATGAAGCTCGGTATCCGGCTCCATTTGGCTGGACTATCACTTTCGGATACCGTCTCGATTCTTGAGAAGTTGGGTGTCGATCGCCATCGAACCACCGTTCATCGGTGGGTGCAGAAAGCCGATTTACAGCCGACAGACGGTGCCAACCCGAATCACGTTGCGGTCGATGAAACCGTGATTCAGCTCGATTCTGAGCGATATTGGCTGTACGCTGCTGTCGATCCCGACACGAACCGTCTCCTCCATGTTCGGCTCTATCCGACGAGAACAACCGCGATCTCCTTGATGTTTCTCTCGGAACTCCGTGAGAAACATCAGGTTGACGACGCGACCTTTCTCGTCGATGGTGCTCCGTGGTTGCAGGCAGCCTGTCATCGTCACGGGCTCCGATTCCAACACGTCACACATGGGAATCGGAATGCCGTCGAACGTGTCTTTCGTGAAGTGAAACGACGGACAAACCAGTTCTCAAATACGTTCAGCCATGCTGAGCCGAGTACCGCTGAAAATTGGTTGCAAGCGTTCGCCTTTGCTTGGAATCAGCTTATCTAAACACTACCAGCGCGTCGGTCTCACCGCGCCCGCCGCCCCGCCTGACGGTCCACGTGGCGCGTGTAGCCGCCGACGGCGAGGCCGAAGCCGACGACGAGCAGCAGGAAGCCGAGCAGCCGGCTCGTCCCGATCGTCAGCATCGAGAGGAGCAGGCCGAAGGCGAACGCGAAGACGCCGGCGACGGCCACCCCGACGTCGACGAGCGGCGACGGCTGGACCGCCTCGCAGTGGGGGCAGACCCGGGCGTCGCTCGCGATCGGCTCCCGGCAGTCGACGCAGCGGACGCGGTCGTTCGACACGAGCGGTCGTTCGGACGACGGTCACTTATATACGTCAGTCCGCCGCGGCCGCGCCGGCGTCGTCGCTCGCGCCGAGCGTCTCCTCGACCTGCGTCACGACCGCGGCGAACGCGACGACCGCGAGCCCCGCGCCGACCGCGAAGGGGACGACGAACCCGAAGCCGACGAGCCAGCCGGACGCGAGGGGACCGAGCGCGACGCCGAAGCCGAACCCCATCGTGAGCACCGACAGCGTCGTCCCCGACTCGCCCTCCCGCGCGAGGTCGCCGGCGAGCGCGAGCGACGGCGCGAAGACGCACGCGACGGCGACCCCCTGCGCCAGCCGGACGAGCGTCATCACGACCGGGTCGGTGACGATCCCCTGCAGCAGCGTCGTCGGGACGAGGAGCGCGAAGCCGGCGAGCAGGAACGGTCGGCGCCCGATCCGGTCGCTGGCCTGCCCGACGGGCACCTGCAGGAGCACGTTCGCGATCGTGACGGCCGCGAACTGGAGCCCGAACCACACCGGCGCCTGGTCGAGCCGGACGTTCACCTGGTTCTGGAGCGTCGCGAACAGCGCGATGCACATCCCCATCGCCACCGTCGCCAGCCCCAGCGCGAAGACGGGGTCGAGCAGGCGGTCCTCGCCGCGCACGCGGATCGAGAGGTCGTCGCTCGCCTCGCTGGACTCGGCCGCGTCGCGGACGAGCAGGAAGACGAGGGCGAAGCTGAGGTACGCCCCGCCGCAGGCGGCGGCGAAGGCGGCGTCGAAGCCGTCGATCACGGGGAGGCCGATCGGCGAGAGGTCGTACGGGCCCGCCTCGACGACGGCGCCGGCCAGCACCGGACCGAAGCCGAACCCGATCAGCCGGAAGGTGTTGTACACGCCGAAGTTGCCGCCGCGGTCGGCGTCGGCCGACGCGTACTCGTTGACTAACGCGACCGTCGCGGGGATGATCAGCGCCGCGCCGAACCCCTGGATCGCCCGCAGGACGACGAGCTGCCAGTAGACGGTCACGACCGTGTAGAGCCCGCTCGCGGTGCCCAAGAGGAGGATCCCGATCAGCACGAACGGGCGACGGACCCCTATCCGGTCCGAGAGCCGCCCGGTAATCGGCTGCGAGAGGCTGTTGAGGAAGCCGAAAAGCGAGAGGACGATCCCGATGAGGAGCGGCTCGGTCACCGTGACCGCCGCCGCGCCCACACCGACCTCGGTCCCGAGGAGCGCGCTGACGTCGATCAGGTCGCTCGCGATGTACAGCGGCAGCACGACGATGAGGAAGGAGTTGCCGGCGGCCCCAACCATCCGGGCGAGCGCGAGCACGATGACTCGCCGGTCGGTGTCGGCGATGCCGGAGAGCGTCCCCATTTCCCTCCGCTTCGGTCGGGACCACAAAGGTGTTTGCGAACGGCGGGAGTCGTTCCGGTTCCGGGCGGTCCAGCCGGGAGAGCCGGGACGATCCGTCGACGGTGAGCGTCGGCCGCTACGATTCGGGCACCGGCGGCTGGCGGCGCTCGATCCCGCGGACCTCGAAGCGCGCGCCGCCCTCGGCGGACTCGGTCGCCGCGACGGCCCAGCCGTGCGCGGTGGCGATCTCTTGGACGATCGCCAGCCCGAAGCCGGTGTTGCCCTCAACGCCGGTCCGGCCGGGCTCGAAGAGATCGCCGGCGACGTCCCCGGGGATCCCCGGGCCGTCGTCGGCGACGTAGAAGCCGTCGTCGAGGTCGCCGACGCGGATCGAGACGTCCGACCCGCCGTGCTCCACGGCGTTCCGGACGAGGTTCTCGAAGAGGTTCCGGAGTCGGTCGGGGTCGGCGAGCACCTCCCGGTCGGTCTCGACCGTCAGCTCGGCGGACTCGGTGTCGACCGTCTCCCTAGCGTCCGCGGCGACGCCCGCGACCGACACCGGCTCGGGGTCGCCGACGGTCTCCCCGTCGCGGGCGAGCGTGAGGGTGTGCTCGACGATGGACTCGATCCGGTCGAGCGCGTCGGCCGCGGCGTCGAGGTGTTCGGCGCCCTCGTCCGCCATCGTCCGCGCCAGGTCGAGGCGACCCTGCGCGACGTTGAGCGGGTTCCGGAGGTCGTGCGAGACGATGCCCGCGAAGGAGTCGAGCCGCTCGTTCTGTCGTTCGAGCGCCGCCTCGCGCTGCTTGAACGCCGTGATGTCCTGCTGGAAGCCGACCCACTCGGTGACGCGCCCGTTCGCGCCGCGGATCGGCGCGACGCTGACGCGGTTCCAGAACTCGGTCCCGTCCTTCCGGTAGTTCAGGAGTTCGAAGCTAGCGGGCTCCTCCGCCTCGATCGCCTCGCGGAGCTGCGCGACCGACTCCTCGTCGGTGTCCGGACCCTGTAGGAACCGGCAGTTGACCCCGATCGACTCCTCGCGGTCGTAGCCGGTCATCTCGACGAACCGGTCGTTGACGTACTCCATCGGGTTGTCCGTGCGGTCGGGGTCGGTGATGGTGATACCGACCGGCGCCTCGTCGAGCGCGCGGGTCTTCGTCTCCAGCTCCTCGCGCCGCTCCACCTCGTCCGAGACGTCGCGCAGGATGCCGACGCTCCCCTCGAAGCAGTCGCCGTCGTACGGCAGCGCCGCCATGTGGTCCCGACAGGGGATCGGCTCCCCCTGCTTCGGCTCGATGTCGACCCGGAACCGCTGGATGTCCGGACCGGTGCTGGAGAGGATGGTTCCGAGCCGGTCCTCGGACTCGGCGACCGCGTCGTCGCCTTTTATAAGTCCGGGCGTGCTTTCGACGATCTCCTCGACGTCGTAGCCGGTCAGCTCCGCGAACGGCTCGTTGACGAACTCGAACGTTCCGGTCTCGTCGACGACGTACACGGGATAGCCGAGCGCGTCGATGACCGTCGAGTAGCGGTCCGCGATCTCCCGAGTGCGGTGCTCGTCGACAGCCTGGTGGACTCGGTTCGCGAGCCGTCGGAGCTGCTCCGGGCCTCCCTTCTGGAAGTAGCCGGTGACGCCAGCGTTGAGCGCGCGGCTCGCGATCTCCTCGCTCCCCTTCCCGGTGTACAGCACGAAGGGGATCGAGCGGTCCGTCTCGCGGAGCCGGTCGAAGAACTCCAGCCCGTCCATGCCGGGCATGTCGTAGTCGCTGACGATGCAGTCGAACCGCCCGCCGTCGAGCTCGTCGAGGGCGTCCGCCGCCGCCGTGACGCTCGTTACCGCGACATCGTCCAGTTCGCGTTCGAGGTACGCCTCCGTGAGGTCGAGCACGGAGGGGTCGTCGTCGACGTGTAACACGTCGATCCGTTCGGGCATGCGGGCGGATACGTCGCCGACTCATAAACGGATGTCGCCCCGGGTATCAGTTCTGAGTACGGAGCGAGGGGGCCGGTCGGGGCGCGGCTGAGGGTCGGTCGCCCGACCGACCGGTTCCACTGCCGCCGCGCGTGGCTGATCGTTAAGTCGGCGCGGCGCGGACGGTCGGGCGATGGCGGGCGGCACGCTCCCCGGGACGGCGACCGACGAGGCGGACGGGAGCGACCGCGTCGTGTTCCACGTCGACATGGACTGCTTTTACGCCTCCTGCGAGCGCCTGCGGCGACCAGAGCTCGCGGGCGAACCCGTCGTCGTCGGGATGGGGTACGAGGACGGTGAGACGGTCGGCGCCGTCGCGACCGCGAGCTACGAGGCCCGCGCGTTCGGCGTCGAGAGCGCGATGCCGATCTCCGAGGCGCTCGACCTGCTCCCCCGCCGCGCCGACGCCGACCCGGACGACTCGGACGCGCCGGACCCCGAGGCGGCCGGCCGGTACCTGCCCGTCGACCTCGGATTTTATAGGGAAGTCGCGGGCGACGTGAAGGCCGTCCTCCGGGACTGCGCCGACACGCTCCGCGAGGTGAGCGTCGACGAGGCGTACCTCGACGTCACCGACCGGACCGCGTGGGACGCCGCGGAGGGGGAGAGCGCCGCGGCCGGCCCCGCCGAGGCGCGTACCCTCGCGGAAGGGTACGCCCGGCACGTCAAGGAGCGCATCGAGCGGGAGGCCGGGGTGCCCGCGAGCGTCGGCGTGGCGCCGAACATGTCGACCGCCGAGGTCGCCAGCGACGCCGACAAGCCGGACGGGCTCGTCGTCGTGCCGCCCGGTTCTGTCGAGTCCTTCCTCGCGCCGCTACCGACCGCCGAGATCCACGGCGTCGGCCCCGTGACGGAGCGGACGCTCGCCGAGATGGGGATCGAGACCGCCGCCGACCTCGCCGCGGCCGACCCCGACGGACTCGCCGACGAACTGGGGGAGCGCGGCCCGGAGCTCCACCGGCGCGCCCGCGGCGACGACGACCGGGAGGTCACGCCGACCGGGCTCCCCAAGAGCCTCTCGCGGGAGTCGTCGCTGTCGCCGACCGCCGACCGGGAGACGAAGCGCGAGACGGTGGCGGCGCTGGCGGCGGACGTGGCCCGTCGGGCCCGCGAGCGGGGCTGCCTCTACCGCACCATCGGGATCAAGGCGGTCGAGCCGCCCTACGATGTCAACACGCGGGCACGGAGCCTCCCCGGTCCGGTCGACGACCCCGACCTCGTGGAGTCGGTCGCGTTCGACCTCCTCGGGGAGTTCGACGGAGACCGGGTCAGAAAGCTTGGCGTGCGGGTCTCCAACCTCGACTTCGCCGAGAGCGACCAGGCGACCCTCGGTGGGTTCGATCCGGGCGACGGCGAGGGAACGAGCGCCGGCGGGAGCGGGGGGACGAGCGCCGGCGGGAGCGGGGGGAAGAGCGCCGGCGACCGCGCCCGCGGGACGGGGACCGGGTCGGCCGCAGGCGGCGGCGACGGCGGGAAGCTCACCGACTGGGTGGACGGCGAGCCGGGCGCCGAGGACGAGGGCGAGACCGACGAGGCCCGAGACCGACGGGCGAGCGAGCGCGGCGACGGGCAGGCGTCGCTCGGCGACTGGGGGTGAGGGACCCTCCGGCGCCGGAATCGGCGCGTGGATTTATCAGGCGAGCGCGGCGATTCGGAGGCTTGTCCCTCGCTCGCCGCGTCCTCCTCGGCTCGAACCGGAACGGCTCGCCCGCGTCGGTATAGGCTTCGTCCGCCGCTGCTCTTCCTCGCCGTCTTCGCCGCCTACGCGGTCGAGGCGTTCGAGGTCTCCGGCGGGGTCGTGTTCCTCGCGGGCGACGCCGCGGTCGTCGGCGTCCTCGCGGCCGCGGTCCTCGCCTATCGACGGGCCGGGCTGGCGCTGGCGTGGGCGTCCGTCTACGGCGCGCTCCTCGGGTACAACGCGGACCACTACCTGCTGGGCCTCTCGGGGCGGCCCCTCGGCGAGCGCGTCGCCGCGCTCGTCGGACCCGACGGGCTCGCCTTCGTCGGCGTCGAGGCCGTGGTCCTGGGGACGCTCGCGTGGGTCGGCGGCGCGGCCGCGGCCCGAGCCGCGGAGGCGCTTCGGTCCCGAAGCGGTGAGGCCCCGTCCGAGTGAGGGGATTTAGGTGCCCGAGCGCCGACTCCGACGCATGGACGATCTGTCGTGGGAGACGCTCGACACCGACATCGACTACCGCTGCCCCGGCTTCGACGTGCGCCGCGACGAGGTGCGCTTCCCGGACGGCGAGACGGACGGGTTCCACTACGTCGACGAGCCGCCGGCGGTCGTGGTGCTCCCGCTGACCCCCGACGGCGACGTCGTCGTGATCGACGAGTGGCGGCAGGCGGTCGGCCGCGTCAACCGCGGGATCCCCGCCGGGACGGTCGAGTCGGCGGACGCCGACGACCTCGAACGCGCCGCCGCCCGCGAGCTCGCCGAGGAGACGGGGTACGAGGCCGACGCCTTCGAGCGCCTGACGTCGGTGGAGCCGACGAACGGGATGGCGGACTCGGTCCACCACCACTTCCTCGCGACGGGGTGTGAACCCACCGCCGAGCGCGACCTCGACCACAACGAGTCGATCGCGGTCGAGACGGTCCCGTACGACGACCTGCTCGAAGCGGTCGTCGACGAGGGGCTCCGCGACGGGCGGGCCGTGACCGCCGTGCTCTGGTACGAGCTGCTGCACCGCTGACGGGGGCTTCCGGGGGGTCGCGAGCGCGGCGCACGAACAGCCCTATTATGCGTCGGCCCGTACGCCGGGTAATGCCTGACCCCTCCAGCGACGACGGGACGCGACGGGAGTCGAGCGCTCCCGACGGCGGCGAGCCGGCGGACGGCTCGGCCGCGACCGGCGACGGGCCGGCGACCGCCGACGGCACCGCCTCGCCGACGGCGTCCGACGGGTCCGACGGCCGCGGCGTCGGGATCGCGATCGTCACGGCCTTGCTCTTGGGGGCGCTCGGCCCCGCGATCGCCCTCGCCAGCGGGGGCGTGGTGCTCGGTCTCAACGCGGTGACGGGCGGGCTCCCGCTCGCCGTGACCCTCGTTATCACGCTCGTTTTGGGCCAGTACGTCGCGTTCGGCGGGCTGGCGCTCGGCTACCTCGCGTGGCGCGGGCTCGACCGGTCCGGGATCGTCGCGTACCTCGGCGTGCGGCGCCCGAGCCTGAAGGAGATCGGCCTGATCGTCGGGAGCTGGGCGCTCATCCTCGTCACGATCATCGTCGTCTCGATCGTGATCCAGCAGCTCGGGACCGAGGCCGCCTCGAACCAGAGCGCGGAGCTGGCGATGCGGAACCCCGCGATCATCCCGCTCCTCATCGCGGCCTCGTTCCTCGTGATCGGCCCCTCCGAGGAGATCCTGTACCGCGGCGTCGTCCAGGGACGGCTCCGGGAGTCGCTGTCGCCGGCGCCCGCGATCCTCATCGCCTCCGCGATCTTCGCCGCCGTCCACGTGATGGCGCTGACCGGCGGCGCCTCCGCGCGGCTCACCACCATCGCCATCCTCTTCCTCCCGAGCATCGTCTTCGGCGCGGTGTACGAGTACACCGAGAACCTCGTCGTCCCGGCGCTGCTTCACGGCCTCCACAACGCCGTCATCTTCACCATCCTGTACATCTCGATCGCCTACGGCGACGAGATTCAGGAGGCGGCCGGCGGCGGCGCGGCGCTGCTCCCCATTTAAAAAGACGAGCGACAGGGGGCGTTTCGGACCGCCGACGGCTGCCAGAGGCGCGAAGCGCCTCGCTGTCGCGAGGGCGAAGCGCGGCGCAGCAAGTACCGCAGCGAGGGAGCGAAAGCGACCGAGCGAGGAACACAGCAAGCCGCGCGAGCCGTCGCGACTGGGGCCTTGGAGGTGTTCACCGATACGCAGTCGACAACCGGTTATAAACAACCAGAACATCTGCAACTACCGAGTAGAAGCGGACTGAGGGGAGTAAGCCCCCTTCGGTTCGTCCCGACATTCGGCTAAGCGTCCGCGCCGTGGCCGGACTACCTTATGGCGCGGACTTGCACCGGCGAGGATTCGCCGTTCCATCCGTTCCCACCCGTCGATCCTCCTCGGGTTAACTCCCTTCCCTCGCGGGTCGGTTCGCGCGAATCACGGGTCGGGGCGGGGGGTGTCGTTGCTGTTCCAGAGCCCGCCGTCTCCGACTCCGGGCGTGTGCCCGGTCGCCCGTCCGGCCGGTGGGGGGACTTTCCTCATGCCAGAGGCACGGGAGTCGGGCTCCCTCTGTCCGGGTCGACGTTGCCCGCGACCGCGAATAAGCGATCCGGTCGGAGCGGGGGTCCCGAGCGCGCCGCGACGGTAACGACGGCCTAATTCGACGGCGGGTGCGGCCGCGACCCCGAGGACGAGCGTGTTCGACCGCCGCGAACGGGGGTCCAACCCCGCCCGGCGACACGGGGTCCACCGCCGCGTGGAACCGGGGAAATCGAAGCGCTCGGCGGGATGCCGTGCCATCAGTTCGCAAGGGAAGCGTTCAAAGTCGTCAGCAACGTAATGGACTACATGTCCGAGCCCAGACCGTTCAGCCTGTTCCGTAGACGACGGTGCACGAGCGGTAGAACTCGCGCGGAGGCGGGCGAGTCGTTCGTCCCGACACGGACAAGTGAACAACCGGCAGCACATGCGCGAGGCGTTAAAAATACCGCCCGCACCGGCGTTCGTTCGACTTTGGCAATCCACCGAGAGGGCCGCGCCGCCTCCGCGGCTGCGCGGGCGCCTGGGAAACAGTCCACCAGCTCGGCACGCCAATCGTCGAGGCCGCCATCAAGGCCGCCTCCGGCGACCTCTGCGGATCCCGGAGGTCGAGCCCAAGGACCTCGACAACATCACCGTCTCCCGTGTTTCCGTCCGTCTCGAACACGGTGGCTCACGAACGACCCCCTCGCCGACCTGCAGATCGCACCCACGGCGGTCCGCCGTACGACGGCGGCAACGTCGCACGGCTGCTCTACCCGCGGTCCCCGTCGAGAACGGCTGGTCCGGCGCCGAGTTCCTCTCGCGAGCGCCTGCCGGAAAGGCGAAGCTCTCCCCCGACTGCCTGGAGGACGACGACACGATGGTGACGCTCATCGAGGGACAGGTGTTCCGAGAAGCGCCCGACGGAAGGCGCCGTCGAGGAGCTTGTAACGGCCGAAATCGACTGTTCTTCTCCGTTTCTCGGTCGTCGGCACCGTAGCCGACCGCTATCCGCCCGTAGCCGACCGCTCCGCGTCCGCGAGCGCCCGCTCCGCCGCGGACGCGAGGTCGTCGCGTGCCGGGACGACCCGCCGTCGCGGATCGCGGCCCATGAGCGACTCCGGCGTCCTCGGGCCCCGATCGGTCGGCCCAGTCCACCCGCGTCGCGCCGTCCGGCGGTGAGGTAGACGGCCTTCGCGCCCGAAGCTTCCCCGCGCTTCGCGGCCGGCTCGCCGTCGACGGCGACGAGGGTGAGGCGCGAAGTCAACGGGGTCGGCGTTGGAGACGTAGCCGCCCACGCCGTAAGCCGTCGGCGACGTCGCGGAAGCTCGCGGAGGTCGCGGGACTCGAGCCCGCCGAGGAGACGTACAGCCGACGATTCGGCGTGCCGCGGCGTCGAGCCTCCCACTGGAACTCGCGGACGATGTGCCGAAGTTCGCGCGGCGCGACCCGGTGGTGTCCGAAGCCGGACCCGTCCAGCCGGCGCCGAGCCCGCGACCGCCCGGAGCGGTCCGTCACCTCGTCGAGTAGGTTGTCAACAGAGGGCGATCCGCGGCACGACTCCGTCCGACCGGCCTCCGTCGAAGGCGCGCCCAGCCGCTCTGCTCGCCGCGGCCGAGCAGATCGAGAGGGCGTGCGGCATCGTCCGACGCCTCCGCCGGCCGATAAGGTCGCCGGCGGCCCACGTGCGAGAAGCCGTCGAACCGCCCACGAGCGCGGACCGCCACGCCGCCGTTCATCGGGGGTGCACGTGGCGCGCGCAGAAGGAGCACCTGCGACTCCGCGCGGGCCCGGCAGTCCGAGCGCGGCGGTCGCCATTTTTTTCCCCCCCCGGAGGCCGTGCGAGAGGAAGCCCAAGAGCGAGGTCTCCCAGCCGCGCGAACTCCCGGTACGCCCCTCGATCCGCATCACCGGGCCGCCGTCGAACAACCGCCCTCCCGGGGATCGCGTCGACGTCCGAGTCCGCGGCCCTCCAACAGCGCGGACGCGTCTTCAGCCGGCGAACAGCTCGAAGCGCGTCGGGGACGGTCGGCGTCACTCGCGACGACCGCGGGTTTTCCGGCCGTACAAAACGCCGCGGTCCACCGCGGCCTCTGTCGCTCGAAGTACGCGTCCGTCGCCCGGCGTCGCGGATCGCGGCCGCGTCCGACGATGTCGACTCGGTCATACACGGGATAAACGCCCGCGCGGGGGAGCAAAGCGGCTCCGGGTCCAGGCCCGCGGTAACGGGTCCCGGCCCGCGCGTCGCGGCGACACTCGTGCCGCCGGCGCGCGAGCGACTCAGTCCCCGGCGACCGGCGGCGAGCAGCGACACGCCGCAACAGCAGCCCCGAGGAGGCCGGCGACGACTCACGAATCGGGCGCCTCGTCGCAGGTCCGAGGCGTCCGGCCCGGACGAGCCGTCCGGGCCGTCGCCGTCCGACCCGGATCGTTTCCGTCGTCCGCCGTCCGACCGTCCGTCACCGTTCGTGCCGTCGGCACCGTCCGTCACGCCGTCGCCGCGTCGCACCAGTCCCGGTCGCGGGGGCGCGAGGGTCAGCGCGGGGCGCAGTTCGAGCACGCCGCCGGGCTCCGGGGCGTGGACGATCGTCACGCGCGTCCCGTCTCGGACGACGCCGTAGGCGCCGGGGAAGTCGCCGTCGTCGATCTCGTACACCCGTCCCGCCTCGTACTCGTCGTCGCCGTGGGCGGTTACCATCTCGACGTACGTCTCGCGGAAGTCCGCGGCGTCGGCGGTCGTCTGCCACTCGGTCACCCAGACGTACCCGTCGCGGGCGTCGTCGCCGTCGCCGGCGCGGTACGGGTAGAGCTCGTCGCCCGCCCAGCCGTCGGTCGACTCGTGGGCGTAGTTGTAGTTCGCGCGGGTCTGGAGCTCCTCGTCCGGCTGCGTGTGGATCCGGACGTTCGCCCCCGCGCTCGTCTCGGGCTCGAGCACCGGGTACCCGTACTCGAGGCTCTGGTACCAGAACATGACGAACATCGACGCCTCGCCGGTCGTCTCGGCGCCGTCGACCCCCTGATCGGGGTACGTCTCCCAGTCGCCGGTCGCCGTGTCCTCGAACGTCACGTTGCGGGTCTCGTAGTCGGGGTTCCGGTGGATCACCTCGGCGGTGCTCCCCGGCGGGTTCGTCATCGTCTCGTTGACCGCCTCCCAGCCGCTCTCCTCGACGAGTTCCTCGACGTAGAGCGCGCCGTCGGAGTACGGCTGGAGCACGGTCTGGAGGATGCCGAAGTTGAAGTCGGCCGCCGGAACCCGCGCCCCGCGCCCGCCGCCGCGCGTCGATGCAGGTCCAGTTGGCCGCGCAGCGGGCGGCGTAGCGCTCCTCGATGTGGACGGCCTCCCCCTCGACGATGCCGGCGACCGCGAGGTCGCCGTCCTGCGTGGCGCCGGCGTAGCGGGGCCGCGTGAGGTCGTGGTACTGGTCTTGCATCCCGTGGACGAGCTCGTGCGCCAGCGTCGAGGGGTCGATCCGCGTCTCCTCGCCCTCGGCGACGACGAGGACGATCCGGTCCTGAGCCGGCGAGTAGAAACCGGAGACGGCGCCGCCGAACACCGAGTCGATCTCGTCGTTCGCGTTCTCCTCCTCGCCGACGACGAACAGCGCCTCCCACACCTGGTCGTTCCAGCGGCGGAACGCCTCGCTGCTGTTGTTCCCGCCGGCCGAGTCGTTCATGAACTCCTCCCGGGAAACCGTCTCGACCGGCACGTCCTCCCGGAACGGTCGCTCGCGGATGTGCTCGACGCGCGCCATCGTCAGGTGCGTCAGCGCCTCCAGCTCGGACTCGTTGAGGCCGTCGCTCTGGTTGAACGACAGCTCCGCCTCGTAGTGGGTTCCGTTCCAGCAGCCGACGACCTCCGTCCCGTCGCCCGCGTCGCACTCGGCGGCGGTCGCGCTTCGGGGGACGTCGCCGGCGGCGACGTCCGTCGGACCGGAAGCGACGCTATCCGCGGTCTGACTGGGAGCGACGCTATCCGCGACCGGGCCAGCGGCGACTCCCCCGACCCCGAGCGAGAGGAGTGCGATCGCGGCGACGACCGAGAGGGTGAGAACCCGTCGCATAGTGGCGATTACAACCGACCCGGTAAGTAGTTTGCCGGTCCGTCGGTGGCCGGCGGCGACGCGACGGCCGGCTTCGCATTTTTCACACCGGGACCCCAATCGCCGCGTATGCCGTACGATCCGACCGAGACCGCGGTGATCGTCGTCGACATGCAGAACGGCTTCTGTCACCCGGACGGGAGCCTTTACGCCGAACCGAGCGAGGCGGCGATCGGGCCGGTGACGGCGCTGGTCGAGCAGGCGCGCGAGGCGGGCGCGAGCGTCGTCTACACCCGCGACGTCCACCCGCCGGAGCAGTTCGACGAGACGCACTACTACGACGAGTTCGACCGCTGGGGCGAACACGTCGTCGAGGGGTCGTGGGACGCCGAGCTCGTCGAGGGGCTCGACGTCCGCACTGACGACCACGTCGTCGAGAAGCACACCTACGACGCCTTTTACCGGACCGAGCTGGAGGGGTACCTCGACGCGCACGGGATCGACGACCTGCTGATCTGCGGAACGCTCGCGAACGTCTGCGTCCTTCACACGGCCGGCAGCGCAGGCCTGCGTGATTACCGTCCCGTCGTCGTCGAGGACGCGCTCGGCTACATCACCGAGGACCACCGCGAGTACGCCGTCGACCACGCGGACTGGCTGTTCGGCGAGACGACGCTGCGCGAGGAGGTTGAGTTCGCGGACGCGTGAGCCGGCGGGGGCTGATAGTGAGCCGCCGAAGCCGCCACCGGGACCCGTTATCAGCGGCGTGAATCGGCGTGTAACCCTTTTGAACCCCGACGGGGACCGTCGAGTATGGAACTCTCTCGACGCGGAATGCTCGCCGGGGTGGGGGCCGCGTGCGCGGTCGGTGCCGTCGGCTTCGCCGGGGCGACGGCGGTGACGGACGGCGAGGGCGGCGACGGCGCGTCCGGCGACGGAGCGATCGACGACGATCCGGTCGGCGGCGGCTCGACCGGAGGCGACGAGAGCGGCGGTCCGGCCGGCGCGGTCGACGTCGATCCGGAGGCCCCGTTCGAGGCGCGGCTCCTCCGGGACGGCGAGGACGACCGGCGGCTGTTCGGCGCCGGCGACCTCGACGAGGTCGAGGGCGTCTTCGACGACGACGGCGAGTACCTCGTGTACGTCGCGCTCGGCGACGACGGGATCGACGCCTTCCAGGAGCGACTGGCCGCGTCCGGCGCGGTCGACGAGCCGGAGCGGTTCGTCGTGTCGATGGCCCTCGACGGGACCGAGGTCCGGCGGGTCGAGTTGGACGAGCCGACGGTGAGCGCGCTCACCGAGGACGGCTGGGGCGGCGTGTTGACGCTCCCGTTCGGCGAGGAGCGCGTCGCGCAGTCGGTGTACGACTCGCTGGCGTCGGCCTGACTGGTCAGGGAGACCGATACTTACAGTGGGTCGGAGCGACCGCGAGAGGCGGCCTCGCGGCGCGGAGGGGATCGGTTATGCCTCCGGCGACCGTACTGAACCGCATGAGCGAGGGCGACGGCGGTGGGAACACGGGCGGCGGGCCGACCGGCGGGTCCGGCGGTCGGCCGTGCCCGATCTGCGAGAGCCCGATGTACCACAGACACTGCAAGTACGTCTGCCCGGCCCACGGGGTCGTGTACGACTGCAGCGACACGTTCTACTGACCGCGAGGCGGCGCCGAGCCCGAGTTTTCGCCGGTGGCGCGCCTCCTTCGCGTCTCCCGAATAAACACGGAATTAACGGATAGCCGACATGAAAACAACAATGGATGTGCGAACTGTTATGTTCTTGGAGGCCGATTTTTGCCTTATGACCGGCGACCCGCTCTTGACCCTCCTCTCCGACCGGCAGGGGTCACCATGGTAGAGCACACACAGGTTGCCCGGAGCAAGCGGATCCAGCGTCGCACGGGCAAGACCTTCCACGTCGCCACCCGGCTGCTTCCGAAGCGGATCCGCCATGCAACGTACGTTCTGTACGGTTTCTTCAGGATCGCCGACGAGGTCGTCGACGCCGAGGACACCGGGCCGCCGGCCGAACAGCGCGCCGAGCTCGACCGGCTCCGGCGGGCCGCTCTCGGCGAGGAGCCGACCGACGACCCCGTGTTGGAGGCGTTCGCCGAGGTGAAAGCGGAACACGGGATCGCCGACGAGGACGTCCGCTCGTTCGTCGACGCGATGGAGAGCGACATCGACACCGACCGCTACGAGACGTACGAGGAGCTGGAGACGTACATGGACGGCTCCGCGGCCGCGGTCGGGCGGATGATGACCGCGATCATGGACCTCGACGAGGAGACCGAGGCGGCGGCGCTTCCGCACGCCACCAAGCTCGGCGAGGCGTTCCAGATGACGAACTTCATCCGCGACGTCCGCGAGGACGTCGTCGAGCGCGGCCGGGTGTACCTCCCCCTAGAGACCCTCCGGCGACACGACGTTAGCGAGGAGCAGATCCTCGAGCTGGAGTTCGACGTCGACGTCGCGGCCGCGGTCCGCGAGGAGCTCGCCCGGACCGAGCGGCTCTACGAGGAGGGGGTCGCGGGGATCAAGTACCTCCCCGAGGACTGTCAGCTGGCGGTGTTGCTCGCGGCGGTGCTGTACGCGGACCACCACCGGCTCATCCGGGACCTGGGGTACGACACGGTGTCGACGACGCCGGAGCTCTCCTTCGCCCGCAAGATCTCGCTGCTCGTCCGGACGCGCTGGAAGTGGCAGTGGAACAAGGACCCGGAAGCGGTGTTCTACGAGATGTGTCGCGGCTTCGACGGCACGCGCGACCATCGCGAGCACGGACCGCACGGCTCGGGCGTCGCGCAGTCGGACTGAACGGGGCCCGGAGGCGCCGAATGAACCGCTCCCGCTTCGTCGGGCTCGCCCTGCTCGCGTTCGGGCTCGTCTTCCTCTCGTTCGTCGTCCGCGGCACGACTCGCCTCGTCGCGCCCTACGAGCTGGCCGTGGCGCTGTCCGCGCCGATCCTCTTCGCCGCGGCGGGGCTGCTGGCGGTCCTCGTCGCGCTCGCGACGCTCGACGTGACCGGGGTCAGACGGTTGGAGTGAGACGGGGAGACGCGCCGACCGCCCTCGCGCCCGGGGTGCGCCGAGTCGGAACGCCCTTTTGACCGCGGCCCGGAGTGAGCGCATGGACGTACGAACCGTCGCCGACCTCTCGCCCGCCGAACGGCGCGCCTTCTTCGAGCGCGACGCCGGCGTCGACGCGGTCCGCGACGACGTGGCGGAGATCGTCGGCAGAGTGCGCGAGGAGGGCGACGTCGCGCTGCGGGAGTTCGCCGAGGAGTTCGACGGCGTCACCGTCGGCAACATCGACGTCACCGACGACGCCCAGCGCGCGCACGCCGAGCTCGACGACGCGAACGATCCGGTCCTCGACGCGGTCCGAGAAGCCGCCGCCAACGTCCGCGAGTTCCACGAGCGGCAGCGCCCCGAGGACTGGCGCGACGAGTTCGGCGGCCGAGAGCTGGGCCGCCGGTTCCGGCCGATCGACCGCGCGGGGGTGTACGTGCCCGGCGGCGCGGCCGCGTACCCCTCCAGCGCGCTGATGGGGGTCATCCCGGCGACGGTCGCGGGCGTCGACCACGTCGCGGTCGCGACCCCGCCGGCCGAGGACCTGAATCCGGTCACCCTCGCGGCGGTCCACGAGGCCGGCGCCGACGCGGTGTACCAGGTCGGCGGCGCGCAGGCGATCGCCGCGCTCGCGTACGGGACGGAGACGGTGACGAGCGCGCAGAAGGTGGTCGGCCCGGGCAACAAGTGGGTCACCGCCGCGAAGGCGGTCGTGCAGGGCGACGTCGAGATCGACTTCCTCGCGGGGCCGAGCGAGGTGCTCGTGCTCGCGGACGAGACGGCCGACCCCGAACTCGTCGCGGCCGACCTCGTCGCGCAGGCCGAGCACGACCCGAACGCCTCCGTGGTCGCCGTCACCGCCGACGCCGACCTCGCCGCCGCCGTCGCCGAGGCGGTCGACGAGCAGGCCGCGGACCGCGAGCGTGAAGAGACGATCCGGGCCGCCCTCGACAACGACGCCTCCGGCGTCCTCTGCGCCCGGTCGATGCCCGAGGCCGTGCTGTTCGCCGAGGAGTACGCGGCCGAGCACCTCTCGATCGTCGCCGACGACGACGAGGCCCTCTTAGATCGGATCACGAACGCCGGCTCCGTCTTCCTCGGGGCGTACTCGCCCGTCGCCGCCGGCGACTACGCGGCCGGGACGAACCACGTGCTGCCGACGAACGGCGGCGCGAAGCGCTACGGCGGGCTCTCCGTCGACACCTTCCTCCGGTCGTCGACGGTCCAGCGGCTCGACCGCGACGCGCTCGCCGACCTCTCGGAGACGGTCACGACGCTCGCGGAGGCCGAGGGGTTGGAGGCGCACGCGGAGAGCGTCCGGAAGCGGTTCGAGTAGGCGAAGAGATATGTACCGCTCCCGACCGGTACGGATTACTATCTAGTAACACGCACCGGTCCGTATCTCTCGAAACCACCCCATACAATTCATAGCAGCCTTCATACGCCGAATACGCGATCGTGAGAGCGTAATGGTGGAAGACACCGGCGGACGGACGGAGACGAGTTCGAGACGGCGATTTATTCTGGCCGGCGGGGCCGTCGGAATTGCCGGGCTGGCGGGCTGTTCCGGCGGGAGCGGCGACGGCGAGGCCGGGGCGGGCCTCGATTCGGGCGACGAGGACGGCGGTGACGGCGGTGATGGCGGCGACGGCGGATCGGGCGACCCGATGCTCGCGGACGCCTCGGAGTTCGATCCCGCAGAGCCCGGGTGGGAGGAGAACAACTACCTGATGACGGCGGTCTCGGAGAACGACTACTTCCAGGGGAGCCAGACGGACCTGGAGAACATGCGGAACCAAGACGTCGAGGAGATAGCTCACGGCAGCCCGCCACGGGAGCTGCCCGACGACGAGAGCGAGTGGGTCGACCCCGACCCGCTCATCTTCGTGGACAAGCCCGGCGAGTCCGGCCAGTCGCAGTATCAGGATACCATCCAGCCGCTGCTGGACCGGCTCGAGGAGACGACGGGCCGGACGGTCGAGTGGCAGCCCGTCGACTCCAACGCGGCGACGGTCGAGCGGTTCCGGGCGGGGCGCGGACACCTGGGCGATATCTCGACCGGAACGTCCGCCTTCGGGGTCAACCTCGGCGGCGTCGTTCCGTTCGCGGTCCCGATAAGTCCCTCCGGACAGTTCGGCTACCGGCTGCTGGCGGTCACCCGCGACGACGAGCACGACATCCAGTCCGTCGACGACTTCGCGCGCGACGACGTCAAAATCGCACACTCCGAGCCGGCGTCGAATTCCGGTAATCAGGCGCCGTCGGCGCTGTTCGACCAGTTCTTCGACGTGACGGCCGGAGAGGACTACGAAGTCAACTTCTCGGGCGGCCACGACCAGACCGCCCGCGGCATCGCGGCGAGCGACTACGACGCCGGGCCGATCTGTAGCACCTGCGTCGATGACCTCATCGGGTCGACGGAGGACATCGACTACGACGATTTCAAACTGGTCTGGGCGAGCAACCCGTTCCCGCCGGGGCCGATGGTCCACCGCTACGACCTCCACCCGGATATCGTCGAAGGGATCAAGGAAGCGACCATCGGGACCGACTGGACGGACACCGAGTACGCCGAAAACACCGGTGAGGCCGAGTACGTTGAAATCGACTACAAGAACGTCTTCAACGACATCCTGATCATCCAACGATACAACGGCGTCGAGTACGAGAGCGGGAACCTCTGAACCATGCTCGAAACGGAGAAGCTTGGAAAGACGTATCCAACCGGTGACGAAGCGCTCAGCGACGTCTCCGTGCGGATCGACGGCCGCGAGGTCGTCGCGATGATCGGCCCGAGCGGGGCCGGCAAGAGCACGTTCGTCCGGTGTATCAACCGGCTGGTCGAGCCGACGGCAGGGAGCGTCCGCCTCGATGACACGGAGCTGACCGCGCTGGACGACGACGGGCTGCGGGACGCGCGCCGGAACATCGGGATGGTGTTCCAGGAGTACAACCTCGTCGAGCGGCTCACGGTGATGGAGAACGTGCTCTCCGGGCGGCTCGGCTACCTCTCGAACTGGGCCGCGCTCCGACGGAACTTCCCGCCGGAGGACGTCAAGCGGGCCTACGAGCTGCTGGAACTCGTCGGGCTCGACGGCATGGAGGACAAACGGGTCGACGAGCTCTCCGGCGGGCAGAGCCAACGCGTCGGCATCGCGAGGGCGGTCGTCCAAGAGCCGAAGATCCTGCTGGCCGACGAGCCGACCTCGAGCCTCGACCCCGAGACCTCCCGCAACGTGATGGAGCTGCTCACCGACATCGCCGAGGATCGCGACGTGCCCGTGCTGATCAACATCCACGAGGTCGACCTCGCGGAGGCGTACGCGGACCGAATCCTCGGACTCCACGCCGGCGAGCTCGTCTTCGACGGGCCGGCGAGCGACCTCACCGCCGAGTCGAAGGGCGTCATCTACCGCGGCGAGGAGCCGCCGGAGTCGGCCGCGACGGACCCGGACTGGCTGTCGGGTCCGGACGACGAGTCGAGCGCGCGGAACGGGCAGGACACCGGTTCCGACCGCCTGCCCGCGGAGGACTGACCCGTGGCGACCGAGTCGTCCTCGCCGGCGGGGTCAACGGGCGCGGCCGACCGGCGGACGTGGCGGCGCCCGACCGCGTTCCGGAACCGGTACACGAAGTGGGCGGTGTACGGGGCCGTCCTCGCGCTCGTCGTCTGGTCGGTGGCGAGCCTACAGATCACCCTCGGGCGGTTCCTCTCGGGACTCGGCTACGGCTACGAGCTGATCGACTCGATGCTGCCGCCCGAGACCGGCAGCGAATACACGCTCAGGCTGTTCGACCGCATGATCGAGACGATCGCGATGGCGATGGTCGCCACCGTCGCCGGGATCGCGATCAGCCTGCCCGTCGCGTTCGGAGCGGCGGAGAACCTCGCGCCGCGGCCGGTGTACTACCTGAGCCGCGGGGTCATCAGCGCTACGCGCGCCATCGACGGACTGATCGTCGCGATCATCGCCGTCATCGCGCTCGGGTTCGGCCCGCTCGCGGGGATCGTCGCGATCAGCTTCAAGACGATCGGCTTCTTCTCGAAGCTGTTCGCCGAGGACTTGGAGGACATCGACATGGGCGGTGTCGAGGCAGTCCGGGCGACCGGCGCGACCCGTTTTCAGAGCGTGGTCTACGGGGTCGTCCCACAGGTCGTTCCGCGGTTCGCCGGGCTCGCCGTGTACCGGTGGGACATCAACATCCGGTCGTCGACGATCGTCGGGATCGTCGGCGCCGGCGGGATCGGCGTCCTCCTCCAGCGAGCCTACCAACGGTACGAGTACGACTACGTGGCGGCGATCCTCGTCGCGATCATCGCCGTGGTCCTCGTCGCGGAGTTCGTGAGCGCCGTCGTCAGGCGGAGGGTCCAGTGATGGCTGGCGCCACGCGCGAGTGGAGCCGGTTCGACGCGCGAGAGCGGCTCTTCCGGATCGGGTCCGTCGTGGTCGCCGTCGCCGTCGTGGTCGCCTCGTGGGAGTGGCTCGACATGAGCCTCCAGTACGTGACCACCGCGCCGGCGCAGGTCGGCGACCTCCTCGGGCGGATGGTCCCGCCGGACTGGGGGTACCTGCCGAACGCGGTCGGGCCGTTGGCCGAGACGATACAGATCGCCGTCGTCGGGACGATCGCGGCGGTGATGATGGCGGCGGCGGTCGCGTACATCTCCGCCGAGAACACGACGCCGAACCGGGCGACGTACGCGCTCGGAAAGCTCATCGTCACCGTCTCGCGGTCGGTCCACACGATCGTCTGGGCACTGCTGTTCGTCGTGATGCTCGGGCCGGGCGCGCTCGCGGGGACCGTCGCGACCGCGGTCCGGTCGATCGGGTTCCTCGCGAAGCTCCTCGGCGAGGAGATCGAGGAGATAGACTTCGGGCAGGTGGAGGGGGTCCGGGCGACCGGCGCGAGCCCTGCGCAGCTGTTGATCTACGGGATCGTCCCGCAGATCAAGCCGGCCTTAGTCGGACTCAGCGTGTACCGCTGGGACATCAACGTGCGGGCGGCGACGATCCTCGGGTTCGTCGGGGCCGGCGGGATCGGCGTCCAGCTGTTCGAGGCGATCGACTCGTTCGCGTGGCGGACGGTGTCGGCGCTGCTGATCGCCATCCTCGGCGTCGTGCTGGTGAGCGAGGGAGTGTCGGCGTACGCCCGCCGGAAGGTGCGCTGAACCCCGCCTATCGGCGGGAGACCCAGCCTCGGCCCTCCGAGACGGACCGATAACCGAGTGCGAACGGCTCGCGCCGCGAACGACCCGCGGACCGACGACGACACACGGAACACATGACAACGCATCACGACACCGACGGACGGAACGACGAGGTCGTCCTCTTCGACATGGACGGCGTGATCCTCGACGGTTGGGGGACCGACGAGGTGGTTCACAGCCGCGCCCTCGGCGACGTCCGCGAGGAACGGGACATGCGGGTGACCGGCGACCGCCGCCGCCCGCTCGAAACGCGCGACTACGACGACGAATTTCGCGTCGCCTGCGAGGAGCTCGGCGTCGATCCGGCGACGCTGTTCCGGGCCCGCGAGGAGCGCAGCGCGAAGCGCTCCGTCGCGCGGCTCGCGGCCGGCACGAGGCGGCTCTGTGCCGACGTCGACGCGATCGATGAACTCGCGCGGCACGTCCCAATCGGGCTCGTGAGCAACAACTACCACCCGACCGTCGAGTTCGTCGTCGACCACTTCCGGCTCGACGGGTTCTCGTTCGTCCGCGGCCGCGACCTCGGCCCGGAGGGGTTCCGCCGGCGGAAGCCGGAGCCGTACTACCTGAACGAGGCCCTCGACGCGCTCGGTGCCGAGGGAGGGCTCTACGTCGGGGACCGCGCCACCGACGTGATCGCTGCCGAGCGAGCCGGGCTCGACGGCGTGTTCCTCAGGCGCGAGCACAACGCCGCGCTCGACCTCGACGTCGAACCGGCCTCGGAGATCGAAAGCCTCCGGGAACTCGTCGACCTCGTCGAGGCGACTCGGCCGGCCGCAGAGACGGAACGCCCGAGTTCGGGCGTCGAGAGCGTCCGGAAGCGGTTCGAGTAGGAGACCGACCCCGCAGAAACGGTTATCTCGCGCACTCGCCTCCGGACGGTATGATCCCGTCGCCGCTGACGTTGTTCGAGGGGCTCACGGCGGTCGAGGCGACGGTCGCGGTCCTCGTGGTCTCGATCGTCGCCGCCGTGGGAATGGAGTTCGCCGTCCTGCGGGTCGCCCGCCGGTACGTCGCGGCCACCGACTCCGGGTACGACGACATCGTCATCTCCTCGCTGCGCGCGCCGCTCGTCGTCACCGCCGCGCTCGCCGGGGTGTACCTCCTCACGCAGGTGCCGTCGGTCCGGACCTCGGTGCTCGTGAGCCCCCGGCTGCTCGATAGCGTCTTCGGTCGGCCGTCGCTGTCGGTGATCGTCCTCGTGTGGGCGCACGCGGCGAACACCGTCGTGAACCGGCTCGTCGCCGCCGTCAACGAGGAGGGCGGTCGGTTCGACTTCGCGCCCGTGTTCTCGAACGTCTGGACGCTCGCGGTGCTCGTCGGGAGCGCCGGCACGCTGCTGTGGCTGTGGGGCATCGAGATCACGCCCCTGCTCGGCGCCGCGGGAGTCGCCGGCATCGCGGTCGGCTTCGCCGCGAAGGACACGGTCGCGAACTTCTTCGGCGGGATCGCGCTCTACTTCGACGACACCTACAAGATCGGCGACTACATCGTCCTCGACGACGGCACCGCCGGGACCGTGATCAAAGTCGGCGTGCGCTCGACGACGCTGCTCACCCGCGACGAGGTGCTGGTGACGGTGCCGAACGCGGCGCTCAACGCCGCGAAGGTGACGAACGAGTCCGCGCCGCAGCGCCGGCGCCGCGTTCGGGTCCCGATCGGCGTCGCCTACGGGACCGACGTCGACGCGTTCGAGGCGCTCGCGCTCGAGGTCGTGCAGGCGGAGCCGCTGGTCCTCGACTCGCCGAAGCCGCGGGCCCGGCTGCGCTCGTTCGGCGACTCGGCGCTGCAGTACGAGATCCTCTGTTGGGTCAACGGGCCGACGCGGCGCCGACGCGCACAGCACGAACTCAACCGCGCGCTGTACAAGGCGCTGGCCGCGGCCGACATCGAGATCCCGTACCCGAAACGCGACGTGACGGTCACGCGGACCGGCGACCCGATCCCCGAGAGCGCGGGCGCCGAGCGGTCGGGTCCCCCGTCCGCCGCGGCGGCGGAACCCGCCGAGCGCCGAGCGGGCGACGGCGACTGAAGCCGGCGACGATTGAGGGCGACGGCGACTACGTGCAGCGAGGGACCCCGACGGCGGGGCGGGCGACCGTCAGGTCGACGCCCCGGCGTCGCCGTCCGGGGAGGCCTCGGGATACCACGCCGGCGGGACCGCGGCGGTGTCGCCGAGACGGTCGTACCGGAACGCGACCCGGACGCGCTCGCCGGTGGGCTCGTGGACGTACGTCGCCGACAGCTCGAGGACGAGGCCGTCGGCGCTGACGAACGCGACCGCCCGGAAGTCGCTGACTTCCTCGCCGAGCGCGCGGGGCTCGCCGCGCACCTCGACCCGGTACAGCGGGATCTCCGTGGCCGCCGGGCGGACCGTCGACTCGCTCCCGTTCAGGAACCGCCGGATCGGCTCCGCGGCGACCTCGCCGGCGAGCGCCGTCGCGTTCGGCGCCGCCGCGGGCGGGACGCGACGGGTCTCTACGCCCCCGGACCCCGCGGCCCGCTCGTAGACGGCGTCGCCGTCGGCGAACACCTCGACGACCCCGTCGCGGCTCGCGTTCGGGACCGGCGCGTTCGGGACCGACGCGTTCGCCGAGGCGGCGATCCGGTACCGGCGCTCGGAGGCGACCGCCAGTTCGACGCCGCCGTCGCCGGCGATCCCCACGCGGCCCCCGGTCGACGCGTCGAGGTCCGTCGCGTTCGCGGGCCCGGACGCGACGAGGAGGACGGACGCCGACGAGAGGGTCGACGCGGCGGCGACGTGGGCGTCGGCGAGCGCGTCCGCGTCGTAGACGCCGGTGAGGAAGACGCCGGGCGGCGTCCGCGCCGTCGACCCCACCGTGCCCGTGAGCGCGTCCTCGTAGAGCCCGAGGGACGCCGCGTCGTCGAGCGTCGCCGCGCCGCGCTCCGCGGACTCGGCCGTCCCGATCGCGCTCGCGGCGGCCGCGTACTCCCCGCCTGCCGGCGGCGACGGGGGAGTCGGCTCCCCCACGCCGGGACCGAGCCCGGTGACCCCGCCGAACGCCGAGGGCCCGCCCGCGGCGAGGACCGCGGCGGCCGCCACCAGGGCGGCGACGGCGACGACGGCGAGCGCGGTCCGCCTCTCGTCCGAGACCGACCGCCGGAGTCGCGACGCGCGGCGTCGGACGCCGCCGGGACCCGCGGCGGCGGCCGCGCCGGCGGCCGCGAGGTCGACGCCGAAGCGCCGGCGGAACAGCCGGTCCGCCGCGTCGCGGTCGATCCCGTAGCACAGCCGCTCGCGGAGGTCGGCCGGCGAGACGTACGCCGCCCCGACCGCGTCGGCTCGGCGCCGGGGGGACGCGGCGAGGAGGCGCCGCGCTCCGTCCCCGACGACCGCGTCGGCGTCGTCCGGAACGGGCGTCCCGACCGCGATCCGTCGAACGCGGCCGTCGCGACGGGCGACGACGACGCTCGACTCGGCCGCCTCGCGGGTCGTCTCCCAGCCCCGTGTCGCCCACAGCGCGGCGACGAACTCGCGGCGCGCCGCCGGCGAGAGGGCTCGCCATCGGCGGGCGAACGCCGCCTCCGACGGGATGCTCATGGGAGGGATGACGGATGCTACCTATACAAACGTACCGCGGACCGGGACCGGTCGAGAGCGGGTCTCCCGCGCCGACCGAGACCGCTACTCCCGCGGGAAGGTGAAGAGTCGGACCCCGCAGTCCGGGCAGGCGAGCGTTTCGGCGGGCTCCTCGTCGGGGCCGGTGTAGCCGGCCGGCAACAGGAGGTCGACCCGCGTTTTAGTCGACCCTCGCGTCGGGACAGGCGTCGAGAATCCGTTCGTCCGCGCCGCCGCGAGCCGGAACGACTCGTCCGAGGGAGGAAGGGCTCGGCGTCTCGGTAGCCAGCGATCTCGGCGGATGGCCACCGGCGGCGGGAAGCACGTCTCGCGTCGACCGTGTTCGCGCCGCCGGCGGGAGAGCGCGACCACTCGTCGCCGTCGGGCGTACGCGTGCCGCGTTTTTGACGATCGGGACTCGCGTCGCGGGGATATTCTTCCGGCGACGTCGGCTTTTGATCGCTCCGTCTCGCGGATTGCGGGAGCCGCGCCTCTCGGCGTTCAGCGGTCGCGGTACTCGTCGGTCGGGCGCGGACGGCCGTCGCCGTCGACTTCGAGGACGCCCTCGGCAGGAGCCGTCGAGTTGAGCGCCTCGCCCGTCGACGTCGGTCCGGGTTCGAGCGAGCCGCTCCCGGGCCGCGCGGCGCGCGGGCCGCCGGTCAGGTGCGGGCTCCGCGCCGTGGAACAGCGCCTCGCTGCGGGATCGGGGCGACGAGCAGCGGGCGCGAGGCGGTCCCGGGACGAACGACCCGCGGAGCCAGACGAGCGCGAGACCGGCGGCGAGAGACGGCGGCGCCGGGAGGCTCGCGATCGACACCTGCCTCGGCGGCGACGCGGACGACGGCGACGTTGACCGGCCGTACACGGCCAACCAGCGGTTTTTTCGCCCGGTGGTGCTCGACCGCCGGAGGCCGATCGGCGTCGAGGGACTCATTCCCACGGAGTCCGCCCACCGCCTTCAAGTCTGCGGTCACCCGCGCCGTCGCGGTGGCGGTCGGGCGAGCGGCGATTCGAACACCCCGGATCGCGCCGCTCGGGTCGAGATTCTGGTCGATTTCGAACGATTTTTACCGGCGAACGCGGTTCCGTCCCGTTTCCCTGACGGCTGATAGTTGTTAACATCTCCTGTTGTAAATACCCTACTTGATATTTAATGATATATTCCTTATGACCAATGATGTCAGAGGTTAGCATCCGAAACGGTCGTCTCGCGACGGCAGTTATCTGCAGCCACGTGGGGGCGGGTGGGCGGCCGTGCTCGCGGCTGTTCGGCGTGGGGCGGGCGACGGGTCGAACTCGGGATCCTCGGGCGACGAGATCGGTGGGACCGTCACGGTCTTTTCGGGGTCGGCGTTCGTCGACGCCGGGATGGAGGAGGCCTTACACGAGGCGGGCGTGCCCGACTCGATCACGATCGAGATGGTCGTGCCGCCGCAGGACTCCGGCAGCAAGCAACAGCAGCTCCGGACCGCGATCAACGCTGAGGAGTCGGACCCGGACCTCGTTCTGACGGACAACGGATGGACGATCCCGTTCATCGTCCGCGACGACCTGGTCAATCTCGAGGAGGAGATGGACGACGAGTTCATCTCTCGAGTCAAAGAGGAAGGTGTCCAGTCGATGATCGACACGGGGACGCACCCCGAGACCGGCGATCTGTACTCGATCCCGACCTTCCCGGACTACCCGGTCATCACCTACCGGAAGGACCTGCTGCGGAACGCCGGATACGGCGACTCGGACTTCGACACGTGGCGGACCGACCCGCCGACGTGGGAGGAGTTCTCACAGATCGTCTCCGAGGCGCAGACCTCTGACGTGGACTACGGTCACGTCTGGCAGGGGAACAACTACATCGGGCTGGCCTGCTGTACGTTCAACGAGTTCCTCACGAGCATGGGCGGCGCCTTCTTCGGCGGTGAGGACAACCTCTTCGGACCGATCGGTGACCGCCCCGTCACCCTCGACTCGGAGGAGTCGATCGACGGGATCGAAGCCGCAGTGGACCTCATCCACGGGGAGGGCCTCTCGCCGATGGACATCGCCGGGGTCTCCCCCCCGGAAGTGGCCGGCTGGATCGAACCCGACACGAAGAGCACCTTCGAGGCCGGGAGCGCGGTCACGCAGCGCAACTGGACCTACTCCATCGGCGGGGCCGTGAGCGCCTTCGAGGGGTCGGACATGGAGCTCGGCGTGATGCCGCTGCCGAAGGGCCCGAACGGGTCCTGGCACGCGCAGGGCGGATGGATCATGTCCATGAACCCGTACACCGACAACATGGCGTCCGCGAAGGAAGTGATCAAGGCGTGGTGGGAGGACTCGGTCCTCCAGCAGCAGTTCGACGCGGCGAACTACATGCCGCCGAAGCCGGAGCTGTTCAGCTACGTCGAAGAGAGCGACACGTACGGGCCGTACTTCGAGGCGCTCCAGTACTCGGCGGAGAACCTGATCCCGCGGCCGACGACCTCGGTGTGGCCGAACCAGCGGACGGTCGTCGCCAACGAGGTCAACTCGGCGCTCCGACAGGAGAAGACGCCCGAGGAAGCCGCGAGCGCGATGCAGGAACAGATCGCCGCAATCGAAGAGCAGTCGGGGTGACGACGTCCGATTGACCGGCTCCCCTCCCCGGCGGCGTCGCGGGGGGAAGGAGTCGAAATGCATGTAAAACAGCCAACAATGATAAATATTCGCACGGAAAACAGGCGGGCGATGCTCGTACCACAACGGCGGGCAGTCACGGGGGGTGTTGATCGCCGTGGCAACTGAACAGGGCAGGACGCAGATGTCGGGCGGGTCAGACGGCGTCCTGACGGGACTCGCGACGTGGACGGAGAACCTGAGCGAGCAGGCGTACGCGTATCTGCTGCTGGTACCGGCGTTCCTCGTGCTGTTGCTGTTCGCGTTCTGGCCGCTCGCGTCGGCGATCAGGATGTCGTTCTTCGCCGACGTGCTCACCGGCGGTCAGCTGGGCGAGTTCTCCGGGATAACGAACTACGTCCAACTGCTCACGAACACCAACGCGCTGGCGCCGGCGGCGTTCGTGGACCCCTCGTTCCAGACGCCGGTTTTGGAACAGGCGCTGTTCATGACGATACTGTTCGCCGTGTTGAGCGTCACCGGCGAGACGCTGCTCGGGTTCCTCTACGCCATGCTGATGAAAGCCGAGTACAAGGGCCGACGGCTCGTTCGGCTCCTCATCATCCTGCCGTGGGCGATCCCGATCGTCATTCAGGGAATGATCTTCTTCCTGCTGTTCCGGCCCGGGTACGGGCTGTTGACCGAGCCCCTCCAGCAGCTCGGAATCTTCTCGAATCTGCCTCTCAACACCACCTTCGACAGCTTCGTCATCGTGACGGTGGCGGACATCTGGAAGACCTCGGCGTTCATGGCCCTCCTGATCTTGGCGGGGTTAGAGAGCGTCAACCAGGACCTCTACGAGGTGGCCGACGTGATGGGCGCGTCGCGCTGGCAGCGGTTCCGATACATCACGTTCCCGCTGGTCTTCCCCGTGTTGATGGTCGCGATGCTGTTCCGGACGATGGGCGCGCTCCGGGTGTACGGCATCATCGAGTCGACCACGGTCGGCTGTTCGACCGTCCCGTCGATGACCTGTCTCGTGACGCAGTTTATGTTCGGGTCCGCGACGCTGTACGGCTCCGCGGCCGCCGTGAGCGTCCTGATCGCCATCGTCGTGGGACTGTTCATCATGGTGTACCTCGGATTCATCCGACGGAGCAACCAGAGCCTGGGGTTAGCGTAATATGAGCATCGACGCACGCAACCACGACGACGCGGAAACGTTCGACGGCTCCGGCGACGGAACCGGCGACGAAGAGAACAAATCCCGCATCGCGCGGTGGGCCGACGACTGGATCCAGAACCCGGAGAAGGCGTACGCCGTGATGTTGGTGTTCCTCGGTGGAGTGCTGTTGACGACCTCGCTGTTCCCGCTGTACTGGCTGTTCAACGTCTCGATGGCGCCGCCCGGACAGACCGACATCCCGCTCCTTCCGACGACGATCGATCTGTCGGTGTTCATCCAAGTGTTCCAGCAGGTCCCGTTCGCGCGGTTCATGTTCAACAGCCTGTTTTACGCGTTCACGGTGACGGTGTTCGTGCTCCTCGTCGGAAGCCTCGCCGGGTACGCGTTCGGGCGCTTGGAGTTCCGCGGGAAGACGCCGCTCCTGTTCTCGCTGCTGGTGCTCAGCTTCTTCCCGCCGGCGACGCTGTTCATCCCGCTGTTCCGGGCGTTCAACCAGCAGGTACCGATGCTCGGGCTCTTCACGCTCCCGGTCGAGATATACGGGACGCCCGGCGCGGTCGTCACGCCGCTCAGCGCGTTCACGATGCCGCTGGCGATCTTCATACTGACGACGTTCTACGGCCAGATCCCGGACGGGCTCGAAGACGCCGCCAGAGTCGAGGGGACGACCCGGCTCGGCGCGCTGTTCCGCGTGATCATGCCGCTCTCCGCCCCCGGCGTCGCGACCGCGGGCATTCTCACCTTCATTACGGTGTACACCGAGTTCTTCTTCTCGTTCCTGATGACCGGCAACAGCGCGGCGGAGTGGGCGCCGGTGGTCGACGGCGTCATCGCGTTCCAGACGCAGTACACCGTCCGATACGACCTTCAGGCGGCGGCGAGTCTGATCGCGATCGTTCCGGTCGCGATCCTCGTCGTCGTCGCACAGGACAAGATCATCAGCGGGCTCACCCAAGGAGCACTCAAGGAGTGACCACACATGTCACGAGTACAACTTACTGACGTCACGAAACGGTACGACGACGTAACGGCGGTTGATAACATGAACCTCGACCTGAAAGACGGCGAGTTCATCTGCTTGGTCGGTCCGTCGGGGTGCGGGAAGTCCACGACGCTCGAGACGATCGCCGGCCTCACCAAGCCGACGTCGGGTGAGATCCTGATCGGCGACCGCGAGGTGACGAACCTCCCGCCGAAGGACCGCGGGATCGCGATGGTGTTCCAGAACATCGCGCTGTTCCCGCACATGGACGTGTACGACAACATCTCCTTCGGCCTGCGGCTTCGAGACTTCCCGCAGGACGAGATGGACGAGCGCGTCGACGAGGCGGCGCGAGTCGTCCGAATGCAGGGGATGCTCGACCGGATGCCGAGCGAGATGTCCGGCGGTCAGCGTCAGCGCGTCGCGATCGCGCGAGCGATCGTCCGCGACCCGGACGTGTTCCTGATGGACGAGCCCCTGGCGAACTTAGACGCCAAGCTGCGCGTCAACATGCGGACCGAGCTTCAGCGGCTCCACAAGCAGCTGGACACGACAATCATCTACGTCACGCACAACCAGGCCGAGGCGATGACCATGTCGGACCGGATCGCCGTCCTCGACAAGGGACAGCTCCAGCAGATCGCGCCGCCGCTGACCTGTTACAACGAGCCGGCCAACCGGTTCGTCGCGGGATTCATCGGATCGCCCTCGATGAACTTCGCCGACGCCACCGTCGGCGACGGCACTCTCGACGCGAACGGCTACTCCATCTCCTTCGACACCACGGCGATCGACGGGGTCGGGACCGGCGACGCGGTGGAGTTCGGCATCCGTCCGGAGGACATCTACCTCAAGAGCAACAGCGCCGAGGCCGAGGACCCGAGCAGGACGTTCTCGGTCACGACCGACGTGCTCGAACCGATGGGCGACGAGATCTTCGTCTACCTGAAGCCGATCCTCGGCGCGTCGGGCGAAGCGGCCGACTTCGAGGAGCGACAGGGGCTGTTGATGAGCGTCGACCCGTCGAGCGACATCAGCGAGGAAGAGGACGTCGAGATCGTCATCGACCGCGCGCGCCTCCACCTGTTCGACGACGCCTCCGGCGACGCGATCTCGCACGGGATCGTGGCCGATTCGGAGATCGGGACGGCCGACGACGGCGTGCAGGCCGACTGAGCGGCCGCTCGCATTTTCCCTGTGGTCCCCTTCTGCGATGTGCGGTCAGTGACCGCCGCCTCGCGATCGATTCCCGGCCGGTTCGCTCTCGAACAGTCGGAACGTCCCTCAGAGCCGATAGACGACCGCCTCGTACGGTCGGAACTCGCTCCCGGACGGATCCGAAGGCGAGCCCCGGTAGTTGCTCGCCATCACCGCGGCGGCGGCGGTTTCGACCGCCGTCGACTCGGACGTCGGGCGATCCGCGGACCAGTTGAGAACGACGAGTACCCGCTCGTCGCCGAGCGTCTGCGTGTACGCGTACAGTTACGTCAGTCGATGTCTACGACCGTGATCTGGTGCGCCTCGACCGCCTCGATCATCGCGCCCCATCCCCCCACTTCGACGGGGCCGTCGTCCGTCTCGACCACGATCGCGACCTGTCCGCCGTAGCTCGCGATGACCTCGGCGTCGGTCGCGTCCTCAGGGCCGGTGACGATGACCTCGGCGATCGGACCCTCGACGACCCTGTCCGCGCCCGTCTCGGTGTCGGCCCCCTCGACTCGAACTCTGACGGTCGCGCCGTCCCGGAGGAGCGGCGCGACGTCGCGGACGCAGTAGCGGATGTCGACGTACTCGATCGGGGGTTCGTCGCCGATCGACGAGTAGATCGGTTCCCACGTGTCCCACTGCGTCGTGAGGAAGTACCAGTGGAACACGTACGTGTGGGTCCGGTCGTCGACGAGGACGCCGTACTCGTTCGTCGACCCCGCGTGCGGCGCGAAACACGTCTTCGTCCGGTCGACGATCACCGCGAACGGCGAGGGGAGCCGCCGGTGGCGCGCCTCCGAGCAGACGTCGCTCAGCTCCGCCGGGTCGGGGAGGGCCTCCTCGCTCCCGTCGGGGGTGTGGATGGAGAGGTTCACGCGGACGCCGCGCTCGGTCGCCTCGCGGAGCGCGTCGCGCAGCCGCTCGAAGTCGTCGACGCCGAGCGAGACGTTCACCTGCGACTCCGCGCCGCGGATGAACTCGTCGGCGTTCTTGATCACCGTCTCGAACCGCGTGACGATGCTCACCGTCGACCGCTCGACGCTCGGCTCGTTCCAGCGGCGCTCGATCTCCTCGGTCGCGGCCGTGAGTCGGTTCGCCCGCGACTGCAGGTCGTCGGTGATCTCGTCCAGGTCGTTCGCGCGGGCGTACATCGACTCCTGCTCGTACGTCTCGATGTACCCCGCGCTCTCGAGGTCCCGCAGCACGTCGTAGATGCGCGGGTCGGGGACGCCGCTGGCGTCGGCCACGCGGGTCACCGGCGCCGCGCCGAGTTCGAGGACCGTCACGTACGCGTCCGCCTGGTACGGCGAGAGCCCCGCGTCCTCAAGCGTGTCGGTCAGCTCCGAGCGTTTCACGGCGGCCACCCGTCGCCGCGGACGCGGTCGCCCTCGCCGGTTGGGCCGGTCGATCGTGTGGTCATGGTTCGAACTACCACGGCCGTGATAAAACGTTTTATTACCGGAGATTGGGGGCGCGCTCGTCGCTCTCCTCCGTCGTTCGTCGGGCCCCGCCGGGCGAGCGCCGGCGCCGGGTCGGAGCGACTGAAAAGGCTTTATTCGGTTCGTCGCGGACGGATCGTATGGACGATTCGCGCCCCCGAGGTGACTCGCCGTCCCGATCGCGCTGGACCCGCGATCAGGCCGCGGGGATCGAGCGCCGCCGCGGGAACGTCGCGCCGGCGGCCGGCGATCCGACCGTCGACCCCTTCCCCGACCTCCACGTCTGGGACACGTGGCTGCTCCGCGACCGCCGCGGCGAGATCGCCGACGTCGACGGCTGGCGGCTGGCGTTCTCGCTGACCGCCACGGCCGACCTGCTCCCGGGCACCCGTCACGACGTCGCCGCGATCCGCTGTTTCTACTCGGCCGACGGCGAGCGCTGGCGCGACGCCGGCCCGGTGTTCGACGGCGGCGCGCTCGGCCAGCGTCAGTGGGCCGGATCCGCGCTGTACGACGACGGCGACGTCTACCTCTACTACACGGCCGCCGGCCGCGACGACGCCGACGAGCTGACCTACACCCAGCGGATCGCGGTCGCGCACGGCGGCGCGGTCGCCGCGACGGACGACGGCGTCGAACTCGCGGGGCCGTGGACCCACGAGACGCTGCTGGAGCCGGACGGCGAGTGGTACGAGACGGAGGCGCAGTCGCGCGGGATGACGTACACGTTCCGCGACCCATGGTTCTTCGAGGACCCCGCGACCGGCGAGACGCACCTCCTCTTCGAGGCGAACGTCCCGGCGCCGGAGCGCGAGGGCGACGACGCCGAGACGACGGAGCGGCGGGCGTTCAACGGCTGCGTCGGAGTGGCGGTCTCCCCGTCCGGCGACCCGCTCTCGTGGGAGCTCCGGCCGCCGCTCGTCGACGCCGTCGAGGTGAACCAGGAGCTCGAACGCCCGCACGTCGTCGTCGCCGACGGTCGCTACTACCTGTTCGTCTGTAGCCACGTCCACACGTTCGCGCCGGGCGTGACGGGGCCCGACGGGCTGTACGGCTTCGTCGCCGACGCGTTCGAGGGACCGTACCGCCCGCTCAACGGGACCGGACTCGTCGCGACGAACCCGCCGGAGGCGCCGTACCAGGCGTACTCGTGGATGGCGTTCCCCCACGCGGAGGAGGTGTTGGTCCAGAGCTTCCTCAACTACCACGACTTCGGGGGCGACTCGCTCGACGCGATCGCCGAGCTGCCCGAGGCCGAACAGCGGGACCGGTTCGGCGGGACGCTCGCTCCGACGCTCCGACTGGCGGTCGACGGGGACCGCACCCGGCTGCTCGGGACGCTCGACGCCTGGCGGGTGCCGACCCCCGACGAACCGCTCCCGGTGGCGGACGGCTCGGAGCTCCCCGACGACCTCGACGGCGGCGTCCCCGAGGCGAAGGCGGGAGTCGGGGCCGAGTACCTCGGCGAGTACTGAGGGTACGGTCGGGGAGTACCGAAGCGGCGACGGCCGGGCGACGACCGAAGCGGCGACGACTACTGTTCGCGGGCGGCGGGGTCGCCCGCGGCGTCTCCGCTCGACGCCCCGTCTTCCGGCGGTTCCATCGCGCCGTCGAGGCGCCACGCCGTCAGCCGCGGGATCGACGCGCGCCCGCCCTCGGCGACCGCGGAGACGTCGACCGCGTCCTCGCGGGTCGGGTAGACGCGGCTGGTCAGGCAGTGCCGCTCGTTGGCGTATATCTCGACGACCGATCGGTCGACGAACACCCGCAGCGACAGCGGCTCGTCGTACGGCGGGACCGACATCGACTGCGGATCGGTGAAGGCCTCGGAGTCGCCGCTCGACGGCGCCCGATCGACCGTCAGCGTGCCGTCGCGCTCGTAGCGGATCGGCGTGTGCTCCGCGCGGTCGGGCGCCTCGAACACCGACAGCTCGACCGCCTCGGCGTCTTCCAAGGCGATCTCCGCGTCGATCTCGATCGTCGCCCCGGCGGCGTCGAGCCGCCGTCGGTCGCCGTCGGCGAGGCGCACGTCGCGGTGGTCGGCGATCCGGTCCGCGCGGAGGTCGGTCACCTCCGCGGCCGGGCGCTGTCGGAGGTCGCCGTCGTCGCCGAGTTCGATCACCCGCGGGAGCGACAGCGCGCCGGACCAGCCGGCGTCCCACTGGCCGGCCGCGTCGCGGGCCTCGGGGAGCCACCCCCACGTGAGCGTCCGGTCGCCGTCCTCCAGCGACTGCGGCGCGTAGAAGTCGCCGTGGTCGAGCAGGCCTTCGGCGTCGACGTCAAGCTCGCCGTCTTCGAGGGTCCCGAGGAAGTAGACGACGTTCTCGTAGTCGGAGACGTGGAGGAGCCGCCGGTCGCCCAGGTCGAGCAGCTCCGGGCACTCCCAGACGGCGCCGGCGTCGGGACCGCCCGCGAGCAGGGGGCCCTCGTAGGTCCACTCGCGGAGGTCGTCGGCGGTGTACAGCAGCGCGGCGCCCCCGCCGTCGGAGAGCCCCGTACCGACGAGGTGGTACCACGTGTCGCCCTCGCGCCAGACGTTGTGGTCGCGGAACTCCGCGCGCCAGTCGTCGGTCTCCAAGACGTCGAGGTCGGCCGGCGGCGCCTCGATGACGGGGTTGCCGTCGTACTTCTCCCACGATCGGAGCCCGGAGTCCTCGGCGGTCGCGAGACAGGGGAGCTGGTCGCGGCCCCGACCGCCGGTGTAGAGGACCGTCGCCGTGCCGTCGTCGTCGACGGCGCAGCCCGACCAGCAGCCGTCGCGGTCGGGGCCGTCGGGCGAGGGGGCGAGCGCGACCGGCTCGTCGCGCCACGTGACCAGGTCGTCGCTGACGGCGTGGCCCCAGTGGATGGTGTTGTGGTACGGGCCGCCGGGGTTGTACTGGTAGAAGACGTGGTACCGCCCGTCCCATCGGACGAGCCCGTTCGGGTCGTTCAGCCAGTTCGCGGGCGCCGTGAGGTGGTAGGCGGGGCGGCCGCCCGGGCCGTCCTCGCCCGTCTCGTCCACGCGCTCGCGGAGCCGACGCATGTCGGCGGCGGTCTCGGGTCGACTCGGAACCGGACCGGACGACGCGAGGCTCCGGAGACACCCCGCGAGCAGCCGGTCCCGAGTCGCGCCGAGGTCCCGGTCGGTCTCGGGGTGGCCGTCCGTCGGCGGCTCGGCGAACAGCACGGGCGCGCCGATCCCGAGGACGGCGCCGTCGCCGGCCGGCCACGAGACGACCGTCACCTCCTCCGGGACCTCGGTGCCGCCGCGGACCGTCGAGGCGAGCGGCTCGCCGTCGGCGGGGAGCACGCGCTCGTATCGCACCCCGGGCACCGTCCCGCGCCGCCGGACCGCGTGGCGGAGCCCGTCGAGCGCGTCGAGCGCGGGGTGGTCGGCGCGCAGCGAGCGCCAGAGCACGCCCGTCGGCTCCCCGAGCGCGTCGTCGCCGACGCGGTCCGGGGGGACCGACTCGACCGAGAGCGCGTCGACCGCCGCGAACGCGTAGAGGCTGAGACAGAGGCCCCCGCCGTCGGCGAGGAACGCCTCGATCGCGGGTGCCGCGTCGGCGAGGGGAGTCGCGCCGCCGAGCGGGCGGTCGCGGTGCCACCAGAGGACGTCGAACCGACCGGCGCCGTCGCCGACGCCGGCCCCCGGATACGACTCGCCGAGCGACTGCGAACCGTCCGCGTCCCCGGGGGTCGGCGTCGTCGGCGGGGCGACCGCGCCGCGCTCGTCGAGGGCGTCGAACGGGACGACGTCGGCGGCCGCGCCGTCGCGGGCCCCGATCCACTCTGCGGCGGCGCGCTGCTCGGCCGTGGGATCCCCGTCGACTAACAGCCCGACGCGGAGCGACGAATCCGTCATACCCGTGTTCACTCGCCACCGAATCAAAACCGTGTCGTCCCCGCGGCGGAGCCGGCGCCACGGAGCGGTCGCGTCGGAGCGGTCACCAAGTGGCGACCGCGTAACCGTCGACGGGTCGATCGGGGGGGATCGCTCGGGGGAACGTAACCGTCAGCGGCAACGACCGGCGGGGATCCGCCGGCAGGGTTTTTACCGTGGGAGCGGAAGGCGTTCGCATGAGTACCGAAACGGTCGAAGCGGGGAGCGACCCGGCCATCGAGGTGACGCCCGACGCCGCGGAGGAGGCGCTCTCGCTGCTGGAGGGAGAGGGGCTCGACACGGAGAAGGCCGGACTCCGGCTGTTCGTCCAACAGGGCGGTTGCGCGGGCCTCTCGTACGGGATGCGGTTCGACACGGAGCCTGAAGAGGACGACCTCGTGGTCGAACACCACGGGCTCCGCGTGTTCGTCGATCCCGCGAGCCGGAACTACATCGGCGGGAGCAGGCTCGACTACGAACACGGCCTCCAGGCCGCCGGCTTCGAGGTCGAGAACCCGAACGTCGTCTCCGAGTGCGGCTGCGGCGAGTCGTTCCGGACGTAGCGCGGCGTCCGGGCGGCCCGCCCGCCGTCGACTCTCGCTTTTAAGCGGTTCCGTCGAATACGGGCTGGTATGAGTCTCGACGCTTCGACGACGGCCGACGGCGAGCGCGTGTACACCGACCGGACGATGATCGAGCGCGGCGCCGAGGGCCCCTTTTACGTCGTGTTCGCCGACGCGGACGGGTCGGCCCGGTGGGGGTTCCGCTGCGGGAACTGCGACTCGTTCGACACCGCGATGGACACGATGGGCCGGATCCAGTGCACGGAGTGCGGCAACATCCGGAAGCCCGACGAGTGGGACGCCGCCCACGAGTGACCGGTCACAGACGGCCGACGGTGATCTGACGAAAAACGGTCGTGAGCGGCCGCGTTGGTGGACGAATAACCGCGTCCGCGGAATCGTGAGAAACTTTATCACGGATGGAGGCGAACGATGAGGTAGATGGCCACTGCGAGCATCCCACCGACGACGGAGGCCAGAGATGTCTTTCGCGAACTCGGATACACCGTCTCCGAGGGCGGACAGGAGTTCATCGCGGAGCGGAAATGGCGACGCGTGCTCGTGACGGTGTTGTGTATGGACGACGACGATCTGGACCCGTATCTGACGGACGGCGGCGAGACGCCGCGGCTCCGCTGTTTCGTCACGTGGCGCAACCGGGCCGGCGACCTGCGCGACCGCCTCGTCTCCAAGAAGCCCCCGTACGACTGGGCGGTCATCGGTATCGAGGCCGACGGCGAGGACTTCGCCGTGATGGAAGGCGCGCCCGGCAGTCCCTGACGGCGCCCCGGGACTCCACCCCTTTTATGTGAACGTGCGTGCAAGTAGCACGCGACATGGTGTTTAAAAAGATCACGCTGATCGGGACGAGCGAGGAGAGCTTCGACGACGCCGCGGACGAGGCGATCGACCGCGCCGAAGACACGCTCGAGAACGTCTACTGGGCGGAGGTACAGGAGTTCGGTGTGGAGATCAAGAACGCGCCGACCCGGGAGTACCAGGCCGAGGTCGAGGTCGCGTTCGAACTCGAGGACTGAGGGATCGACGCGAATCGGTCGCCGAGGAGTCGTGACACTTCTTTTGCCGTCTCGGGAGGGGGCTCGACGGTGGCATTCGTCCCTCCGCGTCCCGTCGCCGCCGCGGAGAACGTCTTCGGCGTCCCGGTCGTTCGGTTATAACTGACCGAGTGCAAAGCGACGGTGAAGAGCCCCGAAGCCCCGGCGGCTCGGCGATACGCGATCGGCGACTCGACGCTGAACGCCTCCAAAGCCCCAGCCGCGACGGCTCGGAGGCCTCGTTGCGCTCCTCGGTCGGTCGCTACCGCTCCCTCGCTGCGGTGCTTACTTCGGCCGCCCTCGCCCTCGCGGCTGCCCTTTTGAGTCCCACCCGACCGCACGGCACCGCAGCCTCACACCTCCCCAGCCTCGGCGGACGGCCCGGCGCGGC
>NZ_NHOX01000038.1:0-54610 GCF_002252745.1 Halorubrum sp. Ib24 | reverse complement strand
ACACCGGGTTCGGCGCGACCGGCGTCGCGCTCGCCGAGCGGATCGGCTTCGAGCACGCCGCGGTCGTCAACGACCTCGAGGTCGACGCGGACGACGGGGGCTCCGGAGACGACGCCGACGACGGCGACGACTTCGACGCCCTCGATCGGCTGTAGCCCGCCTCCGCCCGTCGAGCGCCGGTTCCCTACAGCCAGTCGGCGTCCGGGTCGACCCGCCCCGCCGGCGTCTCGCCGTTGAGGACGGCGGCGACGTCGGCCGCGCCGCTCCGGTTCAGGTCGTCTCTGGCGTCCTCGCTGTACCACGCCGCGTGGGGCGTGACGACGGTGTCCTCGCGACCGACGAGCGGGTCGTCCTCGGGCGGCTCCTCGGCGAGCACGTCGAGCCCGGCGCCCTTGATCGTCCCGGACTCCAGCGCCTCGAGGAGGGCGTCGGCGTCGACGACCGGGCCGCGGCTCACGTTGACGACGACCGAGCCTTCGCCGAGCCGCGCGAGGGCGTCGGCGTCGACGATCCCGCGAGTCGCGTCGGTCAGGGGGGCGTAGACGCCGACGTGGTCGGCGCGGTCGAACAGCGCCTCGAACTCGACCTTCTCGACGCCGTACTCGGCCATTTCGTCGGCGTCCACGAACGGGTCGTGGGCGATCAGCGTCGCGTCGAAGCCGGCGAGCTGCTCGGCGGCGCGCCGGGCGATGGGGCCGAACGAGAGCAGTCCGACCGTCGACGCGCTCACGCGTCGGACCGGGCGGCCGGTCTCCCAGCTCCACCCGCCGGCGGCGACATCGTCGTCGTATGCCTTCAGCGAGCGAAGACAGGCGAGAAGCAGCGAGACGGAGTGGGTCGCCACCTCGTCGGTGCAGTAGTCGGGGACGCGGGTGACGGTGACGCCCTCGTCGGCCGCGGCGCTGACGTCGACGTTGTCGACGCCGACCGCCGACCGGACCACCACCTCGAGGTCGAGCGCCGCGAGCGCCTCGGCGGTGACCGGCGTGTTGATGTCGGTGACGACCGCGTCGGCGCCCGCCGCCGCGTCGCTCACCCGCTCCGCCGACCCCAGGTCGGCGACCTCGATCTCGACTGATTCGTCGACGCGCTCGCCGAGCACCTCGCGGTACGTCTCCGGGTCGATCATCGCGAACGACGACAGGACGACCTTGGCCATATCCCCGCTTTATTCCGCCCCCACTTGATGGCTGGTATTGACGTGTTTAGGCTCTCAAACGTCGATTTTCGATCATGATGTTCTCGATGGGGCGAGCGGGACACCGCGCGGTTCCGGAGGCTCTTTGCGCGCCGGGCGGCTACGTACCGTCGTGACCGACGACAGTTCGACCAAGCCCCCGATGCTCGTCCTCTTGGAGTCGCTGGCGTTCTACCGGAACGTCCGGATCGGGCTCGTCACGGGCGCGGGCCTCGCGCTCCTCCTGTACCTCGTCCGCACGCTGGAGCTGCTCGGACCCGTGATCGACACGCGCGAGTACCCGCTGTTCGGGCCGGAGGTCTGGTTCCTGTTCTTGGCGTTCGTCCTTGCGGCGACGTTCGCGCTGTTAGTCGCCGTCGCGCTCACGATCGCCGAGGCGGCGCGAGGCGCCGGCGAGGTGTCGACGGAGCCCGAGTGAGGAGAGAGCGAGCAGCGACGAGCAAATCGCTCGGCGACGCGAACGACCGTGGAATCGACGGGTCGGACGGGCGCGGACCGATCGGCACGGTCTCAGCGACGCGGTCTCAGTCGGCGGTACAGGAGGCGTCGCTCTCCTCGCCGGTGAACTCCTGGGCCGGCTCGGTGAGCTTGTAGAGGTTCTGTCTGGCGTCCGCGAAGTAGACGTCCTCGTCGACGACCCCGATCCCCTCCAGCCGCTCGAGGGCGTACCGAACGGTCCGGGCCGACAGCATCGACTCCTGTACGATGCCTTTCTGCGTCAGCGGGCCGTTGTACTCGAGCACCTTGAACACGAGCTTGGCGCTCGGCGGGAGGTCGTCGAGCCCCTCCGTTTGGGTTCCTTCCATCGTTACGATTCGAAACCGCACATCGTCATAAATGTTGATGGACCACGGGTGTATTTCGGGTATTTTCCCGCCGAAGTAAGAGAATATTGCTGGTTGTTTCGTTGACAACCAGCAATATAGGCCGCTATATGCCTGTTCGACTGACCAGTCAGTCAGCGATACGGCTCGCGCGCGCTCTCACTCGGGCCCGTGTCGCGCCCGTCTTGACGGCCGACCTCTGCCCTCGCGGTCCCCGGCGTCCGACGGGTGGAACGAACGGCTTTTCACGGGCGCTCGCGGATCCGTTGGTATGAGCGACGACTCGGGCATCTCCGGCCACGCGCGGGGCGTGGTCGTCACGACGATCTGCTGTCTGGCGGGGATCGCCGCCGGCGTCGTCTCGGCCGCCTACGTGGGGACGACCGTGGCCGCGGCCCAGAGCACGACGGTCGTGTTGGTCCTCGGCGCGTTCGTGCTCGCCCAGTACCCGCTGTACAAAGCTATCGGCGTCGGCGACTTCGGCGTCAAAGACAACCTCTACGTGGCGTTCCTGACGTTCACGCTGTGGTTCATCAGCTACACCGTGCTGGCGACGTCAGGCGTCCAGCTGGTGGCGTAAGATGGCCGACGACAGCATCGCCGTAGTTGACCTCGATCGGTGCCAGCCCGACCGGTGTAACTACGAGTGCGCGAACTACTGTCCGCCGAACCGGACGGGCAAGGAGTGCATCACCGAGCGCGGCGAGGACACGGTCGAGGGCGACCCGGACCAGATCCACATCTCCGAGGAGATCTGCCTCGGCGAGACCTGCGGTATCTGCGTCGAGAAGTGCCCGTTCGACGCGATCGAGATCATCAATCTCCCCTCAGAGCTCGACGAGGAACCGGTCCACCGCTACGGCGAGAACGCCTTCTCGCTGTACGGACTTCCGACCCCCGAACCGGGCAACGTCACCGGAATCTTAGGGCCGAACGGGATCGGGAAGTCGACCGCGGTCCACGGGCTCGCCGGCGAGATGATCCCGAACCTCGGCGACCACGAGACGGAGGCCGACTGGGACCGCGTGCTCGACCGGTTCCGCGGCACGGGGCTCCAGAACTACCTCAAGTCGCTGAAGGAGGGCGACGTGAGCGTCTCCCGCAAGCCGCAGTACGTCGACCAGATCCCCAAGCAGTTCGACGGCAACACCCGCGAGCTGCTGGAGCGCACCGACGAGCGCGGGGCGCTTGACGAGCTGATCGACCGGCTCAACATCGCTCCGGTGATGGACCAGGACATCGATTCCATCTCCGGCGGGGAGCTCCAGCGCGTCGCCATCGCGGCGTGTCTGGCCCGCGACGCCGACTTCTACTTTCTCGACGAGATCACGCCGTACCTCGACATCGGCCAGCGGATGATCGTCGCCCGGCTCATCCGCGAGCTGGCGGACGACGACGCCGCCGACCGCTCGATGCTCGTGGTCGAACACGACCTCGCGATCCTCGACCTCCTCGCCGACACCCTCCACGTCGCCTACGGTGAACCGGGCGCGTACGGTGTTATCACCGACCCCAAGTCGGTCCGCAACGGGATCAACGAGTACCTGAAGGGGTACCTCGACAACGAGAACATGCGGATCCGGCCCTCCGCGATCACCTTCGAGGAGCACGCCCCCCGCGTCGCCTCGCGCAGCGAGACGCTGATCGAATACCCCGATATCTCGAAGTCGTACGGCGACGGCGAGTTCGAACTGCACGTCGAGGGCGGCGAGATCAACCAGTCGGAAGTGCTCGGCGTCGTCGGCCCGAACGGGATCGGGAAGTCGACGCTCGCGAAGCTGTTCGCGGGCTCGCTGGAGCCGGACGAGGGGTCGCTCGACTTCGCGCTCGACATCGCGTACAAGCCGCAGTACATCGAGATCGATCAGCCGATGCGCGTCGACGCCTTCCTCTCGTCGATCACCGACGACTTCGGCTCCTCCTACTGGAACACGGAGGTCGCCCAGCCGCTCCAGCTGGAGCGGATCATGGAGCAGAACCTCGCGGACCTGTCGGGCGGGGAGCGCCAACGCGTCGCCATCGCGGCGTGCCTCTCCGAGGACGCCGATCTGTACCTGCTCGACGAGCCCTCCGCGCACCTCGACGTCGAGCAGCGCGTCCGCGCGACGACGGCGATCCGCCGGTACGCCGAGAACCACGACGCGACCGTGATGGTGATCGACCACGACATCTACATGATCGACCTGCTGGCCGACCGCCTGATGGTGTTCGACGGCGAGCCGGCCCAGCGCGGCCGCGCCGCGCCCCCGCAGGACATGCGCGACGGGATGAACGAGTTCCTCGCCGACCTCGACATCACCTTCCGCCGCGACGAGCGCACCGGGCGCCCCCGGATCAACAAGCCGGGCTCGCAGCTCGACAGCAAGCAGAAGCGCGAGGGCGAGTACTACTACTCCGGCTGACGGCGTCGCCGTCCGGCGCCCGACCGCCCGCGGTCGCGGCGCGTTCCCGCGGTCGATCGACCGTATCGAAGCGATTAAGCACGGAACCCGCAAACGACGGAGTATGCAACACCTCATCATTCGCGGCGACCCCGGGATCCGGCGGGACGCGGTGATCGAGTACGAGGGCGAGGAGCTGGTCTGTTTCGGTATCAACGTTCAGGGCGGCTGGCACGGCCCGGACGAGCCCCAGCTCTGGTGTACGGTCGGGACCGAGGACGAGCGCGAGGCGTACGACAAGCGGGAGTACGTCCCTCACTGGCTCGACGTCGACGCGGTCGACGCGGCGGAGGTCGAGGTTCTGAGCGAGAAAGGCGATCTCGCGGTCTGAACCCGTCGCGGTTCCGCTTTTTCGACGCTCTGTTTCCGGTGCGAACCCGCCCGCTCAGACCGGCGGGTCCGCCAGCCACGCCTCGATCGCGCCCGCCATCGCGCCGCGGCGGTGGATCGTCCCCGCCGCCGGGTCGACGACGGTGCTCTCCGTGCCGGGCGCCTCGCCGTCGTCGATCACCGCGCCGACGCCCTCGAGGATCCGGTCGTCGAGGTCGTCGGGGCGCGTGACGCTCCCGGTCCCGGAGACGTTCGCGCTCGTCGCGGTGAGTGGTCCGGTCTCGCGGAGGAGCGCCCTCGCGACCGGCTGGTCGGGGACCCGGACCCCGACCCGGTCGCTGCCGGCGGTGAGCGCGTCGGGGACCGCGTCGCCGCGCTCGACGACGACCGTCACGGGACCGGGGAGGAACGCCCGGGCGAACGCGACCGCGAACTCCGTGGGGCGGGCGTATCGGAGCGCGTCGTCGACGCTCGCGACGCCCAGTGAGAGCGGGTTCGACCGGTCGCGACGCTTCAGGTCGAAGACGCGTTCGACCGCGTCCGGATCGAGCGCGTCCCCGCCGAGCCCGTACACCGTCTCCGTGGGGTAGACGACGAGCTCGCCGTCGGCGACCGCCGCGGCCGCACGCCGCACGTCCTCCCGCCGGCTCACTGCGTCGCGTCCGGGTTCGGGCTCGGACCCCGAGCGAGGCTCCCGGTCGTCGGCGTCGTCCGTCATACGCGCTCATTCGGTCGCAGTTTAAAAAAGGATGGCGTGTGTCGACGGCGCGGTCGCACGCGAACCGCGTCGGCGCCGACGGCGGCCTCAGTCGACGAGTCGGCCGACCGCGTCGTCGATCTCCTCGGCGTCGGGGAACTCGGGGTGTTCGCTCGCGACCCACGCGTACTCGACGGCGCGGTCGCCGTCGAGGAGGAACACGGCGGGCCGCGTCTCGGTGACCCCGGTCATGCCGTCGATGTCGTGGGCGAGACCGTACTCCTCGATCACGCCCGCGCTCGGGTCCGAGAAGATCCGGACGCCCTCACCGCGCTCGGCGAGCAGGCGCTTGTGGGCGTACGGCGACGAGATCGAGAGGCCGAGGACGTCGAGGTCGTCGGCCCACCCGTGGTCGTCGATCGTGTTGTACAGGTACGTCGCCTGGAAGGCGCCGTCCATCGGGTGAAAGACGAGAAGCGTCGGCCCGTCGACGGCGTCGTCGAGCGCGGCGTCCTCCCAGTACTCCTCGTTCACGAGGGGGCGAGTGAAGTCGGGCGCCACGTCGCCCTCGGCGACGTGCTCCGTCTCGGGGAGAGAGACGACGTCGAAATCGGGCATCTCAGGAACCTCCCTCGCCGTACGTACCCTCTAGGTACTCGACGATGTTCGCGCTCTCGGACATCGTCACGCCGGTCTCGCGGTCGACGATCGCCGGGACGCTCCGGGCCCCGGAGACGCGCTTGACCGCGTTCCGCTCCGAGTGCATCGGCTCGACGTACCGGGACTCGTACTCCAGCCCGAACCGGCTCAGGGTCCGGACGACGCGCTCGCAGTACGGGCACGCCTGCAGTCTGTACAGGGTGATCTGTGGTTTCGTCATGGCACTCGATTCGGCCGCGGGACGTGTAATCGTGTCGGCCGCGGCACGCTCCGCGGATCGGCCCTCCGTTCCGCCGGCGATCGGTCGAGTCGTCCGTTCGTTCCGCCGGTGATGCGCCGATTCGTCCGTTCGTTCCGCCGGTGATCCGCCGGATCGTCCGCCGGCCCGGGTCGCCGAAAGTAATCCTTTAACCATCCGCCGACGGAAGACGAATGAACATGGGCTTGCCGCCGAGCACGCTGACGGCCGATCTGCTACAGCTGCCGACGCCGGGGGATAACACCGTGATCGCCCTCGGCGTCCTCGCGATCGCTGTGCTGGTCGGTCTGTCCGCGTTCTTCTCCTCATCGGAAATCGCGATGTTCTCCCTGCCGCAGCACCGCGTCGACAGCCTCGTCGACGAGGGCGTCAAGGGCGCGAAGACGATCCAGGAGATGAAGGAGAACCCGCACCGCCTGCTGGTGACGATCCTCGTCGGCAACAACATCGTCAACGTCGCGATGACCTCCATCGCGACCGCGCTGTTCGGATTCTTCCTCTCGCGGGGCGAGTCGGTCCTGGCGACGACGTTCGGGATCACGACGCTGGTGCTGATCTTCGGCGAGAGCGCGCCCAAGTCGTACGCCGTCGAGAACACCGAGTCGTGGGCGCTCCGGATCGCCCGCCCGCTGAAGGCCTCGGAGTACGCGCTGTACCCGCTGGTGGTGTTGTTCGACTACATCGTGAAGGGCGTCAACAGCGTCATCGGGGGCTCCGCGGCGATCGAGTCGACGTACGTCACCCGCGACGAGATCCAGGACATCATCGAGACGGGCGAGCGCGAGGGCGTCATCGAGGAGGAGGAGCGCGAGATGCTCGACCGGATCTTCCGGTTCAACAACACCATCGCCAAGGAGGTGATGACGCCTCGCCTCGACGTCACCGCGGTCGCCAAAGAGCAGTCGGTCGAGGAGGCGATCGAGACGTGTATCCAGGCCGACCACGAGCGCGTTCCCGTCTACGAGGGGAACCTCGACAACATCATCGGCGTGGTGACCGTCCGAGACCTGGTCCGCGAGCTGCGCTACTCCGAGGGCGAGCCCTCGCTGGCGCGGGTCGTCAAGCCGACGCTGCACGTCCCCGAGTCGAAGAACGCCGACGAGCTGCTCGCGACGATGCAGGAGAACCGCCTCCAGATGGTCACCGTCATCGACGAGTTCGGCACCACCGAGGGGATCATCACTTTAGAGGACATGGTCGAGGAGATCGTCGGGGAGATCCTGGAGGGCGACGAGGAGGCGCCCGTCGAGTTCCTCGAGGAGAACGTCGCCGTCGTCCAGGGGGAGGTGAACATCGACGAGGTCAACGAGATCCTCGGCATCGACCTCCCCGAGGGCGAGGAGTTCGAGACGCTCGCCGGCTTCGTGTTCAACCGCGCCGGCCGGCTCGTCGAGGAGGGCGAGGAGATCGAGTTCGACGGGGTCCGGATCCGCATCGAGCGCGTGGACAACACCCGGATCATGTCGGCGCGCGTAACGGTTCTCGACGTCGACGACGGGAGCGGAGACAGGGAGGTCGGCGAGACCGAGACGCCGACCGACGACGCGGCGTAGGCGGTTTATACGGACGTTTTCGTCAGTGGCGCGGAGAGGATTCGCCGACACCGTGTCGATTTATAAATCACCGTCGTCGCCAGCGGCGCGTAGTACATCCGTGAGGTCCCAGCCGCTCGGCCGTACGCGGTTGAAACCAGATCTCCGGCGAACGGCTCCAAAGCCCCAGCCGTGAGGGGCGCGGACGCTCGCTGCGCTCCTCAGTCGCTCGTTTCACTCGCTCTCTGCGGTGCTTGCGTCGCCTCCGCGCCCCTCACGGCTGCCCCTTTGAGTCCCACCCGACCGCACCGCAACCGCACCTCGCGCCTCCCCAGCCTCGTCGCTGGCGCCGACGGCGCCAGCGACTCCCTCGCGCGTGCTCCTCGGCCGCGAGGCGGCCTCGCAGGCACGCGCCGACCGCACTGTTCATTTATAAATGATCGTCCCCAGTCGCTCGTACCCCGTTTGAACCGTCGCCCTCAACCCTTCCCCGCGCTCTCACACCGCGTACGCCCGCGCGGCGCCGACGAGCGCCTTGCGGTAGTCGCTCTCGGTGGGGTCGGGACCGAGCGCGAGGAACCGCTCCTTGAAGGCGTCGACGTCGACCGAATCGGTGTCGCTGCCGGCGGCGCGCGCGAGGTCGTAGATGCGGTGGTCCGGGCCGGCGATGCCGTGGCGCTCGATGAGCGCGAGCGCGAACGCGGCGTTGACCGCGGTGATCTCCGGGTCGGCGCCGGCCGTCACGGGCGGCGAGCCGTCCCGCGAGACGGCCGGGCGGTCGGCCACCGCCGCCGCGAGGGTGGACTCCAGGAAGCCGAGGAGCTTGTCCGCGGGCGCGACGGAGAGGGTGATGTCGTCGGCGTAGATGTCTTTCATGTGGTTCGCGATTTGGTAGCAGTGCGCGAGCTTGCGGCGCTCTACTTTCTCCCCGGCGAGGCCTAAGTACAGCGCCTCCTCGGTCGACTGGACGTGAGAGGCGTGGCCCTCCTCGTAGCGGGCCATGTGCGAGAGCTCGTGGACGGCCAGCTCGCGGGCCATCGCGCTGGTGGCGGCGCGCTTCGAGACGTTGAGGACGTGGTAGCCGTCGTAGTGACCGGCCCACGTCCGCTCGTCGGGGTCCCCGCGCACCTTCACGTGGACGGGGTCGGCCAGCGAGCACTCGGTCTCGAACAGGTCGGCGGCGCCGAGAAACGGGTCGGGGGGAACGTCACCCTGCACGCGGAGATCCATGCTTACCGTTCACACGGCAGCGCCGGGTAAGTCTCTTGCGCCCGTCGAAGGCTTTTGTCGCGACGCGTCGAACTCCGTACCATGCGCACACGCGTCTACGCGGCCTACGACGACGGGCTCAGAGTCGTCGACCCCGAGACGGGGGCGGTCGACGAGCGGCTGGCGGACCGCGCGGTCGAGTGCCTCTTGATCGCTCCCGGCGCCGAGCGGAGCGACGGGGCCCGGCCCGCGGCCGCCCGCGCCCGCGTGTTCGCCGGGACGTTCGACGCCGGGCTGTTCCGCTCCGTCGACGGCGGCGAGACGTTCGACCGGGTCGCCGCCGAGACGCTCGGACCCGGCGGCTCGGGCCCGGACGCGGTCACCGCGGTCGCGGCGAGCCCGCACGCCCCCTCGGTCGTCTGGATCGGAACGGAGCCCTCGCGGGTCTACCGCTCGACCGACGGCGGGGAGACGGTCGAGCCGGTCGGGGGATTGACCGCCGTTCCGTCGGCGTCCGAGTGGTCGTTCCCGCCGCGTCCGGACACCCACCACGTCCGGTGGATCGAGCCCTGCCCGGCGGACCCGGAGCGGTGGTTCGTGGGCGTCGAGGCGGGCGCGCTCGTCGTCACGCCGGACGGCGGGGAGACGTGGGTCGACCGGCCCGAGGGCTCCCGGCGCGACAACCACGCGCTCGCGACGCACCCGGACGCGCCCGACCGGGTCTACGCGGCCGCGGGCGACGGGTTCGCGGAGAGCCGCGATCGGGGGCAGACGTGGCGCGCCGTCGACGCTGGGCTCGCCCACGGCTACGTGTGGGGGATCGCCGTCGACCCCGGCGACCCGGAGACCGTCCTCGTGAGCGCGGCGTCGGGCGCGGGCGCGGCGCACCGCCGCGGCGAGGCGTACCTGTATCGCCGGACTCCGGGCGTCGACTCCGCCTCGGGGCCGCGCTTCGAGCGGCTCGACGACCGGGGGATCCCCACCGGCGAGGGCACCTACCGAGCGGTCCTCGCGAGCGGGCGGGAGTCCGGAGAGATCTGGGCGCTGCACGACGAGGGACTGTATCGCACCGGCGACGCCGGCGACTCCTTCGAGCGCGTGTCGGCGACCCTGCCCGGGCGAGCCGCGCGGGCGCTGGCCGTCGGGGGCGACTGACCGGCGAGTAACCGGAGGAGGGCTACTCCCGAACGGCGCCCACGACGAGGTAGACGATCGGGGTGTCGAGGACGGCGATCGCGAGTTTGAGGAGGTACTGGCCGAGCCCGAGCGCGAGGAGGAGCGACGGGTCGAACGGCTCGCCGGTGCCGAGCAGGATCGGCGCCGCGTAGAACGCGACGCTCACGAAGATGGCGGTGTCGAGCGCCTGACTCGTCGCGGTCGAGGCGACGTTGCGCAGCCACAGCATGTCGGGACCGGTGCGGTCGCGGATCGCGTGGAAGACGAACACGTCCCAGTTCTGGCTCACCACGTACGCGAGCAGGCTACCGGCGACGACCCCGGTCGCCGGGGCGAGCGCGGTCTCGAACGCGGCCGAGACCTCGGGGTTCACGCCCGGGGCGGCGAGCGTCGACCAGACCAAGGCGAGCACGAGGAAGTTCGCGAGGAACGCGACGTTGACGACCACCTGCGTCGCGCGGCGGCCGTACAGCTCGGCGTAGCAGTCGGACGCGAGGAACGTCAGCGCGTACGCGAGCGCGGCGCCCGGAAGGGTGATCTCGGGGCCGACGACCGGGAGCGCGACCGGGAGCGGGAGCGCGATCACCTTCGCGGCCGTGAGCTGCGCGGTCGCGAGCGCGACGACGAACAGGGTGATCAGGCCGACCGCGGCCAGCGCGGCGCGGTCGAAGGGGTCGACCGCGAAGGGGCCGCCGGTCCCGGTGGCGCCCCGCGTCCGGCTACTCATCGCTCGCCTCGTCGCTCGCGGCGTCGAGCCGGTCGTGGCGCGCGTCGATCTCGTCGAGCAGATCGAGCGTCTTCCGGATCGACGCTCTGACGGCGTCGCTGCGGTTCACGAACTTCCCGTCGTCGCCGACGTGCTCGTCGAGGTCCTCGAGCAGTTCGCCCGGAATCTCGACGCTTATCTTGGGCATATCGCTCCGTCCACTCCCGATTGATAAGAGCGTTCTTATTCGAGGACTCTCTCGAGAATATCGGCCCGGGCGACGTCGCGGTTCGGTCGGTTCGCGGCCGTCGCCGTCGATCGGTCGGACCGCGGGCCGCGCGAGCGCGGCGTGTGCCTCTGCGGATCGACCCGCGGCGAGCCGACGCCGGGGTAACCGCTCGGAGCGTCGGGGGAACGCGACGCGGTCGGGTACGACCCCCTACCCGAAGTCGCAGGAGTCGCCGGCGGCTTTCAGCCGGCCGCAACGAGAGGTTGCGCTCTCGCCCCGCGTTCGACCGCGCCGAGGGACTTGTACGGCCTCCGCGGGCTTGACCTTCTTGCAGGTGGGCGCTCCCGGCGCACGAACGGCGCGGGCGGCGCGACGGCGAACCGCTCTCGGGGTCGGCCCTTAGGCGTCGCGGGCGCGGCCGACGACCGAGCCGCCGTTCTGATAGTCGTCCCACAGGAACAGCGCCGGCGGCAGCGCGACCACCGAGAGCACGAACGAGTAGACGACGCTCAACGCGATCAACAGCCCGAAGTCGCCGAGCACGGGCGTGATGGCGAGCGCGAGAGCGCCCGTACCGAGCGCCGTCGTGAGCATGCTACCCGTGAGCGCGCCGCCGGTCCCGGTCAGCGTCGTGCGGAGCGAGGCCGCGACGTCGTCGTTCTCCTTGAACTCGTCGATGAACCGGGCGGTGATGTGGACGGAGTAGGCGATCCCGATCCCGATCGCGATAGAGAGGATCGTCGCGGTCAGGGCGTTGAGCGGCAGCCCGAGCAGCCGCATCGTTCCCACCAACGAGGCGACGGCGATCACGATCGGGAACACGTTCACGATCCCGAGCAGGGGCATCCCCTCTAAGACCCCGTAGGTGATCACGAGGAACACGCCGGTCAACACCACGGCGAGGACGAGGCCCTGAATCGCCGACTCGAAGATGATCCCCGTGATCGCGTCGAAGACGACGATCTGGCCGGTCGCGGTCGCGGTGTAGCGGAACCGGTCCGCCTGTTCGCTCGCGTCGGCGGCGACCTCACTCTGCGTCGCGCCGCTCTCGACGGTGTACTCGATCTGTGCCCCCCGGCGGTCGTCGGTGAGATACCGCGACGCCCGGTCCCCGGCGGGCGAGTCGAACAGCTCCTCGTAGATGCGTTCGAGATTCCGGTCGGGTATCCCGTTTCCGTCCCTGTCGTTGCGCGCGACCAACGCCGCGAACTCCTCGTCGGACCGCGCGTGCGACCGTATCACCGTCAGGATGCTCGTCGTCTCGGCCCCGCCGTTCGGCCCGACGGCGAGCGTCCCCGGGGGATCGTCGTTGGGCTCTGCGAGGGCCTCTAACGCGTGGTCCTCGCGTAACGACCCCTCTACAAATATCGTTATCGACGCGTCCTGGCTCGCCGCGAAGTTGTCCTCGAGCAGGTTCAGCGTCTCCGTCACGGTGTAATCGCCGGGGGCGAACGGCTCCGGGAAGTACTCCACGTACCCCGCTTCCTCCTCCGGCGGGAGGAAGTCCTCCTGTTCGAACGTCGTGTCGATGCCCGCGCCGTACGCGCCGAGCCCCGCGGAGGCGACGAGCAGGACCGCGATGAACACCGCGGGCGCGCGCTCGCCGACCGTCACGGAGACGGACAGCAACCGGCCGAGCGCCGACTCCTCCGAGGCGATCGGCGTCGACCCGAACTCCGGGACGCCGTAGCGCTCGCGGAGCCGGTCGATCTCCAGCTTCGCCGCCGGGAGGAACAGCCCGAAGATCAGGAAGGTGAACACGATCCCGACCGCCGAGACGACCCCGAGGTTCCGGATCGGGTCGAGGTCGGAGACGACGTTCGCGCCGAACCCGAACACCGCGGTGACGGTGACGATGACGAAGGCGATCGCCAGCTGGTTCGCCGCGATCCGCATCGCGGGGACGGCGTCGTACCCCTGCACCGTCTCCTCGCGGTAGCGGTTGACGAAGTGGATCCCGAAGTCGACGCCGACCGCCAGCAGCAACACCGGCACCGCGATCTGCTGTTGGTCGAACGGTATCCCGGAGAAGCCCAGGAATCCGAAGGTCCAGATCAGCGTCATCAACAGCGCGAACAGCCCGAGCGCGAGATCGATCGGGTCCCGGTAGGCGACGACGAGGAAGCCCAACAGCAGGACCACGACGATGGGCATGACGATGAGCAGCGAGTCGCCGATGATCTGCCCCGTCTCGGCGTTGATGATCCCGGAGCCGAACACGCGGACGTCGGCCGGGCTGTCGTCGGCGAGCGCGCGGACGTCCGTCTGAAGCCCCTGCAGGTCGTCGAAGCCGCTCGGGACGTCGTGGGAGATCACCGTCACCGTCGTCGACGCCGACGCCGAGTTCGGGTTGAAGTCGTCCGAGACGACGGCCGAAAACCGCTCGCTCTCGCTCGCCCGCCGGATCGCCCGCCGGACCTCCGCGTCGGTCGCCGATTCGACCGCGCGCCGCTGGGCCGCCGGCGTCCGCGCCGTCGGGTCGAGCGTCTGCGCGACGACCGTCGCGGGGCCGTTCGCGGACGCCACGCGCAGGTCCTCCCGCTCGTCGAGCCGCTCTAACAGCCGGAGCATCGTGAGCAGCTCCTCGCGGTCGAGGACGTTCGTTCCGTCGTGGATCAGCTGCGTGGTCTCCTCGTCGGTCGCGAACGGGTCCTCGAACTCGGTCTCGATCGCGTCCAGCGCCTCCTGCTCCGGGAGGTCCTCGGAGAACCCCTCAGTAGCGTCGGTCTGCGTCTCGACGGCGGTCATCCCGCCGGCGAAGACGGCCGTCGCCACGAGGAACAGCGCGACGACGGCCCGCGGTCGCGTGACGATCAGCTCGTTGAGCCGCTCGACGTTCGCCTCGACCCACTGGCCCGCTCGACCCATCTATTCCCTCTGGAGCACGTACGCGCCGGCTCCGATCACGACCACCGCGACGAGGGCGACGAGACCGAGCCCCACGGGGAACCCGCCCTCGCCCTCCACGACGGTTATCGGCACCCGGGTCGTGTCCGACAGTTGGCTGTTACCGTCCGCGTCGTCGTAGCGGAAGTCGAACGATATCGGGTACGTCTTCGCCGTGCCCGAGCCCGCCGCCGACAGGTCGAAGGTGAGGGTCGTCGACTCGCCGGGCGCGAGCTCGGAGACGAACCCCTCGTCGTTGCCGCTGTCGAGGGGGGAGTCGGCGAACAGCCGCGCCTCGACGTCCGGACCGGCTCGTCGAGGTTGTTCGTCAGCGTCACCTCGAGGGCGCGCTGTCCGCCCGCCTCGATCTCGCGGTCGTCGACTTCCACGAGGAACTGGTCCCGCTCCGGTTGCACCTCGTAGAGCAGCTCGACGTCCTGGTACGCGCGGGTCTCGAACTCGGCGTTGCGGTACCGGACCGCGATGTCGGCCGTCCGGTCGATCGCCTTCGCCTCCTCGCCGATCTCGACCGGGAGCCGGAACTCGCCGGACTCGCCCGGCGCCAGCGTGCCGACCGCGACGCTGCGCTCGATGGGGATCACGTTCTGGGACTGCTCGGCGAACTGAATCACCACGTTGCGTGCCTCGTCCGGCCCCTCGTTCGTCACGGTGCCGGTGATCTCGCCCTCCTCGCCGACGTGCAGGTCGGACTCGACGCCGGTGACCGAGAAGCGCTGTTCGGGCCCGGGGACCACGCCGGCGGAGACGCTCTCGTCGACGCGCTGGAGGCCCTGGCTCGTTTCGAACGTGACGGTCCCGCTCAGCGCGTACTCGCGGACGGGCGCGCCCGGTGCGAACCCGACATCGTACCGCACGGTCGTCGTCTCGCCGGGCGCCAGCTCGTCGATCCGGGCGGCGTCGCTGGCGCGTTCGCCGAACGCGAGGCCGCCGCTCGCGGACTCGAAGGCGACGGTCGCGTCGCGGGCGACGTCGGCGCCGACGTTCTCGATCTCGGCTTCGAGGGTTCCCTCGCCCCCGATCCGGGCGTCGGTCGTGACGTTCACGACCTCGAAGCGGGCGTCGTCTGAGATGCGGACGTCGACCTCGGCGTCGACGGTCTCCTCGCGGTCGATGGTGACGCCGCCGGACTGCTGGTAGGTGTACGAGTACTCCAGCTCGACGTCGAGCTCGTAACTCCCCTGCTCGACGTCCTCGGGGACGTTCACCGCGACGGTCGCCTCGCCCGGCCGGTTCTCGGTGACCGAGCCGATCGCGAGGGTGCCGGTCTCGACGTCGAGCGGGGTGCCGCCGGCGTCGGCGGTCACGCGGACGTTTCGCGCGGTGGTGACGATTTCGCGCGTCTGGCCGGTGCCGAGGTCCATGTCGCCGTCGTTCGATATCTGCAGGGTGAGCTCGTTCGTCCGCCCTGGAGTGAGGGTCGCGCTCGGGGTCGTCACGCTCAGCTCGGGCGAGCCTCGGACGAGCCCGCCTCCCGTCTGGAAGGGCGTCGTCCCGCCGGTCGCGGCGCCGGCGCTCGGCGTCGCGACCGCCGCGTCCGCGTCGAGGCTCGCCGCGCTCGCCTCCCCGGTCGGCGTCGCCCCCACGGCGAACCCGGCCGTCCCGCTCGTTACAAGCGCCAGTACCACGATCACGACGAGAACTGTGTTGCGTCTCATGCTGAATCGAACGTCGCGGCGGCGTCCCGCGGCCCCGCGTCGGGGGCCGGGCGGCCCGGATCCGGCGTCGAGCCGGGGTCACGAGTCCGCTTCGGCCGATCGCGTCGAACCGGGCCGGGCGTCGCAGCCGCGCGTTTCACGTCTGATCGTGAACCTACGAATCAATAACGTCTTTGTTTTTGGATTCGTAGCGACGGACATGAGCGCACATAGATCGGTCGGCGTCCACGGCCACGAGGACGAGCGATGAGCGGGTTCTCCGACGAGGAGCGCGAGCGCATTCGAGCGGAACTCGTGGCGGCGGGCCGAGAGCTGTTCGAGCGCTTCGGATTCGAGCGCACGCGGATCAAGGACGTGACCGAGGCGGTCGACATCGGTACGAGCACGTTCTACCGCTTCTACGACTCCAAGGAGGCGCTGTACGTCGAGGTGCTCGTCGCGGAGCGCGAGGAGTTGGAGGCGTCGATCGCGGAGGCGGTCGCGGCGGTGGACACGCCCCGCGAGGAGGTGCGGGTCCTCCTGAAGACCACGCTCGCGGAGGTGCGGTCGAACCCCCTCATCTCCTCGCTCATCGTCGACGGGGAGCTCCGCGAGCTACAGGACCGGATCGCCGACGCCGAGGGCGAGGATGGGGGGATCGAGTCGGCGGCGTACGACGCGGGGCTGCCGTTCGCCGGCCGATTGGCCGATCTCGACGCGTTCCGATACGACGACCCGCAGCTGATCGACGAGCTGTTCGTCTCGCTCGTGTTCACCGCGCGCTCGCGGAACGCGCCGATCGGCGCCGACAGCGACGCCGCCTACGAGCGCGTCGAGGACGCGCTGATCGAGACGGTCGTCGACGGGCTGTTCGTCGACGCGTGACCCGCTCCGCGTCGGTGAGCGCCCCATCGATCGCTCCGCGTCGGTGAGCGCCCCATCGATCGCTCCGCGTCGGTGAGCGCCCCATCGATCGCTCCGGGTTATGACGACGCGGCCGCGTTCTCGCGTGCCACGCCAACCCACGCGAACGCCGTAGCGAAGCGGTTAAGGGCGAACCGCGGGAATTACGAGTAACTCGCTGGTGCGGACACAGCGGGCACTCGCCGCCGGGGCCTCGTCGACGTCATCAGACCGCGTCTGATGGGCTGACGAGCGGAGCTCGTCAACGCCGTCGACGCTCCCCGGGACGAGACGAAATGTGGCCGCTTCGCGGCTGAATCGCAACCGTCCGCGGACAACATATGGCACGAAGCTTCTACTCGCACATCAAGGAGGCGTGGCGGTCCCCCAAGGAGGGGAAACTGGCAGAGCTGCAGTGGCAGCGAAAACAGCAGTGGCGCGACGAGGGCGCCATCGAGCGCATCGAGCGCCCCACGCGCCTCGACAAGGCCCGTGAGCTCGGCTACAAGGCCAAGCAGGGCGTGATCGTCGCTCGCGTGAGCGTCCGCAAGGGCGGCTCGCGCAAGCAGCGTCACAAGGCCGGTCGCCGCTCGAAGCGACAGGGCGTCAACCGACTCTCGCGCCGCAAGTCGATCCACCGGATCGCCGAGGAGCGCGCCTCGCGGAAGTACCGCAACCTCCGCGTGCTCAACTCCTACTGGGTCGGCGAGGACGGCTCGCAGAAGTGGCACGAAGTGATCCTCGTGGACCCCGCCCACCCCGCGATCGAGAACGACGACGACCTCGGGTGGATCACCTCGGACGACCACCGCGGGCGCGCCTTCCGCGGGCTCACCTCTGCCGGCACGAAGGGCCGCGGCCAGCGCACGCGCGGCAAGGGCACGGAGAAGACCCGTCCGAGCGTCACCGGCAACGACCGTCAGGGCAAGTAAGCCGACCGCGGTCCCGCCGGATTTTCCCCGTTTATCAGCCGCTTAGTGACAACGCCGCCGCGGCTTGCGCAGTTCTCTGCTCGCAACACTCGACCGACGAGCGCCGCGGCTCTCCGTGACTGGTTCGTGAAAAAACGAAAACGGGGAAACGCGAGCGTGCGTGTTCGAACGGCGGTACGCGGTCGGAGCGGGTCGCTGGTGGTGTCTTCCTACGGAACCTCGCTTACATCGCACCGCCCATGCCGCCCATGCCGCCCATGCCGCCGGCCGGGGCGCCGCCCTCGTCGTCGTCGCCGCCGGTCGACAGGTCGCCCGCGGAGATGATGTCGTCGATTTTCAGCACGAGGTTCGCGGCCTCCGCGGCGGAGGCGATCGCCTGCTCCTTCGCCTGGGCCGTCTCCACGACGCCGGCCTCGGCGGTGTCCTCGACCTCGCCGGAGAAGACGTTCAGCCCGGCGTGCGCGTCGCCGGCCTCGTGGGCCGCGCGCAGGTCGACGAGGAGGTCGATGGCGTCGAGTCCGGCGTTCTCGGCGAGCACGCGGGGGATGAGCTCCAACGAGTCGGCGAACGCCTCGACCGCGAGCTGCTCGCGGCCGGAGACGGAGTCGGCGTAGTCGCGGAGCCGACGGGCGAGCTCGACCTCGATGGCGCCGCCGCCGGGGAGCGTGCGGCCGTCGGAGACGGTCGTCGCGACCACGTCGATCGCGTCCTCGATGCCGCGCTCGATCTCGTCGACGACGTGTTCGGTCGTGCCGTACAGCAGGAGGGTGACGCCGTGGGCGTTCTCGCCCTCGACGTAGAACAGCCCCTCCTCCTCGTCGCGCTCGATCGAGCCGACCGCGAGGTCCTCCGCGGAGAGCGAGTCGAGGTCGGTGACGATCGGCGCGCCGAGCACGTTCTTGAGGAAGCCCAGGTCGGACTTCTTCGTGCGGCGGATCGCGAGAATGCCCTCCTTCGCGAGGTAGTGCTGTGCGAGGTCGTCGATACCCTTCTGACAGAAGACGACGTCGGCCCCGCTGTCGACGATCTGGTCGACCTTCTCGCGCAGCTGCTTCTCCTCCTGGTCGAGGAACTTCTGGAGCTGGTCGGGAGAGTCGACGTTGACGGAGGTGTCGACGTCGGCCTCCTCGACCTCGATCGGGTCGTTGAGGAGGAGGACGTCGGCCGACTCGAAGTCGGTCGGCATGTCGTCGTGGACGGGGTCCTTGTCGATCACCGCGCCCGAGAGGAGCTCGGACTCGCCGGCCGCGCGGCCGGTGCGGGTCTCGATGTTGAGGTTCGCCAGGTCGACGACGTGGGAGCCGTCGTCGGCCTCGACGGTGACGCCCTGGATCGCGCGGACGACGAGGTCGGCGAGGGTCTCCTTGTCGAGCTCCGCGCCCTTGCCCGTCATCGCCGTCTCGGCGACGTTCTTGAGCGTCTCGGTGTCGTCGGGGTCGACCTCTGTGGCGACCTCGTCGACCTGCTCGCGGGCGTACTCGCTCGCGAGGTTGAAGCCCTTGATGACCGCCGTCGGGTGGATGTCCTGCTCGAGGAGGTCCTCGGCGTTCTTGAGCAGCTCGCCCGCGATCGCGACCGCGCTCGTCGTGCCGTCGCCGGCCTCGTCCTCCTGCGTCTCGGCGACCTCGACGATCATCTCGGCGGTCGGGTTGTCGATGTCCATCGTCTGCAGGATGGTGACGCCGTCGTTCGTGATGGTGACGTCGCCCATCGAGTCGACGAGCATCTTGTCCATCCCTTTCGGTCCGAGCGTCGAGCGTACGGACTCGGCGACGCCGCGCGCCGCGGAGATGTTGTACTCCTGTGCGTCCTTGTCCTTGACGCGCTGGGCGTCGTCGCCCATGATGATCATCGGCTGACCCTGCTGCATTCGCTGGCTCATACAGCGTTTGATTGATTGTGATTCTATATAAACCCGTCGTTGAGGAGCGATCGAGCGGAGCCCGGACCGACGGTCCGCGAACCTCGGAAACCGCATGACTCCGGTTCGCTCTCTCGACATTTATGAGGATAGTTAGCACGGATCTTCACCGGAGCACGACCGCTGAACCCGGCTCGTTTATATGTGTCGTCGCTCGTCGCTCGCCGCGATACCGAGGTACGCGACCGACGACACGCGGCTCTCGGCGTCGGGTCGACCTCTGCAGGAAGCGGCGCGGGCGCGTCAACCTCGGAAGGAAGCGGCGTAGACGCGTCGCTCGCGGAGTTCAGTCACGGATGAAAAGCGGGGGGCGGCGTTCGGTCGCGAGCGCTCACCGATCGAACTCGTCCTCGTCGAGGTACTCCGAGTCGACCTCGTCGAGGGACGGTTCCGGCGGTTCCTCGGCGGCGTCCAGCTCGCGTCGGTTGAGGCGGCTCTCCAGCTGTCGGCGCTTGTTCCTCCCTTTCCGCTCGCGACCCGATTTCGTGTCTGGCATCGTCACCCGTGTCAACTATACCCACACATATGAGTCTTTTGTCGAGATACGAGACGGTTCAGCGACGTACGACCGGTCTAGCGACGTCAGAGGACGTTGAGCGACGAAGCGGAGACGGCACGCGTCGCTCGTCGGTTTGCGTCGTCAAGGAACGCCAGGAGAGGGATTTGAACCCCCGATCCCGGAAGGGAACACGCTTTCCAGGCGTGCGCCTTACCACTCGGCCATCCTGGCTCAGTCTGAGGTAATCCGCTGTGACTGTTAAGTCCTTCTCTTCACGCGCTTCGCCCGCAGTCGGTGCTCGGCCGCGTAAGCGATTCCGCCCGACGCGACGGCGACGGCCGCGGCCAACCCGACTATCCCGCCGTATCCGACGGGGAGGTCGCCCGCGACGATCAGGAACCCCTGCGAGAGCACGAGAACGGCGAATCCGCCGACGATACCCCACAGCGCGGCCGATTTCGCTCTGGCGCGCCTCGTCGGCCGTGCGGGGGGCTCCGCCGCGTCTGCTCTCCCTCCGGTCTCGCCGTCCTCGCCGTCCTCGCCGTCCTCGCCGCCCTCGCCGCCCATCTACTCGACGGCGGCGACGGCCTCGATCTCGACGCCGACGCCCTTCGGGAGCGCGCCAGCCTGCACCGCCGACCGCGCCGGCGGCGATTCGTCGAAGTAGCCCGCGTACGCCTCGTTCATCTCGTCGAAGTCGTCGATGTCGTCGAGGAAGGCGGTCGTCTTCAGCACGTCCGTTGGCGTCGCGCCCGCCTCGTCGAGCACGGCGACGAGGTTGTCGAGGGCCCGCTCCGTCTGCTCGGCGATCGGCGCGTCGTCGAGCAGGTCGCCGCCGGGCGTCAGCGGTATCTGCCCGGCCGTGAACACGAGCTCGCCGGTCGTCGTCGCTTGGCTGTAGGCTCCGACCGCCTCGGGCGCCGCGTCTGTGTGGACGATCTCCTTCATACGCCCTCCCGTTCGGCGGGCCGCGGTAAGAGTACCGGGGACCGGAGCGGACCGCCGCTCGGGACCGGAGCGGATCCCGACGAGAGCGGACGGCCCCTCGGGCGGACCGGGACGGGTCACCCCGCGCTCACCGCTGGTCATATATTCCTCGCCTGCTAACACACGACACATGACGGGAGGTAACCTCCTTCCGGTCGCCGCGGTGTTCGTCGCGGTGCTCGCCGCCAACGTCGCGCTCGCGTGGTTCCTCGCGAGACGGGACTGGGAGCCGCCCGGGGCGCTCGGCTCGACCGGCGACTCGTCGCCGTCGGACGCGGACGCCGAGGGCGACGCGGACGGCGCCCTGGCCGCCGGTCCGGAGTTCGCCGCGGGCGCCGACGCCGGCTCGGCGGCGACCGGAGCCGACCCGAACGGCGATCCGCCGCCGCTCGACGTCGACGGGAAGACCGTCGTCTGCCGGCACTGCGGGGCCGAGAACCGCCCCGACTTCCGCTACTGCCGGTGGTGCGTCCGGTCGGGGTTCGCCGCCGACGGCTCGGGCGCCGCGGGCGGCCCGACGATGACCGAGCGCTCGCTGTGAGCGGCGGTCGGATCGACCCCGCTTCGGCCGGCCGCGTCCACGGATCGCGGCGGGAGCGACGCGACCGCTAGTCCGCGTCCACGCGACAGCCGCCCGAGTAGTCGATCCCGTCGATCGTTTCGATACCGTCGTCGCCGCACACCGGACAGTCCGGATTGCGACGATACGGGACGGTCTCGAAGGTCAGGTCCATCGCGTCGTAAAACAGGAGCCGACCGTCGAGCGTCTCCCCGGCGTCGAGGAGGAGCTTGATCGCCTCGGTCGCTTGGATGCAGCCGACCGTGCCGGGAAGCACGCCGAGCACGCCCGTCGCCGCGCAGTCGGGAACCGTTCCGGGCTCGGGCGCCTCGGGGAACAGGCACCGGTAGCAGGGGCCGTCGGGGACGAGGGTCGTCGCCTGCCCCTCGAACTTGTAGATCGCTCCGTGGACGACGGGGAGCCCCTCGATGCGGGCCGCGTCGTTGACGACGTACCGCGTCCGGAAGTTGTCCGCGCAGTCGACGACGAGGTCGTATCCGGCCAAGAGGTCGTGGACGTTCCCCTCGTCGAGGCGCGTCTCGTGCGTCTCCACGTCGATATCGGGATTGAGTCGGTCGACGTACCGCGCCGCGGAGTCGACCTTCGGCTCGCCCACGTCGGCGTCGCCGTGGATCACCTGTCGCTGGAGGTTCGAGCGCTCGACGACGTCGTCGTCGACGACCCCGAGCGTCCCGACGCCCGCGGCCGCGAGGTACTGGACGACGGGCGCGCCGAGCCCGCCCGCCCCGACCACGAGGGCGCGCCCGTCGAGGAGCCGCTTCTGCCCCTCCGGGCCGACCTCGTCCATGATGACGTGCCTGGAGTACCGATCGAGTTGGTCGGCGTCGAGCGAGAGACTCATGGGTCGATATGGACGGTGAGACCGTATAATCGTGTTCCCGGCCCTCCGCGCCGTTCGCGTCCGCAGTCGTCTGCGATTCCGGAGCCCGTCTCCCCGCAGTCGTCGGCGATTCCGGAGCCCGTCTGACGGGCGGACCGTTCGATCACAGTCCGCCGGCGTCGTCGACCTCCTCCGCGGGCGACGTATTCGGATCCGGGTCCCCCGCCTCGATCCGCTCGTAGACCCGTATCCACCAGTCGCTCCCGACTTCGACGAGGTACTCGGTGTAGCGGAACTCGACGCTTCCCGTCCCTCTTCGGGCGCTCTCACCGGCGTTCAAACCGAGGAACGCCAGTTCGATTTCGGCCGCGTCGACCACCTCGTACAACGGCGGGGATTTCAGGCTGCTCGGAGAGACGTTCCCCGCGTCCGCGATCGCGGAGACGATCGCCGTCGTGAGTCCGTCGTCTCGCTCGGGTTCGTGGCGTCGCTCGACGACTCGACGCCAGCGAGCGCCTCCGTCGGGAAGCGGATCGCCATCACCGGTCGCCGCGGGGTCACCGGTCCCCGTCATCCCTGGAACCGCGACCGTGCGCCCGTCGATCGCCGTCGAGAGCGCTCCCCGTCCCTTCGAGTGCCGCCAGGACTCGGTCGGCGTTCTCGGCGGGCGAAATCGTCTCGCTCGGCTCGTCGAACGCGACGACGTTTTCCTCGACCAACTTGGGGACGTGCGCGTGATAGAGGGCGATGTACACCCGCTCTCGTTGTCGCTCGGTGACCGCGCGTTCGGGGACGTCGTTCTCCCACCCGGCGATCTTCGTCGCCAGATCGGTCAGCGACCGCTCCGCGTCTCCGAGAAGCGAATAACAGACGTATCGACGCCGAGCATGAGTTAACACCTCGTAGACGTGATCTGACTCCAGCATCTGCTGGGGAGAGCATACCTCAGTTACCGGATTCTCGAACCCGGTCTCGACTTCGTCAGTCATCGTCTTTCGAAGGCGCACCGAGGTATTAAAATCCTGTGTCAGCTTAATATATAATATCAGTAGAATGTGCGAATACTTCCTCGATTACGGGTTCCAACGGAACCACTGACGCAGCGTTTCCGGTGGACACCCGACGCATCGCCGCCTGTGGGTCCGACTCCGGGGTCCCCGTCCCCGCCGTCGATTCAACAGGGTTCAAGTACTCCTCTGGCAAAGCTTGCGACATGCAGACGCTGCTTTTGAACGCCGACGACGTCGACGAGAACGCTCGCATGGACCGCGTCATCGACGCGGTGCGCGGCGCGTTCACCGCCTACGAGCGCGGGAACGCGAAGATGCCCGCGAAGTCGTACATCGACCTCCCGGAGTACAACGGCGACTTCCGGTCGATGCCGGCCTACCTCGACGTCAGGACCGAGGACACCGACGAGGAGACCGGCTGGGACGCGGCCGGAATCAAGTGGGTGAACGTCCACACCGACAACCCCGCCGACCACGACCTCCCGACAGTGATGGGGACGATGATCTACTCCGACCCCGAGACGGCGTTCCCGCTGGCGATCCTCGACGGCACGACGCTCACGATGAAGCGAACGGGCGCGGCCGCCGCCGTCGCCACCGACCACCTCGCGGTCCCCGACGCGACCTCGCTCGGGATTGTCGGCGCCGGCGTCCAGTCGTACACCCAACTGGAGGCCATCGCCGAGGTCCGAGACATCCGAGAGGTCGTCGTGAGCGATCTCGACGAGGAGCGCGTCGCTCGCTTCGTCGACGCCTTCGACGACCGGTTCGACGTGCGGGCGGGTTCGATCAGTGAGGCCGGTCACTGCGACGTGCTCTCGACGGTGACGCCCGTCGAGGACCCAGTCGTCGGCGCCGACGACGTCGGCGATCACACCCATATCAACGCGATGGGCGCCGACGCCGCGGGGAAACACGAACTGGCTGACGAGCTCCTGCTGGACGCCACGGTCGTCATCGACGACCACGAGCAGTGCACCCACTCCGGCGAGATCAACGTCCCCTACGCGACGGGGACGCTCACGGACGAGGACATCTACGGCGAGATCGGAGAGATCGTCGTCGGGACCCGCCCCGGTCGGGCGGGGATCGACGCCGGCGGGAGCGCCCCCGGGACGGGCGCCGAGGGCGTCGCGGGCGTCACCGTCTTCGACTCCACCGGCCTCGCGATCCAAGACGTGGCGGCCGCCCGCGTCGTCTACGAGCAGGCCGACGCGGTCGACAACGGCTACCCGTTCGACCTGCTCGGCCTCGCGGAGTAGCCGGGGACGCCCCGACCGCTTTTTACCGCCGCCGCCCCTACCGATCCCGTGCAACTCGTCAGCGTCGCCGCGCTCGCGGAGAACGGGGTGATCGGGAACGACGGCGGCGTCCCGTGGCCGGATCTCCCCGAGGACATCCGCCAGTATCGCGAACGCGTCGCCGGCTCGCCGGTCATTTTAGGTCGACGGACCTTCGATTCCATGCGCGGTGACCTCCCCGGACGCCGACAGATAGTCGTGAGCCGCAGCGTCGACGCGGTGGACGTGCCGACCGCGGTGGTCGCCGACGGCGTCGACGAGGCGATCTCGCTCGCCCGCGAGCTCGTCGGCGAGCGGGCCGGCCTCGGAGCGGCGGACGGCGTCGCCGGCGGAACGGACGCCGCCGTCGCCGGCGAGACGTCGCCCGCCGGAACGGGCCCGGCCGACGACGTTCCGTACGCCGACCCGAACGCCCCCGTCTACGTCCTCGGCGGCGGGGCCATCTACGAGCTGTTCCAGCCGCACGTCGATCGGATGGCCCTCAGCCACATCGACGGCGCCTACGAGGGCGACACTCGGTTCCCCGCGTGGGACGAGACGGAGTGGCGCGTGGCGGACGAGACCGACTACGAGGGGTTCACCCTCCGCGAGTGGGCCCGGCGCCCGGACGCCTCCTGAGCGATACGTCGCCGACCGGCCGAAAAGCGGGCCGCTACTCGTCGCCGACCGGCCGAAAAGAGGGCCGCTACTCGCCGTCGTCGACGCGCTCGGCGAAGCCGAACCGGGGCTTCGCCTCGTCGATGACGACAGTCAGCGTCTCGCCGACCCCGGCGCCGGGGACGAAGACGGAGTACCCCTCGACGTACGCGATCCCGTCGCCCTCGTCGCCGAGCTCCTCGATCGTCACCTCCAGCCGGTCGCCCGCCTCGACGGGAGCGGTGTTGAGCCCCTTGGCGACGAGGTACACCTCCGAGGAGGAGTCCCGGGAGGCGGGCGGTGAGACGGTCCGGAGGTACTCGAACTCCGCGCGGACGTCCTCGCGGAAGGCGTCGAGGTCTTCTCCCTGGAAAGCCTTTACCACGAAGTCGCCGCCGGGCGCGAGCAGCTCCTCGGCCACGTCGAACGCCTGCCGCGCGAGGTGGATCGACCGGGCGTGGTCGAGGGAGTACTCGCCGGTCATGTTCGGCGCCATGTCCGAGAGCACCACGTCGGCGCCGCGCTCGCCGACCGCCTCGCGCAGGTAGTGGCGGGTGCGCTCCTCGGTCATGTCGCCGCGGATCGTCTCCACGTCGTGCTCCTCGAGGTCGTCGATGCGCTGGAGGTCGACGCCGACGACGGTCCCCGACTCGCCGACCTCCTCGGCGGCGACCTGGAGCCACCCGCCCGGGGCGGCCCCGAGGTCGACGACGGTGTCGCCGCGCTCGAAGAGGTCCGACTTCTCATCGAGCTGTTTCAGCTTGTAGGAGGCCCGGCTCCGGTACCCCTGCTGTTTCGACCGGTTGTAGTACTCGTCTTTTCCGCTCATACGTCTCCCACCACGGATCGCGGTCGGGCGTTCGTCGAAACCGCGGGCGAATCGGCGTTCATACCCGGAACGAGGAGGTCGACCCGGAAATGGACATCGGATGCGAGCTCCCCCCGATCGGACGCGGGCTCCGGCTACTCGTCCGAGCGCCGTACCCGCGCTATCACTCGTTTGATCCGCGACGCGACCGCGGCCAGCGGTCCCCGCCCCGTCGACTCCGCCGCCGTCGCGGACTCCGACTCGGACTCGCGGTCGGGCTCCGATCGGTTCGCGACGATCGTCTCGTAGTTGTCGATCACCTGCTGTCGCTGTCGGTCCTTCGACTCGACGGTTCGTTCGAGCGCTTCGACCTCCGCTTCGAGCGCCTCCATCTCGGCCCTGAGCGCGTCCACCTGCTCGTCGAGCGCTTCGCGTTCGGCCGCGAGCGCGGCGACGCGGACGCGGTGGTGGTAGCCGGGACGGCGGTCGCTCGCCGAGCCCACCGACGCGGTTACTCGAAGCCGCGGACCGTCCTCGGAGTCCGCCGTCTCGACGTCGGTACCACCGGACGTCTCGGATGAGCCGGATGTAGAGGGCATTCTTGAGTGAGATATGTGTACACATACCACGTAGAAAAAGGTCAGTCAGCCGGGAGTCGGACGCGCCGCTTGCGGGCGGTTCACGACCGGTCGCGCCCGTTCACCGGCACCCGTCCCGCGAGGCGGTCCGAACCCCGGCCCGTGGCGTCGGTAGCGGCGTCGACGGGCCGGACCGCGAATCCGAGTCCCTCGTAGAACCCCCGGAGACCGGGGTCGAACGCCGCGGAGACGACCGAGACACCGGCGTCGCGCTCGGCGCGCCGGACCGCCGCGGCGACGAGCGCGGAGCCGACCCCGCGACCGCGACGCGCCCGCCTGACGGCCACGGCGTCGACGCGGAGTCGCTCCGGTTCGGGTCGCGTCGCGACCAGCGCGCCGACGACCGCGCCCGTCCGTTCGAATCGGGCGACGAGCGCGTCGCCGGCGTCGATCGCGGCGTCGACGACTTCGGGGTCCGTCTCCAGCATGGCGGCGTCGAGCACGCGGAGGACGTCGAGCCGGTCGTCGGGGTCGGCGGGTTCGACCGCGAACCCGCCGGGGGCCGTCGCCGCGGTGTCGCCGGCGCCGTCCGCGTCGTCTGCACCGTCCGCGCCGTCCGCGTCGTCTGCACCGTCCGCGCCGTCCGCGTCGTCTGCACCGTCCGCGCCGTCCGCGTCTCGCTCCCCGCTCACGCGCCGTCGTTCGCCGCGGTCCGGTCCCTCGCGTCGCCGTCCGTCGCGCCTCCCTTTACCAGTCGGAGCAGCCGGACCTCCTCGGCGTCGACGACGCGGTCGCCGGGGACCGGCGAGCCGTCGACGAGGGCCGACGCCTCCTGCGGGTGGTATCCCGCCTCGCGGATGAGGTCCGCGTAGGTCGCGTCGGCGTCGAGGTCGACCTCGCGGGTCCCCTCGCCGACGACATCGACGGCGACGTTCATCGGCGGAGCGCCTCGTCGGTGGTACGCATTCGGTTACCCGTCAAGCCGCTCGCGGAGCAGCCCGTTCACCTGTCCGGGGTCGGCGCTGCCGCCCGTCGCCTGCATCACCTGACCGACGAGGAAGTTGATCGCGCCCTCGTCGCCGTCGTGGTAGTCGGCGACCGCGTCCGGGTTGTCGTCGATCGCGGCGTCGACGGCGTCCTCGACCTCGCCGGAGTCGGCCACGCCGAGCCCCTCGCGCTCGATGACCGTTTCGGGGTCCTCGCCCGCGTCGAGCATCTCGCGTAAGACGACCTCCTCGGCGTTCTTGACGGTGAGCTCCTCGGCGTCGACCAGCTCGATCAGGCGCGTGAACTCGTCGAGCCGGTCCTCGACGTCCGTGATCGCCATCTCTCGGTAGTTGAGCTCGCCGAGCAGGTTGTCGGCGACCCAGGTCGCGGCGAGGTCGGGGTCGAACGACTCGGCGACGTCCTCGAAGAAGTCCGCGACCGCCTTCGTCGATGTGAGCTTCGAGGCGGACTCGCGGTCGAGCCCGTACTCCTCGCGGAAGCGCTCCCGCCGGGCGTCCGGCAGCTCGGGGATCGGGATCTGCTCCTTCCAGTCCGACACCTCCAGCGCCGGGAGGTCGGCCTCCCGGAAGTAGCGGTAGTCCTTCTCGGCCTCCTTCGAGCGCATCGAGACGGTGACGCCGCGCGACTCGTCCCAGTGGCGCGTCTCCTGTTCGATCTCGCGGCCGCGACGGAGCACGTTCTCCTGTCGGGTGACCTCGTACGCGAGCGCCTGCTCGGCGCCCTTGTGGCTGGAGATGTTCTTCACCTCCGCGCGGTTCACGTCCGCGAGGGCGTCGTCGGTGATCGCCCCGTCGTCGGCGACCCGGTCCGCCGGGACTAAGGAGACGTTGGCGTCGACGCGCAGGCTCCCGTCGCGGGTCGGGTCGAAGACGCCGAGATATTCGAGGACCTCCTCCAGCTTCGCCAGGAACGCTCGGGTCTCCGCCGGCGACCGGAAGTCGGGCTCCGTGACGATCTCCATCAGGGGCGTCCCGGCGCGGTTGTAGTTCACGAGCGTGTGCGTCGCCGACTCGATGGAGCCGCCGGCGTGCTGGAGGCTCCCGGGGTCCTCCTCGAGGTGCGCGCGGGTGATCCCGACGGTCCGCGGTTCGCCGTCGACGCGGACCTCGAGCTCGCCGGACTGGCAGATCGGGGCGTCGTACTGGGTGAGCTGGAAGTTCTTCGGCAGGTCGGGGTAGTAGTAGTTCTTCCGGTGGAACGTCGTCGTCTCGGGGATGTCGGCGTCGATCGCCTTCCCCACCTTCACCGCGGCCTCGACGGCGGCCTCGCTCAGGACCGGCAGCGCGCCCGGGAGCCCGAGGCAGGTCGGGCACGTGCGCGTGTTCGGTTCCTCCTCGTCTCCGGGCTCCGTCGAACAGCCGCAGAAGATCTTCGTGTCGGTCTCGAGCTGGACGTGGACCTCCAGCCCGATCACGACCGTCCGCTCCTCCGTCGCGGCCTGAGTGCTCATTACCGACCCGTTGCGGGCGGGCCACCTAAATCGTGTCGGGACCGATACGTCGTGTATTACCGCCGGAGTTGGGTGGATTCCGGCGTTCGTGGCCCCTTTCTCTCCGTCGTTCCCGTCGGTGGTGCGGAGGAACACCTCAACAGCTCCGGTCGGCACGGTTACTAAATCGTTGATTACGACCGACGGAGGAACACCTCCAAAGCCCAGCCGGGAGGCGGGCGGCACGCTCGCTTGCTCCTCACTCGCTCGCTCACTTCGTTCGCTCCCTCGTTGCGGGCTTGCGGTCGCCTGCGCCGCTCCCGGCTGCCCCTTGAGTCCCGCCCGCCTGCACCGCGACCGTACCTCACGCCTCCCCCAGCTCGTCGCTCAGCGCTGCTCTCGCGGCCGCCCGGAGGGGCGGCCACTCGGAGGCACGCGGCCACCGCAGCGTTTCCGAGTGAACGCGCCGAAGTGCCTCGCCTCGCTCTCCTCTCCGGGCGGCGTTGCTAAACCCTTATTAGCGCGCGGGTGGCAGGAACGCCGGTTTATGATGCGGGACCTTCCGGACGACTCGACTGCACCCTCACCAAGCTGGAGTACATCTACGGCTCTGCCGCAAACGTTCTCGACGCGGTTGAAACGGGCCGACTTCGAGCCGGACGATTGTCGGTCGCGCTCGTCGCGCTGGTTCGCGGGGCGGTGGCGTCTGCGACTTCCTCGGGCTCAACGACCTCACGAGCCTCAAGATGGAGCATACGTCGGCGCCGAGGAAGACCGACGACCCAGATCGCTACCCCATGCCGGCAGGGGAGCGTCGACGGGAAGAACGTCCTGATCATCGGACGACATCGCGGACACCGGCGGCTCGATCGCCGCGCCGAGGAGTACGTCGGAAGGACCGCGACGCGCCGCCGAGATCCGCACCGCGACGCTCCAGCCTGCCGGCACCTCCGAGTTCCAGCCTTGGACTCGTCGGCGAGCGGCTCGAACAGTGGACGTGGGGTCGGTCTACCCGTTGGAACTTCCGGAGGACATGATGCGGACCTCACCTTTTTTGGAGGGCCGATGGGAGCGCGCCGACCGGGACGTCTTCTCGACCTTCGGAGGATCTCCGCCGACTACCTGGAGGGAGTTACCAGCAGCATCGGGCCGCATCGAGTGGAGTCGCCCAGCCCCGGCCGCCCAGACGAGTGGCTCGACGAGATTGTGCCGCGCGACGTGGGCCGCGTCGCCGGCGACGGACTCCTGGACGCTCCGCCGAGTAACCCCCGCGAATGGCCGAGACGACCCCGGAATCGGACGCTGAGCCGCTATCGACGCCCTCCTCGGACCCTACGCGCTCGAAGGAGGAGCGGGCGCACGGGCTGCAGGCTCCGCGGCGTCTGGGACCCGAGTCGGTGGCCGCGCACGCGTGGGCGTCGCCTACCGCGTCTTGGCGCTCGGCGACCGATTCCGCGGAGGATCTCCCGGGGCTCGACGTCGACCCGGCGCGCTCCGGCTCGCCGTGGCCACGACGTCGCCGGAGGGCCGAGACTGGGCGACGTCGCGACCCGGGCCGACCTCGACCGCTTGACTCGGCGGATCCGCGCCAAGGAGGCGCCGAGCGCGAGGGCTTGATGGCCGACCTCGCCGGACCGCTCCCGACCGCGTCCGCGACGCGTGGGATCGTCGGGAGGCCCGCGCTCGCCGGAGGCGATACTGGCGGAAGGAGTGCGACCTCCTCGACGTCTGCATGCAGGCGGTGATCTACGAGCGCGCGGCGACCGGTAGACCCCGCCGACGGCGAGCGGACGCTTGCCGCGAGTACGACGACCTCGGACGAGTCTTCGCGACGGGACAGACCCCGCCTGCGGAGCCGATACCGGGCCGGGCGCTGTTCGCCCGCTCCGGGAATCGATGAGGCCGAACAGCTCGCGCGCAGGATAGCCGACGTCGCCCTCCTTGGGCGGGCCCGAGCTGTTCGACGGTCGCGTCGAACTTAGAAACGACGACTGTAGGCCCTCTGCCGGCTCGATTTAGCGCCGAGAATCAGCAAGAACGTTAACGGCCGAGTCCGTCTCGGGGAGTGAGCTTTCATCACGCAATGTCCGGAACACACTGGAACCTGGTCATCGGCGGGCGGCCGGTATCAGCGGGGCGTCGCTCTTTATTACGCGGTCGCTTAGTTCCCGACGTCGACGGACGTCACGCTGCCGAGAAGGAGCGGGGGAGAGTCGCGGGCGGTGAACTCCCACCGCACGCAACAACTCGCAGACCCTCCACTTCCGGGGACATCGAGACGAACACACTTGGAGAAGCGAAGAGTCAAGGGAGGGCGCGGGAGCTGCTCGCCGGTACCTCGAGGGGACCGACCCCGACCGCGAGAATGCCAGCAAGCGGAGCAAGATGGTGCGTCGGCGTCGGCGGACGAGGGAGGCGAGAAGCTGCGAGGAAGCGCTACCACGAGAACGGGTTCGGCGACCTCTTCCCGAAGCTCCGGCGACGATCTGCCGCCGAGGAGATCGCGGAGCTGGAGCCGAAGGTCGTCGAGGGCCGCGACCGCGGACACCCGGCTCACGGCGCTCCAGAACCCCCGACGGCTACGTCGTCGACTACGGCGGGTCGCGAAGTCGTCGTCGAGGACGCCGCGCAGAGGACGGGCGCTCCGTCCACCTCGGCACCGCGGTCGAGGAGCGCGGACGAGGCGCGAGCGGGTTCGCCGTCAGCACGACGACGGCGACTTCGGGGCCGACGCGGTCGTCGTCGCCGCCGCTCCCACAGCCTCCCAGTTCGGCCAAGGGAAGATGGGATACGGGATGGACATTGTCGCTGGCCCGGTCGCGGGTAGCTTCTTCCTTCGCCGACGACCTGCTGAACGGGAGGTGTACCAACGCTTTCCAGGATGAAGAAGCTTCCCGTTCGCGGCGGTCCACGGCGACGCCGAAGTCCACGACGACGGCGTCACTCGTTCGGCCCGACGGCGAAGTCGTCCCCGCGCTCGAGCGCGGGCAGAGCCTTCTCAACCGTGAGCGACTTTCGCCGACGTGTTCGGCTTCTCGCCGCGTCGGTCCTGAGCTACGTCGACATTCCTCTCGGACCGCATCCTGTTCCCTACGTCGTGCCGCAACCTCGTGTACGACATCCCCGAGATCGGCAAAGCGCGCGTTCCCGCCGGACGTATTGAAGGTTCGTGCCGATGCGCGACGGCCGACGACATCGGATGCGCGCGAAGGGGTACGCGGCGTGCGCCCCAGATCGTCGACACGGAGAACAGGAGAGCTCGACATGGGCGAGGCGAGGGGGGTAGATCACCGGCGACGGCGTCCTGTTCAACATCCACCCCCTCGCCGGCGGCCTCGACGCGCTGAAGAACGCGATGACCGACGTGCAGACGGTCCGTCGACTTCTCGACGCCGACCACGAGTTCGACGAGGCGGCGTCGCTGGAGGCGACGATCGAGCACTTCCGCGCGTCGACGACAGGACGCAGAGGCCGACGACGCGCGAGGCCGGAGGGGCGACGACGCGCGGAGGCCGAGGGCGACGGACGGCTCCGAGCGACGACGCCGACGGACGCGTCCCCGCCGAAGCCGACGACTGACGCGAGCACCGACGGGTTCCGCCCCGGACCCCCTCGTCGCTCCGGCTACGCGTGCTTCCGCTCCTCGACCTCCCGCTCGAACGCCTCCCTGAGCACGCGGATCGCCCGCCGCTTCGTCCCGTCCGGGACGAACACGAATGGGATGGGCACGTCGAACGCGCGGTCGCCGTACAGCCCCCAGTCGCCGACCGACCGGGTCGTTCCGCCGTAGGCGATGGGGATGTCCTCCAGCTCGTCGGGGTCGTACGCGGGCACGTACGAGCGGTCGACCCACACCTCGTGGACCGGGACGTCGAGCGCGTCGGCGAGGAGCCGCTCCAGCCGGTCGTCGCCCTCGGTGAGCCACGCCGTGAACGCGTCGAGACCGGCGCCGGCCTCACCCGTGAGGTCCCCGCCGATCCGGTCGGCGAGTGCGATCCGGTGTTTCCAACAGGTGGCCGGGAAGCGCCGCCCGCGGAACCGGTCGTACATCGACGCGAGCGTCGAATCGGGGTGTTCGCGGGCGGCGGTCCGAAGGCGTTCGAGCACGGCGTTGTCGTCCAACTCCCGCGAGAGGACCCCGTCGACGGTCACCGGGCTCTCGCCGGTCACGCGCTCGTACTCGCCGAGCAGCTCCTGGAGGAGCCGGTTCGCGTAGACGGCCTTGTGATGCTGTGTGACCCACATGTACAGCGCGATCCGGCCCTCGAGGTAGTTACCGATCGTCGAGAGCGCCTTCTCGGTGAGCGCGAGCCCCTCCTCGGGGTGGGCCGTGTAGGCGTCGACCATCCGGTCGACGTCGAAGCTCAACACGCCCGCGCCGGTCATGCGGTTGTCGCGGGTGATGTTGTCGAGCCGGTCGACGTCGATCGGCGAGTGCAGCAGCTGTGCGCCGACCCCGTACTGCCAGGGCGCGCCGCGCTCGTACGCGAGGCTGTAGCCGAGGACGTACGCGCACACCTCGACGGGGTCGACGTCGAACGAGCGCAGCGCGTCCCCGTACTCCTCGATTATGAGGACGCAGCCGAGCAGCTCGTGCGGGCTCGCCGACCGGAGCGGCGCGCCGCCGACGCCGGCCCGGTCGAAGGCGTCCACCAGCCCGGCGGCGTCGACTCGCTCGCGGAGGACGCCCTCGTCGAGGAACCCCTCCGAGAGGTGCGAGAAGGGCGGATGGCCGACGTCGTGGAGCAGGCAGGCGCACTCCAGCGTCCGCTGGATCTCCTCCAGCTCGTCGGTCGTCGCGCCCTGCGCGAAGTACGACTGCCTGCGGAGGTTCTCGAACACGGTGCGGCCGAGGTGGTAGACGCCGAGCGAGTGCTCGAACCGCGTGTGGTTCGCTCCGGGGTAGACGAGGTGCGTCGCCGAGAGCTGGCGGACGTACCGCAGCCGCTGGAACGGCCGGGTGTCGAGGACGCCGTCGACGAGCGCGTCCGGCAGCTCAACGTAGCCGTGCACCGGGTCCTTGATCTGCGTGGTCGACATCCGAACGTCCGTGAAACGACCGCCCGGAACCTGCCTCTTTCGGTCCCGGGTCGAGCGCGTGCCCTGCCCGAGTCCGTCCTTATAAATACCGAGCGCGCCGACCCGCGGGCATGGCACGGGACGCCGCCGACGGACCGCGGACCGCCGGCGATAGCACGGGCGACGCCGGGAACGCCGCGGCCGACGCCGACGGCGCTCCCGGAACCGGATCGCCGATCGTCGACCGGTGGGTCGCGCTCGACCGGGGGTGGCAGGCGCTCGCGCTCGGGCTGGGGATCGTCGCCGCTCACGTCGCGGGACAGGCCGCGGGCGTCTTCTGATGCGCGTCGTCGACGCCGCTCGGCCGTTCGTCCCCGGTCTCGCGCTGCTGGCCGCCGGAGCGCTCCTCGCGCACCTCATCGCCGGCGCGGTCGACGGGCTCCAGCCGCTCGTCGTCGCGGTCGCGCTCGGCGCGCTCATCGGCAACGCGGTCGGGACGCCCGACCTCGCGAAACCGGGCGTCGGCGTCGACAAGCTGTTCTTGGAGACCGGGATCGTCCTGCTCGGCGCCGCGGTCGTCGTCGAGGAGTTCCTCGCCGCGGGACCGACCGTGCTCGGCCTGGTCGTCGTCGCGGTCGGCGGCGGGCTCCTCCTCGCCGAGCTGATCGCACGCGTGCTCTTCCGACTCGACGGGACCACGCCCTCGCTGCTGGCGGCGGGCGCGAGCATCTGCGGGGTCTCCGCGGTCGTCGCGATCGGGCGCGTGCTCGACGCGCGCGGCGCCGCCATCACGTTCGCGGCGGCGACCGTGCTCCTCTTCGACGCCGTCACGCTCGTCGCGTTCCCGATCGCCGGCGAGTGGCTCGGGCTCACCGGCCGCCAGTTCGGCGTCTGGGCCGGCGTGAGCATGTTCTCGACCGGCCCCGTCGCGGCCGCGGGGTTCGCCCACTCGCCGGAGGCGGGCCAGTGGGCGACCGTGACGAAGCTCGCGCGCAACTCCCTGTTGGGGGGCGTCGCCGTCGCCTACTCGCTGGCGTACACGGCGCGGTCGGCGACCGACCCGGGCGTCCGACGGCTGTGGGCGGAGTTCCCGAAGTTCCTCCTCGGCTTCCTCGCGGTCGCCGCGATCGCGAACAGCGGGCTCCTCTCGCCGGCCGTGCTGGAGTCGATCGGGCGCGTGTCGGACGCGCTGTTCACGCTGGCGTTCGTCGGCCTCGGGCTCTCGATCCGGCTCCGCGAGATGCGCGAGGTCGGCGGCGCCGCCGTCGGCGCCGTCCTCGTCCACCTGCTCGTCGTGAGCGCGCTCGCGCTGGCGGCGGTGCGGTGGCTGCTTTGAGCTTCGTCTCGGGCGTTCTCAGCGAGCAGACGGTCTCTAAGCGGTGAACGCCCATTTAATATCTCAGCGCCCCTATATAAGGGAGTCAACCGAGGCGACCGCTCCGAGACCCGTTCCGGCGGCGTACCGCACCGTTCGGTTCGACCACCGAGTTGAGTAATATGACAACATTCGAGTACGAGATCGAGATCGCAGCGCCCGTCGAACGCGTCTTCGCGTTCGACAGCGCCCCCGAGAACTGGCCGCGAACGATGTCCGGTCTGCGCGATTTCGAGGTGCTGAGCGAGACCGAGACCGGGGCCGAGATGCGCGCGACGTACAAGCTGCTCGGGATCGCGACGGAGATGGAGCTGGAGCTGACCGTCGTCGAGCCGAACGCGGAGATCGCGGTCGCGATCGACGGCGACGGCATGCGCGGCGAAACGCGCAACCGCTACGTCGCGAGCGGCGACGGGACCCGGATCCTCCATCGGACGGAGTACGAGATGGGCGACTCGCTGCGTGACCGCCTCTTGGAGCCGGTCGCGAGGCGGTACAACGAACGCCAGCTCAGGGCCCACCTGGAGAACACGCGGGACCTCATCGAGGCCGAGATCGAAGCGGAGACGGCGACGCCGGCCTGAGTCGGTTCGCTCTCGGCGACGCCCCCGCCGACCGCGTTCACTTCATATAAGTATCGAGCGGTCGGACTCCGGGTATGAGCACCATCGGGTTCATCGGCGGCAGCGGCATCTACGAGGCGCTGCCCCTGAACGACGTGCGCGAGGTGGAGTACGACACCCCCTACGGCGAGCCGAGCGACGCGATCACGATCGGCGAGTTCGCCGACACGGGCACGGAGGTCGCCTTCCTCCCCCGGCACGGTTCCGAGCACGGCGTCTCGCCCACCGACCTCCCGTACCGCGCGAACATGTACGCGCTGAAGCAGGCCGGCGTCACCCACGTCTTCGCGTCGAACGCGGTGGGGAGCCTCAAGGAGGAGCTGGAGCCCGGCACCCTCGTCGTCCCCGACCAGATCTACGACCGGACCAAGCGCCGCGACCTCTCCTTCTACGGCGACGGCGTCGTCGTCCACCAGCCGTTCGCGGACCCGTACAGCCCGGAGCTTGTCGACCATTTGACCGCGGCCGCCGAGTCCGCCGTGGGCGGAGACGGCGGGGACGCCGCCGACGACGACGGCGGCACGACGGTCGTGAAGGGCGGCACCTACGTCTGTATCGAGGGGCCGCAGTACTCCACGCGCGCGGAGTCGGAGTTCTACAAGTCGCAGGGGTGGGACCTCGTCGGCATGACCGCGATCCCGGAGGCGAAGCTCGCCCGCGAGGCGGAGATCGCCTACGCGACGATCGCCGGCGTCACCGACTACGACGTCTGGAAGGAAGACAGCGAGGTGACGCTCGAAGAGGTCCTCGAGAACGCCGAGAAGAACCAGGAGGCGATCAAGGCCGCCGTCGAGGAGGCCGTTCGGACGCTCCCGGACGACCTGGAGTGCGACGCTCACACCTCCCTCGAAGGCACCGTCAACACGCCGACCGAGGCGATCCCGGAAGACACTCGTGAGCGCGTCGAGCCGCTGCTCGGCGACTACTTATAAACAACTCTGCGGTGCGGTGGCGCGTGCCTGCGAGCGCCCTCCGGGCGCGAGTCAGCACGCGCGAGGGACGCGGCGACCGCAGGGAGCCGCGAGGCTGGGGAGGCGTGAGGTGCTGTGCGGGTGCGGTGCGGGGTAGGACTCAAAGGGGCAGTCGCGAGGACGAAGACGGGCGACGTAAGGACCGCAGGAGCGAACGAAGTGAGCGACGAGGACCGCAGCGAGCCCATCGAGTCCTCGCGACTGGGGCTTTGGAAGCGTTCACCGCAGAGTCATCGTTTACGTCCAGCCGAGCGGCTGGGGCTTTGGAAGCGTTCACCGCCGAGTCATCGTTTACGTCCAGCCGAGCGGCTGGGGCTTTGGAAGCGTTCACCGCCGGTCCGGCGGTATCCACGTATGAACGACGGACCGCGCTCTCGAAAACGTACTAGTCCGCGATCGCTTCCGACTCCCCGGTCATCGCCGCGGGGTCTTTCACCCACAGGTCGCCGAACAGGTCGTCCTGCTGGAGGCGGACCGACCCGCGGTGGGCCATGAACAGCAGCGCGAGGTACGTCATGAACGGGCGCCCGCCCGCGCTCTCGATCTCCCCGAACAGCACCTCCGTGCGCCCGCGGTCGAAGTGGGTCCGGAGGGCGTTGTCGATCTCCACTATCACCTCCTCGATATCCTCGTCGTGGGTGCGGTCGGTCGCCTCGCCCGCGGTCGGCTCCCCGTCGCGCCGGAACTCGTCGCCCGTGTGGTAGTCGAGCGTCTGCGTGCCGCGGTCGTACCCGTGCGGCGACTCAGAGGTGTCGTACTCGCGGGAGTCCTTCCACCACGATCCGCGCTCGGCCTCGCGGAGCTCCCGGACCAGTTCGTCGAGCGTCTCCGGCGATCCTCGGGTGCTCTTCCGGTCGAGGCGTCGGTCCATCTCCGCCTCCAGCTCGCTGACCGGATCGAAGTCGTCGGCGGCGGGGTCCGGCGCGCCGCCCTCCATCGCGACCTCCCACGGCTCCGGCTCGGGCTCCTCGTCCTCGTCGTCGTCGGCCAGCATGCCGTCGCTCTTCATCCGCAACAGGACGCTGGCGTAGAACAGCGCCCGCCCCGTCGTCCGGAGGTCCGTCTCGTCGAGCCGCTCTAAGAAGGCGTCCGTCACCTGCACGATGTCGATGTCCCACGGCTCGATCTCGCCCTCCTCGGCGAGCTGGACGAGGAGCTCGACGGGCTCGACTTTCCCGTCCTCGCCGGGGTCCCCGGACTCCCCGCCGTCCGCCTCGTCGCCGGCGGCGCCGTCCCTCGACTCGCCGTCGCCCGTCGCGGCCCCGTCTCCTCCGGGCGTCTCCGGCGTCGCTCCGTCGCGCGCCCCGCCGTCCCGCTCGCTCGTCAGGTCGAGGCCCGGGACGTCGTCGCCGGATCCGCCGCCCGCGCCCGCCGACTCCGGCGGCTCAGTCATCCGCGGTCACCTCCTCGTCGCCGTCGCCGCCGTCGTCGCCGAACTGCATCCCGGTGACCGCCGACAGGTTGTCGCCCTGCATCGTGACGCCGATGGCGCGGTCCGAGCGCTCCAACAGCGCCGAGCGGTGGCCGACCACCACGAACTGCGCGTCCGCGGCCAGCTCCTCGATCATCTCGCCGACGCGCTCGGCGTTGACCGCGTCGAGGAACGCGTCGATCTCGTCGAGCGCGTAGAACGGCGCCGGGTTGTGCCGCTGGATCGCGAAGATGAACGAGAGGGCGGTCAGCGACTTCTCGCCGCCGCTCATCGCGTCGAGCCGCTGGACCGGCTTGTCCGCGGGCTGCGCCTTCATCGTCAGCCCCTCCTCGAAGGGGTCTTCGGGGTTCTCCAAGAGGAGCTCGCCGCTGCCGGCCGAGAGGCGCGCGAAGATCTCCTCGAAGTGGTCGTTGATCGACTCGAACGTCTGCATGAACGTCTCCTTCTTCGCCGCCTCGTACCCCTCGATGCGCTCCTCGATCGCGTCGCGCTCCTCGACGAGCACGTCCCGGCGCTCCTGGAGCTGGTCGAGCGCCTCCTGCACCTCGTCGTACTCGTCGATCGCGAGCATGTTGACGGGCTCTAACGCCTCCATCTCGGCCTCCAGCTCCTCGATCCGCGACTCGACCTCGCCGAGGTCGGGGATCTCGCCGGCGTCGTACTCGCCGACCTGCGACTCCAGCTCGTCGATCTCCCACTCCAGTCGGTCCCGGCGGTCCGTCAGATCGTCCAGGTCGGACTCCGCCTCCGAGACGAGCGCGCGCTGTTCGTCGCGCTCGCGGGTCGCCGCCTTGATCTCCTCGCGGAGGTCCTCGCGGTCGGCCTTCAGCTCCGTGAGCTCCGATTCGAGGTCGGCGATCGCCTCCTTCTTCTCCGCGAGGTCGGCCTCCCGCTCCTCGATCGCGGCCTCGTGCTCGGCGACCCGCTCTTCGGCCTCGGCCTTCCGATTCTGTGCCTCCTCGACGGTGTCGTGGAGCTCGTCGACGGCGTCCTCGGCGTACCCCTTCTCCAGCTCCAGCTCGTTCTGCCGCCCGTCGAGCGAGCTCATCCGGTCCCCCAGGTCGGATATCTCGGCGCGGATCTCGTCGGCGCGCTCGGAGAGCTCCGGGATCTTCGAGTCGGCGAGCTCCGCCTCGATCTCCTCGATCTCGGACGCTAACTCCGCTATCTCCGTATCGAGCTCGTCGAGCTCCGCGTCGAGCTCGCTCATCTCCGCGTCGACCGACTCGCGTTCGGCCTCCAGCTCCTCGAGCTCGGTCTCCAGCTCGTCGATGCGCTCCTCGGCGTCCGCCAGCTCGTCCTCGGCGCGCTCGACGTCGGCCTCAAGCGACCGGACGCGCTCGGCGGCGTCGGCCTTCCGGTCGCGCGCGTCGTCGACGTCGCCCTCGAGGTCGTCGATCTCCGACTGCAGCGACTGCCGCTCGTCCTCCAGCTCCGCTATCTCCGTCGCGAGCCGTTCGAGCTTCCCGCCGCCGGACTTCGTGAACGCGTACCGCGAGCCGCCGCCGGAGCCGCCCGTCATCGCGCCGGACTTCTCGACGAGGTCGCCGTCGAGCGTGACCATCCGGTAGTCGCCCATCAGCTCGCGGGCGGTGGCCATGTCCTCCACGACGAGCGTCGAGCCGAGCACGTACGAGAAGATCGAGGCGTACCTGCCGTCGTAGTCGACGAGGTTCCGCGCGAAGTCGACGACGCCCGGCAGCGAGGGCTTCCGCGGGAGGCTCCGGTCGTCCATCTCCGTGATGGGGAGGAACGTCGCCCGGCCCGCGTTCCGCCGCTTGAGGTAGTCGATACACGTCGACCCGACGCCGTCGTCGTCGACGACGACGTTCGCGAGCCGCCCCCCGGCGGCCGTCTCGCACGCCTCCGCGTACTCGGCCTCGACCGAGCCAAGCTCGCCGACCGCGCCGTGGACCCCGTCGATGCCGCCGTTCTTCACTTCGGTCACCGCCCGCGGCCACGAGGTGTCGCCGCGCTCGTCGGCGGCCGCCTCCAGCTTCGCGTACTCGTTCTGCTTCTCCCGGAGGTCCGCTTCGACCGCCTCCAGGTCCTCGCTCCGTTCGGCCTTCTCCGAGAAGAGGTCCGCGACGACCTCCTCGATCTTCTCCTCGTTCTTCTCGGCCTTGTCGAGCTCGCTGCGGAGCTCGGATATCCGCGCCTTGTGCTCCGGTATCGACTCGCGGGCCTCCTCCAGGTCGGTCCGCGCCTCGCTCACCGCGTTCGAGCGCCGGCGCGCCTCGTCGAGCAGGCGGTCCTTCTCGCGCTGCGTCTCGTTTCTCGCCTCGCGAAGCGACTCGATCTCCTCTTTCTTGTCGGCGAGCTCGGCTTTGAGTTCGTCGAACTCGGTGTCGGCGCCCTCTATCTCGGCCTCGACGTCGGCGAGATCGGACCGCTTCGTCGCGATCTCGGACTTGACCGAGGCCTTCTCGACTTTCGCCTCGCGGATCTCGCCTTCGAGGTCCGCTATCGTCTCCTCCTTCCGGTCGATCTGGACGAAGGCGTCGCGCCGCTCCGTCTCGGCCTCCGCGGCGCGCTCCTCGGCCGCCTCGATCTTGTCATCGAGCCGGGAGATCTCGCCTTTGACCTCCTCGATCTCCGAGCGGATCCGGATCTGCTCGTCCTCGCCTTTCGTCTCGATCTCGTGGTTGAGGTCGGCCAGGTCCTCCTCGAGGCGGGTGAGCTTCCCCTGTCTCGCGTCGAGCTCCGCGCGGAGCTCTTCGAGCTCGGCCTCCGCGTCGTCGATGTCGTCCTCGACGTCGCCGAGGGCCTCCCGCTTCTCCTCCAGCTCGGAGGCCTTGAGGAAGCCGCGGTACTCCTCCAGCTCGTCCCGATACTCCTGATACTGGAGGGCGGTCTCGCGCTCGTCGGACAGCCGGTCGAGCCGGTCCTGCTTCTCGCCGATGCGGAGGTCCGCCTCGCCGATCCGGTCTTCGATCGTGTCCAGCTCCTCGTAGGCGGCCTCCTTCTTCTCGTCGAACTCGGCGACGCCCGCGATCTCGTCGACGATCCCCCGCCGCTGGTAGGGGGTCATGTTGATGATCTCGGTGACGTCGCCCTGCATCACGACGTTGTACCCCTCGGGCGTCACGCCGGCGGCCGCGAGCAGGTCCTGCACGTCGGAGAGGTTCACCGAGCGTCCGTTGAGGTAGTAGTACGAGTAGTAGTTGTCCTCGGTCTCCTTGACGCGGCGCTTGATCGTGATCTCGGAGACGTCGCCCACGTTCTCCGTGCCGGCCGCGGAGACGACCTGCGACCGGTCTAAGGCCCCGTCCTCGTTCGAGAGCACGACGGTCACCGACGCCTCGTTCGGGCCCCCGGTCCCGTCGCCGTCGTCGTGACCGGGGTTGTAGATCAGGTCGGTGAGCTTCTTCGCTCTGATCCCGCGGGTGCGCGCCAATCCGAGCGCGAAGAGGACTCCGTCGATGATGTTCGACTTCCCGGAGCCGTTCGGTCCCGTGACGACCGTGAAATCGTCGTAAAAGGGGATCCTCGTCGTCCGCCCGAAGCTCTTGAATCCGTCCAAAACGACTTCCGTAATGTGCATGTGACGCGGGAGTGCGAGGTCGGATTACGCGACGATGATGTCGCTGTCCGACTCCTCGTCGTCGCTCTCTCCCTCCGCCCCGCCGGCCTCGGCGTCCGGCGTCGTCGCCTCCTGCTCCGGGACGACCATGTCGTCGTCGCCCTCGCCGCCGGTCGACGCGCTCCCGTCGTCGGTCCGCTCGACGACCTCGACGTGGTCGTCGGAGTGGGTCCGCGTCTCGCCGCCGGCGGACTCTGTCGATTCCTCGGCCGGTTCGGCCGTCTCCCGCGCCTCCTCGGTCGCGGCGTCCGCCCGTACGGACACCTCTTGGGCGTCCTCGAGCTGTCGGACGCGTTCCTTCATTTCGACCAGCTCCTCGGTGAGCCCGTTGACCGCCGCTTGCAGCTCCGCGACCTGTCGTTCGAGGTCCTCGACGCGGTTACTCATATACACACGTATGCCCACGCGGGCCGTATAAATCTGCGTCAGACACACGTGTGACCATGTGACATGATTTTCGCCGACCGCGGCGGCTCGGCGCGCTCGTTTCCGGGGGCTGAAACGTCTCGCGGCTACCGTCCGATATCGGGGGGAAGATACTTGTAGTACGGTCGATATGGCGTCCGTATGAGTAAGATCACCTTCCGGGCCGACGACGACCTCGTCGAGCGGCTGGAAGCGTGTGACGCCTCCAAGAGCGAGGTGATGCGGGAGGCCCTCCGCACCCACCTCGACGACGCCGAGGAGGCGACTGCTCCCGACGCGGGTCCGACGGCCGAGGAGACGGTCGGCGCCGCGCTGGCAGACCGCGTCGACGACCTCATCGCGGAGCGGCTCGACGCCGCGTTGGACGACCGCCTCGGCGGACGGCGCGCTCCGTCCGACGCGACGTATGCGTCGGGGAACCCGGCCGAGGTCAACGTGAACGTCTCTCTCGACGCCCCTGACGCCGACGCCGCCGACACGCGTGTGACACGTGAGACGTCGGCGGACGCTGAGACTGAGACGCGTAAGACGCCGGCGAGCGCGAACGCTGGCGAAAACGCCTGCGGCGGCTGCGGAGAGAACGTCCCTGAAGAACACGTGTACTGTCCGAACTGCGGAGAAAAGCAGTCTCACCGGGCGTTCTGCGAGTGCGGCGACGAGCTGCGGACCGACTGGGCGTTCTGCCCCGGCTGCGGTCGGCGGACCCCCGCCGCAGACGTGTTAAATGACAGGTAACGCCTGACTCAGGCCGCCAGTCGGCCGAATTCGTCTCTTCGGGTGGTTGTCTTACACTCGGCGATAGCTTTATATTGGTAGACTCGGTGAATTGAACTGCGTAAGACGGTCGTCTTACAGCGGCCGTCCGCGGCGGGGATGATCCCGTCGACGGACGATTCGTCGCTGTAAGACACACGCGTCGCGTGCTCGCCGTCTTACCGGGGGAATACCAATGGAGCGTGTGACACTACGAATCCCGAAACAGCAGATAGACGAGGTCGAACAGATGGTCGAAACGGGCGAGTTCCCGAACCGGAGCGAGGCGATCCGGTCGGCCGTTCGCGACATGTTGAACGAACAGGACGGCGAGCGCGACGAGCGCGGCCGCAACCGCAACTGGGCGAAGGTGTGAACTGATGCAAGATCTCGTTCAGGACGCCCTCGACAACGCGGAAGCGGAGAAGCGCGACATGGACTCCGTCGATATGGACGACGACGAGTTCGGGGACCCCCGGATCGTCATCGTCGGTGCCGGCGGCGCCGGAAACAACACGATCAACCGGCTGTACAACATCGGCGTGGACGGCGCCGACACCGTCGCGATCAACACGGACAAACAGCACCTCAAGATGGTCGAGGCCGACACCAAGATCCTCGTGGGCAAGTCGCTCACGCAGGGGCTCGGCGCCGGCGGCGACCCCAAGATGGGCGAGCGCGCCACCGAGATGGCCCAGGGGACGATCAAGGAGGTGCTCGGCGACGCCGACCTCGTCTTCGTCACGGCCGGAATGGGCGGCGGCACCGGCACCGGCGCGGCGCCGGTCGTCTCGAAGATCGCCAAAGAGCAGGGCGCCATCGTCGTCGGAATGGTCTCGACGCCGTTCAACGTCGAGCGCGCCCGCACCGTGAAGGCCGAGGAGGGCTTAGAGACCCTCCGCAACGAGGCCGACTCGATCATCGTCCTCGACAACAACCGGCTGCTCGACTACGTGCCGAACCTGCCGATCGGGAAGGCGTTCTCCGTGATGGACCAGATCATCGCGGAGACGGTGAAGGGGATCTCCGAGACGATCACCCAGCCGAGCCTCATCAACCTGGACTACGCCGACATGTCCACCATCATGAACCAGGGCGGCGTGGCCGTCATGCTCGTCGGCGAGACCCAGGACAAGAACAAGACCCAGGAAGTGGTCAACGACGCGATGAACCACCCGCTCCTGGACGTCGACTACCGCGGCGCCTCCGGCGGGCTCGTCCACATCACGGGCGGTCCGGACCTCACGCTGAAGGAGGCCGAGGGGATCGCGAACAACATCACCGAGCGGCTGGAGGCGAACGCCAACGTGATCTGGGGCGCCCGAATCCAGGACGAGTACAAGGGGAAGGTCCGCGTCATGGCGATCATGACGGGCGTCCAGAGCGCGCAGGTGCTCGGCCCGTCGACCCAGAAGCAGGCCGACAAGTCCCGCGCCGCGGCCGGAGCCGAGGACCTCGGCGACTCGCGCTCGCGCGCCGCCGAGGCGAACGGCACGGCCGGCGCGACGGCCTCCGGCGGCGCCGACCGGGGCTGGGAGTCCGACGGCGGCACCGAGCAGACCGAGCGGAACAACGGCCTCGACGTCATCCGCTAGGCGTCGCTGACGGACCGCCGCCGTCGCAGTCGTTCGCTTTCCGATCGACCGTCTCTCTTTCGCGCCGTCGACGCCGATCCGCTCGCTTACCTCCGGGTCTGACCCGTCGGACGGCGCGAGGACTTAACATCGCACAGTGCGTAGGGATCTACGTGTTACGCCACCAGCCGAGCCGAAGCCCGTGGCCTCGCTCGGGCGTCGCCCGCGACCGGACCGGGTCCGCGACCCGATGACCGACGCCGCGCTCTACTTCACGGCCCCGGAGACCGTCGAGGTGCGCGAGGCGACGGTCGGACCGCCGGCGGACGACGAGCTGCTCGTCGAGACCCGCGCGTCGGCGATCAGCGCCGGGACGGAGCTGCTCGTGTACCGCGACCAGACGCCGGCGGATCTCCCGGCGGACGAGGCGCTCGACGCGCTCGACGGCGACCTCTCGTACCCGCTCCGGTACGGCTACGCCGCGAGCGGCGTCGTCCGCGAGGTCGGCGCCGAGGTCGACTCGGAGTGGGTCGTCCGGTCGGTGTTCGCGTTCGTCCCCCACCAGACGCGCTTCCGCGCGACCCCCGACTCGGTCGTCGCGCTCCCGCCGGAGACGACGCCGGCCGCCGGCTCGCTCCTCCCTTCCGTGGAGACCGCGACGAACATCGTCCTCGACGCCGCCCCCCGTCTCGGAGAGCGGGTCGTGGTGTTCGGCGCCGGGGTGATCGGACTCTGCGTCGTCCGCCTGCTGGCCGACTTCCCGCTGGAGTCGCTCGTCGTGGTCGACCCGATCGAGCGCCGTCGAACGCTCGCCGCTGCGCTCGGCGCCGACCGGACGACGACGCCGGCCGAACTCGGCGCCGTCGACCTCGCCGGGGACTCCGCCGTCGGGGGCGCGGACCTCGCGGTCGAGCTGTCCGGCCAGCCGAGCGCGCTCGACGACGCGATCGGGGTCGTCGGCTACGACGCGCGGATCGTCGTCGGCTCGTGGTACGGGACCAAGCGCGAGCCGATCGACCTCGGCGGGCGGTTCCACCGGGACCGCATCGACATCGTCTCCAGTCAGGTGTCGACGATCAGCCCGGAGCTGCGCGGGCGGTGGGACCGCGACCGCCGCATGGAGGCGGCGCTCGACCGGATCGACGCGATCCCCGCCGCCGAGCTCATCACCCACCGGATCCCCTTCGAGCGCGCGCCGGAAGCGTACGAACTGCTCGACTCGGAACCCGACGCGGCGGTCCAAGTCATCCTGGAGTACTCGTGACCGTCTGCTTTCTCACCGGCGAGACGGGAGTCGACCGCTGACGGCGAGGTAGTCGCGCGCGAACACCGCCAGCGACGGCGCGAGGACGATTGGCGCGAGGGTCCGAACGACGTCGGTCGGCACCGGCGGGCCGAGCGCGACCGTCACGAAGACCATCTGGACGCCCGCGAGGTACTTGCCGAGGTCGCTGTCGGGCAGGTCGCCGACGGGGAGCCCGCGGACGCGCCGCAGCCACACGGCCCCGCGGAAGACGTAGCGCGCGGCGGAGATCGAGAGGTACCAGATCGGGAGTAGCTCCCACAACACCGCCACGAGCGGCGCGGCGACGAATCCGAAGGTGTCGAACGCCATGTCGAGCCGGCGGCCGACCTCGGTCTCCCGCCCGACCGTTCGGGCGACGCTCCCGTCGAGGTTGTCGAGGGCGACGCCGGTCCCGTAACACAGCGCCGGCACCCACGCGAGCGCCGTCTCCGGCGGCGCGACGACGAATCCGGCGACGACCGCGTACAGCGCCCCGCGAACGAGCGTGACCGCGTTCGCCAGTCCGAACAGCTGTCGCCAGAAGCCGCCGGTCAGCCCCTCCGGATCGAGCCCGTACCCGACGTACCAGAGCTGTCCGGCCCAACAGAGGCCGGCGACGACGGCGGGCGAGAGTCCCCAGCGGCCCATCGCGTCCGCGGGGAACAGCCGCAGGAGGAGCGCGGCGAGCGTGAGTGCGGCGAGGAGCGGGAGCCCGAAACCGATCCCGACGCGAACGGAGCGCCGACGGCGGATCTCGGCCATCTACACGCCACCTCCGGTCGCGACCGGGCCCGCGAGGGGTCCGCCGCCCGGGGATACGTTTACGCGCCGAACGGTCGCGTTTACGCCCGCGTCGACGGCCGAGCCGTCGGGGAGCGCGTCGCTGATCGCGACGGCGTGCTCGCGTCGCCGTCGGCGCTCGCGGTCCGCCACGGCTACCGGCGCAGCAGGGCGACCAGAACGAGTATCAACACGACCTGCGCGACCTTGTCGACGCCGCCGAGCGTCCCGACGTCGGCCGGGAACGACTTCGTCCCGCCCGCGAAGTTGATGACGTACCATAAGACGATCTGGACGAGGGTGAAAGCGATCCCGACCGCGTACACCGTCCGTCGGCGGTAGTCGATCGCGAGGAGGGTGACGCCACCGACGAAGCCGAGCCCCGCGAGGACGAAGCTGATACCCATCGGCGAGGGGAACATCCTGACGCCGAGAAAGAGGTGGACGGCGGCGGAGACCAGCGCCGCGACGATACCCACCCAGTGGAGGCCGTTCAGCGAGCCGATGTCGACCGCGGGCCGCTGCGACTTGGTTGTTGCCATATTACACACATGGACTTCTGTCACATAGAAATACCGCCCGAGCGGACGAGGGCGATCGACTCCGGCGCCCTACCGCTCGAAGTCGGGGTCGCGCAGGGCGTCGATCCGCGCGAGCTCGTCGGCGGTCAGCCGCTCGCTCCCGGCGGCCAGGTTCGAGACGACGTGCGATTCCGTGGTGCTGGACGGAATCGGGACGACCCCTCGCGAGGCGTTCCACGCGACGACGACCGCGGCCGGCGAGAGACCCCGATCCGTGCCGATCGCGTCCAGCACGGGTTCGTCGAGGAGGCCGGGCGCCGACAGCGGCGAGTGCGCGACCACCCGAATTCCGCGCTCGTGACAGCAGTCGACGAGACCGGTCCGAGGGCGGTAGGGGTGTCGCTCCACCTGCACCAAGGCCGGGTCGACGTCGCCGGTCTCCAGCACCGTCTCCAGCTGCGCCCGCGAGACGTTACAGACCCCGAGCGTCCGGGCCCATCCCCTCTCGTAAACGGCCTCCAGGTTCTCCCACGCGGTCGCCAGCGACACGTCGTCGGTCGCGAGCTCGCCGTCCGCGTCCTCGGGAAAGGCGAGCGCCTCCTGTCGCTCGACCGGCTCCTCGGCGAGCCGGCTCAGCTCCCCCCGGTGTTCGAGCGCCGATGGCCAGTGGAGCGCGTAGCAGTCGAATGCGTCGATCCCGAGCTCCTCGCGGCTGCCCGCGCAGGCGGCGAGCAGGCGCTCCCGGCGGTGGTTGGTGCGCCACGCTTTCCCGAGCAGGAACACCCGCTCCCGGTCGGGCGCGCCCGGCGCGGCGAGCAGCTCCCCGATCCGGTGTTCGTTGCCGTACAGCTCGGCGGAGTCGAGGAGGCGGTAGCCGGCGTCGAGCGCGGTCGCGATCGAGTCGGCGCGCTCGACGTACTCCCCGTCGCGGTAGCGCGAGCAGCCGAAGCCGACCGACGGGAGGCGGATCGCGGCGGCGCCCGACGTCCCCTCGACCCCGGTGCCCGACGTCCCCTCGACCCCGGTGCCCGTATTACACCCGTCCGACGCCGGCCTGACGACCGGCGCCGGCGGCGGGTCGGCGGTCGCCCCGCAGTCGTCGACGGCGACCGGTCCGTCCCCCTCGGCGGCCGCCTCGATCGCGTTGCAGACGGCGACGACGTGGGCGCCCGCCGCCTTGCCCGCCCGCGTTTGAGGCGACCCCGCCTTCGACCGTCGCGGCGAGGCGCTCGACGGCGTCGACGTACTCGTAGGGCTTCGCCGGAGACGTCGGCGGCGCGCTCACGTACTCCCGCCCGACGCGACCGAACCGGACGGCGTCGCGGTCGTCGTCCATCGCGCCGGTCCCCGTCAGGTACAGCGAGCCGTCGTCGCCGTGGAGCTCCAGCCCGTAGAACTCCCGGCTCCGGTGGGGGGCGTAGAAGCTGGCGGTCAGCCTGACGGTCGGCCCCGCCGCGAACGCCAGCGTCGCCTCGACGTGGCTCGGCGTCGAGGGCCGGCGCTCCTCGCGCTCGGGCCACACGTCGAGCGCGTCGGCGACGCGGACGCGCTCGACCGGGCCGAACCACGACACCAGCAGCGCGAGCGGGTACACGGCCCCGTCGTACAGCGGCCCGATATCGAGGAAGGAGCCGGGGCGGTCGTGCCAGTCGGTCACGCGGCCGACGTGGGCGTGAGCGTATCCGAGCCCCACCGGGCCGAGCCGGCCGTCGGCGAGGAGGCGCCCCGCGCGGCGCTGCGAGGGCGCTCGCGGCGTGCCGGGTGCACAGCCCAGCGCGAGGCCGCGGTCGCGGGCGAGCGCCACCAGCGCCCGCGCCTCGTCGGCGTCGAGCGCGAGCGGCTTCTGCGAGTAGACGTGGCGGTCGGCTTCGAGCGCGGTCCGGGTCACCGGCGCGTGGGCGGCGTGGCTCGTCAGGTTCACCACTACCGGCGCGTCGACCGCGGCGAGCGCCGCGTCCAGGTCGGTAAACGACGGGCAGTCGTGGGCCGCGGCGAGGGCGGCGGCGCGATCCCCGTCGAGGTCGACGACGCCGGCGAGCGACAGCGGACTCCCCGACAGGCCGGCGGCGTACTCCGGCGCGATCGACCCGGCCCCGGCGAACAGACAGTTCACGGTCGTATCGAGGCGGGGAGACGTATATGCCTCCCGCCGGAGCGGTTTAGTCGCCGCGCGCTAACTCACGGTCGTGACGGAACCGGGAATGAGCCGCCTCGGGACCGCCTACCTGCGCGGGTTGCAGGCGGTCGGTCGGCGGCTCGACTACGGGACGAACGCCTTCGACCGCGAGTGGGACGTCCTCGTCGTCCTCGACGCCTGTCGGGCCGACCTGCTGCGTTCGGTCGCGGCCGACGTCGACTTCCTCGACCGCGTCGAGACGGTCCGGTCGGTCGGCAGCTCCTCCTCGGAGTGGTTGGAGAACACGTTCGTCGGTCGCCCCGAGACGGCCCGGACGGTCATGGCGACGGGCAACACGTGGACCGACCGCTACCTCGACGCCGACGCGTTCGCGGCGCTCGACGAGGTGTGGAAGTACGCGTGGGACGACGCCCTCGGCACCGTGCCGGCGCGGGCGGTCACCGAGCGGGCGGTCGCGCTCGCCCGGGAGCGCGACCCCGACCGACTCGTCGCCCACTACATGCAGCCGCACCACCCGTTCGTCCCGGACCCCCTCGACGGCGACGACGGGCTGGCCCGGACGGGGAGTCACAGCAACGAGGGGAACCCGTGGGTGTCGCTCCGGCGCGGCGAGGTCTCGGTCGAGCGCGTCTGGGCCGCGTACGAGGCCAACCTCCGCCACGTGCTCGGCGAGGTGGAGACGCTCGCCGACAACGTCGACGGCCGCGTCGCGGTCACGGCAGACCACGGCAACCTCTTCGGCGAGTGGGGGCTGTACGGCCACCCGATGAACACCCCCGTGCCCGCCCTCCTCGCCGTGCCGTGGGCCGAGACGACCGGCGTCGACCGCGGGACGCTCGACCCGGCGCTCGAACCGCCGGAGCCGCTGCCGGTGAGCCGCGTTCACGGGGAGAGCGACGAGCGAGAGCGGCTCGCGGCGCTCGGCTACCTGTGAGCGTCCGTCGGGCCGACGGCGGGGACGCGGCCGGCGGCAGTCTCGGTCGCCTCTCCCCCGCCCTCCGGATTTAGGTGCGTCGCGCCCGTGGATCGGTGTATGTACGCGACGACGGTGCTGACGGACTTCGTGGCCCAGCACTACCTCACGGTCCCCGACCCCGGACCCGAGGGCGTCCCGCACTCCCACCACTTCGAGGTGGAGCTGACGTTCCGCGGGCCGGAGCTGAACGAGTACGACTACCTCGTCGACATCGACGACGCCGACGCGGCGCTCGCCGACCTCGCCGACCGCTACCGCGACGAGCTGCTCAACGACCTCCCCGAGTTCGAGGGGCGCAATCCGAGCGTCGAGCGCTTTGCCCGTGTGATCTTCGAGCGCGTGACCGACGCGGTGACCGACGAGACCGTGACCGAGCTGTCCGTGACGGTCTGGGAGGACGACGCGGCCGCCGCGACGTACGACGCCCCGGTATGAGGGTCGGGCTCACGCTGTACGGGAGCCTCGACGAGCGGTCCGGAGGGTTCCGCTACGACCGGAAGCTGGTCGAGGGGCTCCGGGCCGCCGGCGACACCGTCGAGGTCGTCGAACTCCAGTGGCGAGCGTACCCGCGCGGGCTGCTCGACAACGCCAGCCCGTCCCTCCGCGACCGCCTCCGCGTCGACGTCGACGTGATGCTGCAAGACGAGCTCGCGCACCCCTCTCTGGTCCTCGCCAACCGCGGTCTGCCGTACCCGATCGTGAGCGTCGTCCACCACCTGCGGGCGAGCGAGCCGCGCCGCCTCTCGCCGCTGTACCGCGCCGTCGAGCGCCGGTATCTCGCGACCGTCGACGGCGTCGTCTGCAACAGCGGGGCGACCCGCGACGCGGTCGCCGCCCTCGGCGTCGACCCCGACGAGACCGTCGTCGCCCCGCCCGCGGGCGACCGGTTCGATCCTGCAATCGACGGCGACGCGGTCGCGGCGCGCGCCGCGTCGCTCGGGGAAATCGGCGAGGAATCCGGAGCCGGCGACGGCGCGTCGGTCGCCGACCCCGCTCCCGCGCCCCTCCGAGTCGCGTTCGTCGGGAACGTCGAACCGCGGAAGGGGCTCGACACGCTCGTCGAGGGCGTGTCCCGCGCCGACGCCGCCGTCGACCTCACGGTCGTCGGCCGGCCGGTCGACGAGTCCCACGTCGCCGACGTCCGGCGATTGGTCGGCGAGCGCGGGCTCGGCGACCGCGTGCGCTTCGCCGGCCGGCTGTCGGACGACGCGCTGGCCGACGTCCTCCGCGAGAGCCACGTCCTCGCGGTCCCCTCCCGGTACGAGGGGTTCGGGATCGTCTACCTCGAGGGGATGAGCTTCGGCCTGCCGGCGATCGCCTCCCGGGCGGGCGGCGCGAACGAGACGGTCACCGACGGGGAGACGGGCGTCCTCGTCGACCCGGACGACCCCGCGGCCGTCGCCCGCGCGCTCGACGAGTTCGCGGCCGACCCCGATCGGACTGCCGAGATGGGCCGCGCCGCCAGGCGGCGGTACGAGCGTCACCCGGGCTGGACGGAGTCGACGGGTCGAGTCCGGCGACTCCTCGCCGACGTCGCCGACGCGGGCGACGGCGTCGACGCGATAGACACGGAGGTGGCGACGTGACGGGAGACCGCGACGTGACCGGAAGCGGCGACGAGTCCGCCGAGGCGACCGACGAAGAGGCCCCCGCCGACGACGCTCTCGCCGACGACGCCATCGCCGACGACACCGACGCCTTCCGGCGCTACCTCCGCGCGAAGCGGACCGTCGACGACCGGGCGCTCGACCGCCGGCTCGTCGGGATCCTCCGCGAGCGGCTCGCCGACCGCGCCGCCGCGAGCGCCGGGCCGCTGCGCGTGCTGGAGGTCGGGGCCGGCATCGGGACGATGGTCGCCCGCCTGATCGATCGGGAGGTGCTCCCGCCGGGCGAGACGCGGTACGTCGCCGTCGACCGCGACGCGGAGGCGCTCGCCGGCGTCGGTCCGTACCTCCGGGAGTGGGCGACGGACCGAGAGGGACCGGTCTCCGTCGAGACCGCCGACGGCGACGCGCTCGTCGTCGAGACCGACGCCCGTACGGTTCGGGTCGAGCCGGTCGCCGCCGACGCGGTCGCGTACGCCGGGGAACGCCCGGGCGAGTGGGACGCCCTGATCGGGATGGCGCTGCTCGACGTCCTCGACCTCGACGGGCTCGACGCCCTGCTCGACGCGCTCGGCCCCGGCGGGACCTACTACTTCCCGATCACCTTCGACGGCGCGACGCGCTTCCGCCCGGCGCACCCCGACGACCGGGCAATCGAGCGGCTGTACCACCGGCACATGGACGAGAAACCCGACGGAGACAGCCGCGCCGGCGGCGCCGCGCTCTCGCGCCTGCGCGAGGCGGACGGCTCGACGCTCCTCGGGGTCGCCGGCTCCGACTGGGTCGTGCGTCCCGCCGACGGCGAGACCGGCTATCCGGCCGACGAGGCGTTCTTCGTCCGGCACATCCTCGACACCGTCGAGCAGGCGGTCGGCGAGGTGATCGCCGTCGGGGGCGACGGATCGCTCTCGGCCGCCGACCTCGACGCGTGGCTCTCAGAGCGGCGGCGACGGGCCGACGCCGCCGAGCTCGTCTACCTCACCCACCAGCTCGACCTGCTCGGGCGGGTCGACGGCGACGCCTGACCGACAGAACGCTCGGGTCGCCGACCGCGTTCGACGGGGCGGTCAGCTCGCCGCCTCGATCGAGTCGAGCAGGCGGCACTTCCGGCAGACGTCGCGGCTCGTCTTCGAACCGCAGCGCTCGCACTCGCCGAGGTCGGGGGCGCCGTCGGCGGCGTCGCCGCCCTCGCGGTACGCCTCGGCGGCGAGCGCGGAGAGCTCCTCGTAGCCGGCCATGATCGAGTGGCGGACGCCGGGGTGGTTCTCCTCTAACTCGTGGATCGTCGACCGGATCTCGCCGCGGTACGCCTCCGAGGAGTGGGGGCACTCGGCCATGTGCGTCGGGAGGTCGCGGACGTGACAGTAGAGCGCGATCTCCTTCTCGGGCACGTCGCGGAGCGGTTTGGCGCGCGGGACGAAGTCGTCGGTGCCCTCGCGCTCGTCGAAGGGGCCGAGCGAGGCGTCGAAGTGTTTCGCCACTTGCCGCACGTCGCCATCGAGGAAGTTCATCATCGCCGTCTGCGCCTCGTCGTCGAGGTTGTGGCCGGTGAGCAGCTTGTCGGCGTCGAACTCGGCGGCGTACTCCTCCAAGAGGTCGCGCCGGAACACGCCGCAGTACGCGCAGGCGGCCATGTTCTCCGGGTCGCTCTCGACGACGTCGTCCATCTGCACGCCGAACTCCTCCTCGTAGGAGACGACTTCGTGCCGGAGCGAGAGCTCCTCGGCGAGCTCGACGCAGGCGTCGAGGCTCTCGTCGCGGTACCCCTCGATCCCCTCGTGGATCGTCAGCGCGAGCATCTCGACGCGGGGGTCCTTCCCGAACACGTCGTCCAGAATTCGCGTCAGCGCGACGCTGTCTTTCCCGCCGGAGAGGCCGATCACCCAGCGGTCGGGGTCGTCCGGCGTCGCCTCCGGATCGAGGAGGGAGTCCTCCCGGACCCGGCGTTTCACGCGCTTCTCGACCGACCGGCGGAGGTGCTCGCCGCAGAGGTGCGCCCCGGAGTAGGCGGCGTGGTGGACGGCGTCGGCCCCGCACTTGTCGCACTCCATCGGTGCCGGGTTACCGACGCGCGCGGATACCCGTTTCGGGCCGCCTCCGTGAGAGCGGGAGCGAGATCGGACGGAAGTGAGACCGACGGAAGCGCTTCCGAAGCCCCGGTCGCTCGTTTAGAAGTAGTTGATGACGGATAGACGGCGAACGCCTCCGAAGCCCCAGTCGCGAGGGCGAAGCACGGCGAAGCAAGTACCGCAGCGAGAGAGCACCAGCGACCGCACCTCACGCCTCCCCAGCCTCGTCGGTCGCCCTCCGCGTCGCTCCGGGCGACCGACGAGGCTG